>JBBJNU010000030.1:0-14503 GCA_037721005.1 Thermoleophilaceae bacterium | reverse complement strand
GCCAGGCCCCGTGCATTGACGTGGTCACGAGGGAGGAGTACCGCGAGAACATCGACACCATCATCGCCTTCCTGTCGGGGCGCTACCGCCAGATCGAGCGCGAGCTCACTGACTCGATGAAGCTGGCCGCCACCGATCAGGAGTTCGAGGCTGCGGCCGGGTTTCGCAACCGGCTGAAGGCTGTGCGGTCTCTCCTTGAACGTCAACGGGTGGCCAACGAGGCGGTGGGTACGCTCGACGCCATCGCCGTCGCCGCCGAGGGCACCGACGCCAACGCCCAGGTGTTCCAGGTTCGCGACGGGGTGCTGGCCGACCGGCAGTCGTTCTATCTCGAGAACGCCGCAGAGCGCGACGAGTCGGAAGTGCTTGAGGAGTTTGTGCTCCAGTACTACGCGAGCGCGATGGCCATCCCTCCGCAGGTGATCATCCCGAAGGGCCTGACCCCCGATCCAAGCCTGGCGGCTGCGCTCGCCGAGCGCCGTGGCGGGGCGGTCGAGGTGCGCTCGGCCGAGCGGGGGGACAAGCGGCGGATCCTCGAGCTGGCCGAGCGCAACGCGCGCCTCGCCCTCGACCAGGACCGCCTGCGCCACGAGCACCGGCGCAACCGGCGCATCGCCGCGCTCGACGGTCTCCAGCAGGCGCTGGGCATGGCCACGATCCCCATGCGCATCGAGTGCTTTGACATTTCCAACCTGGGTGAGACGCATACGGTGGCGTCGATGGTGGTGTTCGAGGGCGGCGCCGCGAAGAAGTCGGACTACCGGCGCTTCGGCGTGCGCGGCGCCGTTCAGGACGACTTCGCCGCCATGGCCGAGGTGCTGAGCCGCCGGATGTCGCAGTACAGGGCCCAAAAGGAGCTCTCCCCGCACGAGAAGGCCTATGACGCCAGCTTCGCTTCCCTTCCAACCCTTATCGTGATCGACGGGGGGAAGGGTCAGCTCTCCGCCGGGCTGGCCGAGCTGGGTGACTTCACGCAGCTCGGCGCCACCGTGATATCGCTGGCCAAGCAGCTCGAGGAGGTGTTCGTACCGGGCCGGCCCGCGCCGCTGATCATGCGCCACGACTCGGCGCCGCTGCAGTTGCTCCAACGGGTGCGCGACGAGGCCCACCGCTTCGCGATCGATTTCCACCGCGGCCGGCGCGACAAGGCGATGACCTCGTCGGTGCTCGACGATCTTCCCGGCGTAGGTCCGGCTCGCAAGCGGGCGATCCTCCAGCACTTCGGTACGCCCGAGCGGTTCCTCGCCGCCAGCCGGGACGAGGTGGAGGGCGTCCCCGGCCTGCCCGGGCGGGTGGCGCGGGACATCCACAGCCACGTTCACAGGGTGGATTGAAAAGAGGACCGATCGACGCGCTACAAAGCACTAGGTGCGCGACTTCGTGTTGATAACGGGCTTCTCGGGCGCCGGGAAGTCGCAGGCCATGGCTTGCTTCGAAGACGCTGGGTACTTCTGCGTCGACAACCTGCCCCCGGAGATGATCAGTCAACTGGCCGAGCTGTTCGATCACGAGGGGTCGAAGGTGGAGCGCGCGGCCGTCGTCTCCGACGTGCGCGGGGGTGATCTGTTCGAGGGGCTCGTGATGGTCCTCGATGAGATGACCGAGCGCGGGCTTCCCCACCGGCTGTTGTTTCTCGAGGCCAGCGAGGACGTGCTGGTCAACCGCTACAAGGAGACGAGGCGCCGGCACCCCCTAGCCATCGGTGCTGACGGATCCAACCCGGTGGGCGGGCAGGTGGTGCGGGCGATCCAGTCCGAGCGCAAGCTGCTCGAGCCGCTGCGCGAGCTGGCGAGCGTGTCGATCGACACCTCGGACCTGAGTGCGTCGCGCCTGCGCAAGGTGGTGGCGGACAAGATGCTTCCGCGGGGAAGCATCGGCAGGCTCGCCGTCACCTTCCTCACCTACGGGTTCAAGCACGGCGCACCGCGGGACGCGGACCTCCTGTTCGACGTGCGCTTCCTGCCCAACCCGCACTACGAGTCGGACCTACGTCCGCTCACCGGCCTCGACGACTCGGTGCGCGACTACGTGGAGGGCTCGGACGGCATCGGCGAGTTCTACGACCACCTAATTCCGCTGCTCGACTACCTTTTGCCGCAGTACGAGAAGGAGGGCAAGGCGCACCTCACGATCGGCATCGGCTGCACCGGTGGGCGCCATCGATCGGTGGTCATCGCCGAGCGCCTCGCTCGGGAGTACGCCGAGCGCGGGACTTACCTGGTTGACGTGGTGCATCGCGACATCGAGAAGGCACCGCGAGCTCCCTGACCGTCGGCGCCTGCCCGGCTCACCGCCTGGCGCTCCCGTCAGAGCGCTCCTCCAGATAGCTCGAGGCCTGAAGGGCGAACAGCTCGGAGTACAGGCCGCCCGCCCCCACGAGCTCGTCGTGGCTGCCGGACTCGATCACCTCGCCCTCTCGCAAGACGAAGATTCGATCGGCCATCCGGAGACAGATCGTGCCCCTCGTGGAACAGCCTGCCCAGGGTCGTGTCGTATCCATGCGGCAGGTCGTGCAGGAAGTGGTGTGCGCCCGCGCGGCGTGCCGCGGCGGTGATCTGTGTTGCGTCCTCGATCGCGCAGATGTCGCCGAAGCCGATGTTCTCGCGCGCCGAGAGGTTGAAGTGCACGAAATCCTGAAAGATCACCGCACCTTGTTCGCTCGCGGGGCAAGGGCCGCCCTACCCCACATGCATACCGCAGCGCGAGTCGGGTACGCTGCGGTGCCCTCGAACCGGGTATCGAGCAAAAAGGAGCGCCAGAATGGCACTGAAGGCCGGGATCAACGGCTTTGGCCGCATCGGACGCAATGTCTTTCGCGCCGCCCACGAGCGCGGCGCGGACATCGACTGGGTCGGGGTAAACGACATCACCGACAACGAGACGCTCGCTCACCTGCTCAAGTACGACTCGATCCTCGGCCCCTTTCCGGGCACGGTCGAGGTGGGGGACGACGGCCTGGTGGTGGACGGCAAGGAGCTGCGGGTGACTGCCGAAAAAGATCCCGCTGCGCTGCCGTGGTCAGATCTCGGCGCCGACGTGGTGATCGAGTCGACGGGCATCTTCACCGACCGCGAGAGCGCCGCGAAGCACCTGGAGGCGGGGGCGAAGAAGGTGATCATCTCCGCTCCGGCCACCGAGCCTGACGTGACGCTGGTGCTCGGAGTGAACGACGACGCCTACGACGCCGACTCCCACCACGTGGTCTCGAACGCCTCCTGCACCACGAACTGCCTGGGGCCGCTGGTGCGCGTGTTGCACGACTCGGTAGGCATCGAGTCGGGCGTGATGACCACGATTCACGCCTATACCGCCGACCAGGCGCTGCAGGACACCCCTCATAAGGACCTGCGCCGTGCCCGTGCTGCCGCCATCAACATCGTGCCCACCTCAACCGGCGCGGCCAAGGCCATCGGGCTCGTGATGCCCGAGCTCGAGGGCAAGCTCAACGGCATGGCGGTGCGGGCGCCCATTCCCACGGGCTCGATGACCGATCTTGTGTTCCACGCCTCGCGTGACGTGACCGCCGAGGAGATCAACCAGGCGATGGCCGAGCGGGCCGACACCGGACCGATGGAGGGCATCCTGCAGTACACCGAGGACGAGATCGTGTCGAGCGACATCGTGCGATCGCCCTACTCGTGCATCTTCGATTCGAAGCTCACGATGGTGATGGGCGATCGGCTGGTGAAGGTCGTGGCCTGGTACGACAACGAGTGGGGCTACTCCCACCGCGTGGTCGACCTCGCCGAGCGCGTGCTCGTGGGCACCGGGGAGCCGGTCGCCTGAGCCGCTTTCACAAACGCGGCGTTCGCGACCTCGATCTCACCCAGGGCACCCGCGCACTGGTGCGCGTGGACTTCAACGTGCCTCTGGACGGCGACGTGGTGACCGACGACGCGCGTATCCAGGCGGCCCTTCCCACCATCGAGTTCCTGCGCGAACGCGGTGCGCGGCTCGTGCTTTGCTCGCACCTCGGAAGACCCAAGGAACGCGACCCGGAGACCTCCCTGGCGCCGGCCTCTAAGCGACTCTCCGAGCTGATCGGCGCGCCGGTGACTCAGGCCGACGACGTAGTGGGCGACGGTGTGGCTGGACAGGCCGAGGCGCTCGAGCCCGGCGGGGTGCTGGTGCTCGAGAACACCCGCTGGGAGCCGGGAGAGACCGAGAACGACCCCGATCTCGCGCGTAACCTCGCAACGCTCGGGGAGGTCTTCGTGAACGATGCCTTCGGCGCCGCCCACCGCGCGCACGCCTCCACTGCCGGGGTCGCGGAGCACCTCCCGTCGGCGGCGGGTCTCCTGCTCGAACGTGAGGTCACGACGCTGAGGGGCATCGTCGAGAGTCCCGAGCGTCCGCTCGTGGTGGTTCTGGGCGGCGCCAAGGTGTCGGACAAGGTGGCGCTGATCGATCGCTTCCTGGAGGAGGCCGACGCCATCCTCATCGGAGGCGCCATGGCCTTCTCGTTCTTCAAGGCCCAGGGCATCGACACCGGCGATTCGCTGGTCGAGGAGGAAGGCGTGGAGCTGGCGCGCCAGGCGCTCGAGAAGGCGGAGGGCGACACCCGTGCGCAGTTGATGCTCCCTACCGACCTCGTGCTGGGCAAGGAGTTCTCGGCGGAGACCGACAGCCGCGAGCTGGACGGGGTCGATGTGCCCGACGGCTGGATGGGGCTGGACGTGGGGCCGCGTACCACGGAGGCCTACGCCGAGCAGATCGAGGGCGCCGGCACGGTTTTCTGGAACGGCCCGATGGGCGCTTTCGAGCTCGAGCCCTTCGCTGCGGGAACTCGCGCGATGGCCGAGGCTGTGGCCGGCGCTCCGGGCACGACGGTGGTGGGGGGCGGCGACTCCGCCGCGGCCCTGGCCTCCTTCGGGCTCGCTGATCGCGTGACCCATTTGTCCACCGGCGGCGGGGCCGCCCTCGAGCTGCTCGAGGGCAAGGACCTCCCAGGCGTGGACGCCCTGGACGATGGCTGAGACGGCCGCGTCCGGTGCTCGCCCGAACGACGATCGGGCTGCGCGCCTCCCGCCTGACCGCCAAGCCCCGGCGGCGGGCCGGAGGCCGCTCATCGCCGGCAACTGGAAGCTATGGGGAACTCGTGGGCAGGTGGAGACCTACGCGAAGCAGCTGCTCTCGCTCCTGCCCGACGCCGCGGCCCGCCCGGCGGACGTTGCCCTATGCGTGCCCTTCACCGCGCTCGACACGGCCGTGCAGGCCCTCGACGGGTCGGGCGTTCTCGTGGCCGCCCAGAACATGCACGCGGCCGCGGAAGGAGCCTTCACCGGGGAGGTGTCCGCGCCGATGCTCACGGAGGCGGGCGCCCGCGGGGTGGTTCTCGGCCACTCTGAGCGGCGCGAGTTGTTCGGGGAGACCGACCGTGCCCTGCAGGACAAGGTGCCGGTTGCGCTCGACGCGGGGCTGATGCCCATGCTGTGCGTGGGGGAGACCGAGGAGGAGCGCGAGGCCGGCGACATGGAGCGAAAGCTGCGCTACCAGGTGGGTGAGGGCCTGGAGGGCGTACCCGACGAGCGCCTCGCCGAAGTGGTGGTGGCCTACGAGCCGATCTGGGCGATCGGCTCCGGCCAGGTGGCCACGACCGATCAGGCGCAGGAGGCGGTGGCCTTCGTGCGCGCGTTGATCGCGAGCCGTTCCACCGAGGCGGCGGAACGGGTACGGGTCATCTACGGGGGCAGCGTGAAGCCGGACAACGCGGCAGAGATCCTCTCCCAGCCCGACGTGGACGGCGCCCTCGTGGGCGGGGCGAGCCTCGATCCGGAGGGCTTCGCGCAGATCGCAGCGGCGGCGGGGTGAGGCGTCCGCCCGTGCCGGCGGTCTGTCTCGTGATTCTTGACGGGTGGGGCCTCGCCGAACCGGGCCCGGGCAACGCGGTCGAGCTGGCGGACACCCCGGTCTTCGACGAGCTGTGGTCCACCTACGCGCATGCGCAGCTCACCGCGTGCGGCGCGGCCGTCGGGCTGCCCGAGGGGCAGATGGGCAACTCCGAGGTAGGCCACCTCAACCTCGGCGCGGGCTCGATCGTGCCGCAGGACCTCAAACGCATCGACGACGCTGTGGCCGATGGGTCGTTCTTCGAGAACGAGGTGCTGCGCGGGGCGTGCGCGGCAGGCCGGGAGGCCGGGCGACTGCACCTGCTGGGGCTCGTGTCGGCCGGTGGCGTGCACGCGAGCATGGGCCACCTCAAGTCCCTGATCGAGCTGGCCGCGCGTGCGGAGGTGCCCGACCTCGTGGTGCACGCCTTCACCGACGGCCGCGACACCCTGCCCGACTCGGGCGCCGGCTACGTGGCCGAGGTCGAGGGGTGGCTGGCCGAGTACGGTGGACGCGTGGCGACGGTGAGCGGGCGCTACTACGCGATGGATCGCGACAGCCGCGAGGAACGCACGCGGACCGCTTACGACGCGCTTGTGAAGGGCGAGGCCGAGGACAGGCGCGCCGACTCGGCCGAAGCCGCGGTGACAGCTGCATACGGTCGCGGGGAGACCGACGAGTTCGTGAAGCCGACGCTGGTGAGGGAGGAGGGCCTCATCCGCGACGGCGACGCCACGATCTTCTTCAACTTTCGCCCCGACCGCGCGCGCCAGCTCACCGACGCGCTCGAGAGCCTCGGCCTTCACATGGCCACCTTCACCCAGTACCGCGAGTCCTACGACCACCCGGTCGCCTTTCCACCAAGGCGCCCGGCCGTGACGCTGGCCGGGGTGCTCGCTGAGCGCGGAATCGCGCAGCTGCACGTGGCCGAGACCGAGAAGTACGCCCACGTGACCTACTTCTTCAACGGCGGCGAGGAGGCCGAGCACCAAGGGGAGGAGCGCCGCCTGGTGGATTCCCCGCGCGACGTGCCCACCTACGATCACAAGCCCCAGATGAGCGCCCGCGAGGCCGCCGACGTGTTCATCGAGCGGTGGGGAGAAAGGGACTTCGGCTTCGGGATCATCAACTTCGCGAACCCCGACATGGTGGGTCACACGGGCGTGATCGGGGCAGCGGTGAAGGCAATCGAGACCGTGGACGAGTGCCTGGGGCGCGTGGTCGAGGCCGTGCACGACAGGGGCGGCGCGTGCATCGTGACCGCCGACCACGGCAATGCCGATCACATGCTCGAGCCCGACGGTAGCCCCAACACCGCCCACTCGCTCAACCCGGTGCCGGTAATCGTGACGGCCGAAGTGGGGGAGCTGCGCGACGGCGGCGTCCTGGCCGATGTTGCTCCTACGGTCCTTGCCCTCATGGGGTCAGACCCCTCCCTGCAGATGACCGGAGAAAATCTGATACGCGGCGACTGATGGGGTCTGACCCCTTGCCCCATTTTCGGATCGACGCTCGTGATGGGTCCGCCCGCGCCGGCGTGCTCGCTCTCGCCCACGGCGAGGTTCGGACGCCGGCGTTCGTGCCCCTTGCCTCCAACGCCAGCGTTCGCGGCCTGGCGGCGGCCGAGGTCGAGGCGCTCGGCTTCGAGATGGTGCTGGGCAACACGTTTCACCTCTTCATCACTCCGGGCCCCGACCGCATCCGGGCGATGGGAGGGCTGCACGACTTCATGGGCTGGAGGCGGCCGATCATCACCGACTCCGGCGGCTTTCAGGTGTTCTCGATGGGCCACGGATCGGTGGCCGACGAGGTGAAGCGCCGGCGGGGGCAAGCCGAAAGTCGGGTGCTGTCCATCGAGGAGGAGGGCGTGACCTTCCGCTCCTACACCGACGGCGCCGAGCGCTTCATGGGACCGGAGACCTCGATGGAGGTGCAGGCGGCCCTCCGCTCGGACATCGCCCTGGCCTTTGACGAGTGCACCCCCTTTCACTCGGACCGCGCCTACACCCAGCGCTCCATGGAGCGCACCCATCGCTGGCTCGACCGCTGCGTGGCCTGGCACGCCGAGCACGGCCCGGCGGAGCAGGCGCTCTACGGGATAGTGCAGGGAGGGGTGCATCCAGATCTACGCGCGGAGTCGGCAACCTTCGTTGCGGGGGCAACCCCCCGCGGTGTGGCGATCGGGGGCTCGCTCGGGCAGGAAAAGGAGCAGATGCGCGAGGTGATCGGCTGGTCGCTCGCCCCGATCGCCGAAGCGAGCCCCCGCCACCTCCTCGGCATCGGGGACGTGGACGACATCCTCCACGCGGTGGCGGCCGGCGTCGACACCTTCGACTGCGCCACCCCCACGCGCCTCGGGCGGCACGGCACGGCGCTGGTGGCCGACCCCGAGCGCCGGTTTCGCCTCGACCTCACCAAGGCGCAGCACCGCGACAGCCGCGAGCCGATCTCCGAGAACTGCCCGTGTCCCGTGTGCCGCGAGCACACCCGCGGATACCTTCACTATCTCACGC
The DNA here is from genome assembly GCA_037721005.1 of Thermoleophilaceae bacterium. GTDB lineage: Bacteria > Actinomycetota > Thermoleophilia > Solirubrobacterales > Thermoleophilaceae > JAAYBF01. Next base: position 6,161 of record JBBJNU010000030.1, on the reverse strand, counting down.
GGGCGAAGGAGCTCACCGGAGCGCGGCTGGTCACGCTGCACAACCTCACGTTCATGGCGGAGCTCATGCGGGGCATTCGGGAGGCCGTGACGGCCGGGAACTACACCGCCTACCGAGATCGCGTGATGGCTGGAGCTGGCCGTCCGGCTGACCAGGGAGGCTTACAAACGCTCCGCTAGGGGCACGTGTAGGCAATCGCAGCACCGACTCGAGGAGGAGACCTTGACCGAAATCCTGATCATCATTGCTGTCATCGTGGTGGTGGCCATCATCGCCGCGCTCTTGCTCGGCCGAAAGGCCAAGACCAAGCGCGACGATACCCACCGCACCGAGGCCAGGGAACACCGCGAAGAGGCTGGAATCCGTTCGGCTCGGGCCGACTCGAAGGAGGCCGAGGCCGAGGAGAAGATCGCGCGAGCGAAGCGGGCGCAGGCCGAGGCCGACGAGCACTCGGCGCTGGCTAGCCAGGAACGCAAGGCCGCCGGCGAGCGACACGCCCACGCCGACGCCCTCGACCCTGACGTGGACGACAACGAGCGGAATCGGTCCTAGCGAGAGTTCTCGCTGAGTAACTGGCGCAGGTCGTCGATCTGCTGTTGCACGTCCCCGCGGTCGACGGGCTCGACTGTGCGGCTGGGCCCGTCTGAGGAGAGCAGCGCATAGGCCACGGCCCCCACGGCGAGCAGGGCCGCGAGCGCCGCGAGGGCCGTGCCGAGCCGGGCCCAGGGGGTCCTGCGCTCGGCGCGGGCCACCGCCTGGCCCTCGGGCGCGCGCTCGACCACCGGGGCCGGGCGGGAGCGCAGCTGCCGTCGAGGGGGTACGGCAGATCCACGGGTGCGCATGGCCTGAGTGGCTGAGGTGACCTGTCCGAGGGCGCGGGTGGCCTTTGTGCTGGGCGCTGTGGCGCCCTGGGCCAAACGGATCGTGGCCTCGGTGTCCTGGCCGTGTAGCCCGGCCTCGAGGCTCCTGGCCATGTCGAGCGTGGAGGCGTAGCGCTCGGCCGGGTCTCGCTCCAGGGCTACCCGGATCGCGCGGTCGAGCTCGGCGGGAACCTCGGGGCGGTGGAGGGTGATCGGCTCGACCTCCTCCTGCTGCTGCTTGAGCGCGAGCTCGGTCAGCGATGAGTATTCGTGCGGAAGACGGCCGGTGAGGAACTGGTAGGCGCAGACGCCGAGCGAGTAGATGTCCGAAGCGGGGCCCGCCTCCTCGCCCCTGGCCTGTTCGGGGGATAGGTACGCCGCGGTGCCGAGCACCGAGCCCACCTGGGTGATGCGCGTCTGCTCGGCGGCCTTGGCTATGCCGAAGTCGGCGAGCTTGGTCGCGCTCACCTGATCCGCCATCAGGAGGTTGCCCGGCTTCACATCACGGTGCACAACACCCGCTCGGTGGGCGTACTCCAGACCGTTGCAGGCGTCGCGGACCATCGACACCGTCTGGTCCACGCCGAGCTCCTTGCTGTCGCGCAGCAGGTCGGCGCAGGAGGGCCCGTCCACGAACTCCATCACGATGTAGTGGCGGTGCGAGCCCGGGTCTTCGCCCGAATCGAACACCTGCACGATGTTGGGGTGCTGGAGGCGAGCGGCGGAGAGGGCCTCGCGGCGAAAGCGCGCTACGAAGTCCTCGTCCTCAGCCAGGTGCTCGGCCAGCAGCTTCACCGCCACGGCGCGCTCGAGCACGGAGTCCATCGCCAGGAAGACCGTGGACATCCCGCCCGCGCCGAGCCTGCGGTCGATCACGTAGCGGCCCGCGATCGCCTCGGGGGTGGCCATCAATCCTGCTCCAGCCCGGGTGGGGCCAGGGCGCCGCCCCCGTTGCCGGGCGTGCCCTTCTGCCGAGGGGGCACGGCGCCACCGCCGTCCTCGATCTCCGGCGCCGGTTCCTCCTTCGGCAGGGTCTTCTTGGGCGCCTTCTCCTTCTCCTTCTCCTCCGGCGGGGCCACCTCGGGTATAGGCGCCTCGGGGACCGGCTCGGGTTCGGTTTCGGGCTCGGTCTCGGCCGGGGGCCTCACCTCGGCGCACCCCTCCTCGGCGAGGGCGCGCAGGTTCTCAAAGGACCTCCTCACCGCCGTGCGCAGATCCGGGTCGACGTCGTCGGGGAGGTCGGAGAGGATCTGGTCGATTCCCCTGCCTGGGCCTCCCGCGAAGGAGTCGTTGGAGATGTCACTGCAGGCGCCGGCGTTGTCGTTCTCGACCGCGTCCCTGTAACGGCGCTCGACCTCGTCCAGGCGTGTCTGGAGCTCGGCCACGACGGCGCGGGGCAGCGGCTTGCCCTTCGGCTCGTCGTCGGAGGAGCCGCAGCCGGCCAGGGCGAGGCCGATGAGGGCCACCAGGTGTCGTCGGACCGGTCTCACTGCCCTATGAATAGCCGCTCTCCCAGACTGCGTGGCAGTCCTGCCTGCGAGATGGCCTTTGCCGCCTCCGCCACCGGGTACTCGGTGCGCCGCCACTCGGCAGTCCACTCCTCGGTGTCCAGCAGGATCCAGGCGGCGCGCGGATCGCCGTCACGTGGCTGGCCCACGCTCCCCGGATTCAGCAGCCACCTCCCCTCGGAGATGTCGAGCGCGGTGCCGGCCGGGACACCCGCTCCCGACACCGACCGATCGGTGCGCGTGAAGCGCAGAGCCACATGGGAGTGGCCTATCGCGCCGACTCGCTCGCTCATCTCGTCCATGCACTCGTTGGCCTGGGAGGTGGAGAGCACGTACTCCCAGATCGGATCCCGGGGGCTGGCGTGATAGAGCCCGATCGCCTCCCCCTCCTTCGCGGGCTCGAGCCGCGACAGGAACTCGAGCGTGTCGGCGCTGGACTGGTCGCGGGTCCACAGAGCCGCCGCGGCAGCGGGGGGCGAGAAGTCGGCGATGTCGATCCGGTTCAGCACGCCCAGATCGTGGTTGCCGGCCAGGCAGAGCCCACAGGCCTCCGAGGCCAGCTGCACGCACTCGTTGGGCTGGGCGCCGTAGCCCACCAGATCGCCGAGGCACCACACGGCCCCGGCGTCGGTGTGAGCCACGTCCTCGAGCACGGCCCGGAACGCGGGCAGGTTTCCGTGGATGTCGGAGAGAAGGGCGACCTTGGAGGGGCCGCCGTTACTGTCAATGGCGTGAGGGGGCATCGTTCTCGGACGGGGCTCGCAGTGGGACTGACGGTCGCGGCCGCCGCCGCTGCCACGCTCTTACTCCGACCCCGGGGTGGGCTCATCGAGCCCGCCGTTGTCGATCCCACAGCCTACTTCAGCACCGCCGAGCTCGAGCGCGCGGCTGACTTCCGCGGCCTGCAGCGCCTGATCGGCCTGGGGTCGCTGGCCGTGAGCGCCGGCACCTTGGCCATCCTCGCCCTGCGGCCGCCTCGGCGTATCGAGGTGCTCCTCGAGCGAGCGGGCGCGCGGCCGATCCTCGGCGCCGCCGCCGTGGCCGCGGGGCTCTCGCTCGTGCTCGTGGTCGCCGGGCTCCCGCTGTCGGCGTGGGGCCACGAACGCGCGGTGGGCGTGGGCCTCTCGACCCAGTCGATCGCACAGTGGCTGGGCGACGTGGCCAAGTCGGCGGGCATCGGAGCGCTCTTCTCCGCGGTCGGCGGGGCCGTGGCCGTGGCGCTCATTCGCCGCTTTCCCGCACGCTGGTGGATACCCGGCGCGGGGGTGGTGGTGGCGTTCGCCGTGCTCACCCTCTACCTCTCCCCGGTCGTGATCGACCCCCTGTTCAACCGCTTCGAGGCGCTGCCCGAGGGCCAGTTGCGCTCCGAGGTGCTCGACCTCGCCGACCGGGCCGGTGTGGAGGTGGGGGAGGTGTACGAGATCGACGCCAGCCGGCGGACCACCGCCATCAACGCCTACGTGGGGGGACTGGGCCAGACCAAGCGGGTGGTGCTCTACGACAACCTGATCAAGGACTTCTCGCCCGCTCAGGTGCGATCGGTGGTGGCGCACGAGCTCGCGCACGTGAAGTACAGCGATGTGCCAAAGGGGATCCTGTGGGTGGTTATCGTGGCTCCGGCGGGCCTGCTGGCGATCCAGCGGCTCACCGAGATGATCTCGTTCGGTGCTCGCCCGCTCGGCGATCGGGCTGCGCGCCGCTCGCTGAACGCTTCAGCCGGTCCGGCCGTGCTGCCGGCGCTGGCGCTCTCGGTGGGGTTGGTGAGCTTTGCCCTCACGGCCGCGGGAAACGCGATGTCCCGACCGGTGGAGGCGCGTGCCGACGCCTTCGCCCTCGAGCTCACCCGCGACCCGAAGGCCTTCATCGAGCTGGAGCGTGGACTGGCGCTGAGAAACGTAGCCGATCCTGACCCGCCTCCAGTCCTGCACACCCTCTTCGGCACCCACCCGACCACGGTGGAGAGGATCGGCTTCGGAGAGGCCTTCGGGCGCTAGTTCTGGCTAAGGATTCGAGCGCCGGTCGAATCCTTCGTCGTTCAGCTCGGGAAGGCTCTTTATCCCTTCCCGCGTCTGCCACTTCGAGTAGTTGTCCTGCATGCTTTCGATGAGCTCGCCCATGAACTTCGGCGACATGTTGATGCGCGACACGACCACACCTGGGATGGACTCCTCCTCGACCTCGTGGTCCACGCGGATGAAGGTGAGCGTGAACTCGTAGTCCGAGTGGCTCACGTTTGCGAAGTTCGCGTAGTGGCCGGCCATCACCTCCGGATCTGCGTGGATCTCGAAGTGGCGCTCGTTCTCGTCGTGGGGCTCAGCCATGGCCGTAGTATCGCAGCGAGCGGTGAGGATCCTGGTGCTAGCTGTGGGACGCCTGCGCCCGCCCTACGCGGACGATGTCCAGCACTACCGAAAGCTGCTGGCACCGATGGCGCGGGTGGACCTGGTTGAGGTAAGCGAGGACGAGGCGGTGGCCAGGCGCATCCCCGACCGGGCCTTCACCGTGCTCCTCTCCGCCGCCGGGCGTTCGTATGACTCCGAGGCCTTTAGCCGCTTCCTCGAGGAGCGCCGACAGGCAGGGCTTGACCTCTGCTTCGTGATCGGCGGACCACGAGGGCTGACGCTCGAGCGCTGCGATCTCGAGCTCTCGCTGGGCCCAATGACCCTGCCGCACCAGCTCGCCCGCGTGGTGCTCCTCGAACAGCTCCTGCGCGGGCACAAGATCCTGGCCCGTCATCCCTACCACTACTGACTAGCCTGGCCCTGGTGTCAGACCCCGTAGCGCAGCTCGCCCAAACGGTGGCCGAAACCGCAGCTTTCGTGCGTGGAGAGGGTTCTTTCGGCGTGCCCATTCTCGAACGTCCGAAGAAGGCCGGCTTCGGTGACTACTCCACGAACGCCGCGATGCTGCTCGCCCCCGCGTTGGGCGCCCCCCCACGGGAGATCGCCCAGCAGCTTGGGTCGGCCCTGGAGGAGCGGTTGGGTGGGGCGGTGGACGGCGTCGAGGTGGCGGGACCCGGCTTTCTCAACCTCACGATGTCCGACTCGTGGTGCTGCGTGGCGGTGGCCGGCGTACTTGCGGCCGGTGAGACCTACGGCGCCGGCGGCGTCGGTGAGGGGGAGAGCGTGAACGTGGAGTTCGTTAGCGCCAATCCCACCGGGCCGATCACGGTCGCGGCGGGCCGCCATGCGGCGTACGGGGACGCCCTGTGCCGGATCCTCGACTTCGCGGGTCACGACGTGGACCGCGAGTACTACGTGAACGACCACGGCGGGCAGATCCAGCGCTTCGCCGAGTCCATCAGGGCCCGCGCCAAGGGCGAGGAGCCACCCGGGGACGGCTACCAGGGCAAGTATGTGACCGACATCGCCACAGGCATCGACGGCGCGTCCGGCCTCGAGGAGGCGGAGCTCGCGCGCGCAGGGGTGGAGGCCATGCTGGAGGGGGTGAGGGGGACCCTAGAGCGCTTCCGGGTGCACATGGACCGCTTCAGCCGCGAGAGCGAGAGCCATGCCAGCGGCGCGGTGGCGGCGGTGCTCGGCCGCCTCGAGGAGCGCGAGCACGTGTATCCGCATGAGGGCGCCGTGTGGCTTCGCTCGACCACGTTCGGGGACGACAAGGACCGCGTGCTCATGCGCTCGAACGGGGAGATGACCTACTTCGCGGCCGACATCGCCTACCACGAGACCAAGCGCGATCGCGGGTATGACCGGGTGATCGACGTGCTCGGCGCCGACCACCACGGCTACGTGGGGAGGATGCTCGCCGCTTGGCAGGCGCTTGGAGCGGCGCC
>JBBJNU010000177.1:0-3978 GCA_037721005.1 Thermoleophilaceae bacterium | reverse complement strand
ATCGGTGATCCGGCGAGCACCGGAGCGATTCATCCGGCGAGCACAGGAGCTCTTCATCCGGCGAGCACCGCACCGATGCTGTATTTCGGCTTGAAATGCGGGCAACAAGCCGGTAACAATGCCGGTCCCGCGCTAATCCTCTCTCAGCAAGCGTCCTCAGCGCGGACCGGAGGTCTCTCTAGCAATGCCAGCTGCTTTCAAGGAATGGGCCGTAACCGTGCGCGCCCTCGCGGAGGGTGAGCAGCTGCTCACGCTGCGCAAGGGTGGGATCCGCGAAGAACACAAGCACTTCGAGATCGAGCACGACCGCTTCTTCCTGTACCCAACGTTCGACCACCAGCAGAACGACCTGGTGCGTGACTCGCACATGCCCGAGCTCGGGCGCGCCCTCGAGGAGGGCGTCTGGAACGACGACGAGCCGCCCGCCCGGGCCCTGCTCCAGGACGGGGGCATCGCTCAACCCGACCGCGTGCGAATCCGCGCGTGGGCCGAGGTGGCCGCGTCCTACCTGATCACCGATCCGCGCTGCGTGGACGCCCTCTCGCCCTTCTACATCTGGACCACCGACTACGCGGAGAAGCGCCTGCAGTGGAAGCGCCGCCACCCCATGCACGTGATCGTGCTGCGCACCTACCGCATTCCGCGCCCGGTCACGGTGAAGGTGCGGCCCGAGTACCACGGCTGCCGCTCCTGGATCGACCTGCACCGAGAGCTCCCCTTCGAGGGCACGCCCGTGCTCTCCGACGAGGAGTTCGAGCGCGCGGCCGGCGAGATCGAGGCGATCGCCGCGGGAGCCGTACCCGTTCTCGCTTGAACGCGGAACGGGCCTGATCGGCGCGGGCTCCCCCGCTCGGTGGTACGTTCAATCCGCGTTGCGAACGATGCGGGGAGGAAGGTCGCGTGGGGTACGTGCTGTGGCTCTGGCCACGGCCCTGGCTGCCTGTGCAATCGCGCCTACCGCCCAAGCCCAGCTCGGCGGTGGCCTGCTCGAGCTGCCCGGCGTCGAGCTGCCCGGTGGGGGCCAGGCTCCCGCCCAGGTACCCGCCTACCAGGCCGATGACGGCCGCGGGGTTCGCAACATCCTGCCTCCCGGGCAGAACGGCCTGCTCAACGCCCCGCAGCTCGGCGCCTTCGCGAGCGCCGGCGCCCGGCCCAAGCACTCCGACGATCAGCTGAAGATGTACGGCGACCTCGTGTTCGCCACTCCGGGCCTCTCCGCCGCCAGCCTCGACAACTTCTTCAAGGACGCGAGCTTCGGCGTGAAGCCGGGCGATGTCGAGCGCTCCTACTCGCCGCGCTCCGACGTCACGATCCTGCGCGACAAGGGCTTTGGCGTGCCGCACGTGTACGGCAGCACGCGGGCGGGCTCGATGTTCGGCGCGGGCTACGTGGGGGGCGAGGACCGCCTCTTCTTCATGGACGTGCTGCGCAACCTCGGTCGCGCCCAGCTGTCGACCTTCGCGGGGGGCGCCAACCGCGAGATGGACCGCGAGCAGTGGCTGCAGACCCCCTACACCGAAGCCGACCTGCAGCGCCAGGTGGATCAGCTCGACGACCTCTACGGGGCCGAGGGCAAGCAGATCCAGGACGACGCCGCCGCATACGTGGACGGCATCAACGCCTACATCGCCAACGCCAAGATCAACCCCCTGCTCATGCCCGTCGAGTACGCCGCCATCGGCAGGGCCGGGGGCCCGGAGCCCTGGTCCACGCGCGACGTGATCGCCACGGCGGCGCTCGTGGGCGGCATCTTCGGGAAGGGCGGCGGCGAAGAGCTGGACTCGGCACTGGCCTATCAGGAGGCGCGGCGGCTCTTCGGCAAGCGGGTGGGCACGAAGGTGTGGCGCGACTTCCGGTCCGCCGAGGACCCTGAGGCCCCAACGACCGTGCTTCGCAAGCGCTTCCCCTACCAGGCCCAACCGAAGAAGGTGCGCAAGAACAGCGTGGCGCTGCCCGACCGTGGCTCGGTGCAGAAGTCGAAGGCGGTGCCCGGGGAGAGCGCCTCGAGTTCGAGCACGGCGTCGGGCGGGGGGCCGCTGGACGGGCTGCTGGCCTTCCCGACCGCCAACTCGAACGCGCTGCTCGTTTCCGCCAAGGAATCGCAGACGGGCAGGCCGATCGCCGTCATGGGCCCCCAGACCGGCTACTTCGCCCCTCAGATCCTCATGGAGATCGACATCCACGGCCCGGGAATCGACGCCCGCGGTGCCGCCTTCCCGGGCGTGAACCTCTACGTGCAGCTCGGCCGCGGCCGCGACTACGCCTTCTCCGCCACCTCCGCCGGCCAGGACATAGTCGACACCTTTGCCGCGCCCCTGTGCGAGCCGGGCGGCGGCAAGCCCACGCTCGACTCGATGCATTACAGCTTCCGCGGTAAGTGCGAGCCGATCGAGGTGCTCGAGCGCAGGAACACCTGGATGTCCAGCGCCGGCGACACGACCCCCTCAGGCAGCGAGACCCTGCGCGCCGAGCGCACCAAGCTGGGAATCGTGAACGCCCGGGCCACGATCAAGGGCAAGCCGGTCGTGTACACCAAGCTGCGCTCGACCTACTTGCACGAGGTCGATTCCGCGCGCGGCTTCGTGGACTTCAACGACCCGGCCAAGATGCGCAACGCACAGGACTTCAAGCGCGCGGCCGCCAAGATCGGCTACACGTTCAACTGGCTGTACGCCGACGACCGAGACATCGCCTACTACAACTCGGGCAACAACCCGGTGCGCTCCAAGCGCGTGGACACGAGCCTGCCCACGCGGTCGAGATTCCCGTGGCGGCGCTTCAATGCCGAGGCCAACACGGCGACCTACACCTCGTTCGGGTCGCACCCGAACGTGATCAACCAAGGGTTCCTCACGAGCTGGAACAACAAGCAGGCACCGGGCTACCGCGCAGCCGACGCCAATTTTGAGTACACCTCGATCTACCGCTCCGAGCCGCTCGACGACCGCATCCGGGCCAAGATCCGCGGGGCGGGCAGGATGAATCTGCCCCAGCTCGTGGACGCGATGGAGACATCGGGCGTGGTGGACCTCCGCGGCGACAAGGTGCTGGGGGTCGTTCTGGCCGCGATGGGCAAGCAGAGCGATCCCGCGTTGCGAGATGCGGTGGCCAAGCTGCGTGCCTGGCGGGCGAGCGGATCGCTGCGCAAGGACGACAACCGCGACGGCACCTATGAGCACACTGAGGCCATCCGCATCATGGACGCGTGGTGGCCGAAGCTCGTCCAAGCGCAGTTCGCGCCCACCCTCGGCAAGCCGCTTCTCGATCGCTTTCTCGCGATCAAGCGCCTCGACAACGAACCCAACAACAAGGGGGACCACCTGGGCTCGGCCTACCAGGCGGGCAGCTACGGGCTCGTCGAGAAGGATCTGCGAACGCTGCTTGGCCCGAAGCGCCTGCGCAAGGCAGGCTTCTCGCGCGACATCGTGCGCGTGCGAGGGAAGTACTCCCGCGTGTACTGCGGCGCCACGAAGCGGCGCAAGGCCACGCTGCGCAGGTGTCGCCGCGCCCTGGCCGACTCTCTGAAGAGCGCGTTGGGCGTGGGCCCCGACAAGCTTTACGAGGACAAGACGTGCGGGAGCCAGCCCGGCCTGGGCCCGAAGGACCCGGGGCGTAAGCCCCGGGATCAGGCGTGCTTCGATCGCATCCGCTTCCGCCCGCTCGGCGCCGCCGAGCAACCTCTCATCCACTGGCAAAACCGTCCGACCTTCCAGCAGATCATCGAGTTCGAGAGCCACAGGCCGCGCTAGGCGGACGCTCGCGGCCCTCGGGCTCGTGGCCGCTGTCCTGGCCGGCGGGGGGGTCGCGGACGCCAAGGTCGTCCAAACGGAGTCCGTGCTGCCGCCGGGTCAGAGCGGCTTCGTGTCGGCCGAGTGGCGCGGGCTGCTGCCTCGCAACAAGACGCCTCACGTGATCAACCCGCACCAGGGCTACCTCATGCAGTGGAACAACGTGCCCTCCATGGGGTGGACGGCCGGC
>JBBJNU010000176.1:0-4021 GCA_037721005.1 Thermoleophilaceae bacterium | reverse complement strand
ATCGCACCCAGGAGGTCGTCGGTTCGAGTCCGACTAGCTCCATTTCACGAAGCGCCTGCTCAGCGCGATTTCTCTTGCGCGGACAGCGTCAGGTGGTGGCCCCCCACCACAGCCGGCGGCCGTAGTGCCCATTGGTGCCCACCGAGCTGCAACGAGGCCGCGGCCCTCGGATCGTCCTGGCGACCTCTACTGGGTCAGCGTGCGACGGTGATGCCCGCCTGCCACCCTGGGGCGCGCCCGCCCGCCGGGGGTTGGAGCGCAGCGGTGTCGATCCCGCCACGCACGAGCAGCCACGAAATCACGGAGTTCGAGTTCCACATGTCGCCCGCGTGAAACTCGTCGCGACCCCACACGAGCCTCCGCCTTCTGGCTCGTTCTCCTCGCCTTGTTCGGCTTAAGATTCGCGAACCGCAGCCGATCCGACGGCGACCCTCCGAAGCTCCGCGATGGCTACTCGGCGCTCGACACGGTGGTTGCTGGCTCTGGATGGCGTTCCTCGTCTGGACTGGCATCCCCGCCGTTGAGGAGGATCAGCGCTAGGACTATCACCGCGCCGGCGAACAGCAGCGCCGCTGTGGGTTCGTCGCGCAAGGCGAAGATGATCGCCGCGACGAGGAGGGCTGCTGTGACTATTCGATGGGCTAGTAAGTAGAGCTTGATTGGCGCTCCACGGGCCTCCTTCGAGGCAGCGAAACCGATGAGGGCCAAGGGTAAGCCGAGGGCCCCCGCTACGACGATGGCTTCGACTGAGAAGTCGAGGAGGCCACCGTTGTAGAAGGAAGTGATCGCGGGCACCATCACCAGAAAGAGGCCGACGATCGCGGCCACAAGGCGATGAGCTTCGAGCGCCGGGCGGCGTTTGCCTTCGGTCTGAGTAGCGTCCGTCGCTGGCATCGGAAGTTCCTCCCAACTCGATTGCGCCCGAGCGAACCGTCCAGGCGCAGCGCTCGACGTGGCGCTCTAACCCGGCCTTCGAAAAGGGGAATGGATCGGCTCATCCGGCCGCGAGGGTTTGCGCGCCAAGTCGTCGAGCGCGCGCTCCGAGGCCTTCGGGGCAGCTCGGTCGACCAGGACGGCCGAAGTAGGCGCCAACTGCGCACCGTGCACTCGTAGTGGCCCAATCCCCAGTCGATGCACGGCGGTTCAGCGCCAGCCCCACTCACAGGAGCAGCGTAATGAGCGGGCACCGGCGCCTACACCCGCCACGTCAACGCGCTCGCCCACGCGGCGGATCTCATGGTTCGGCCCCAAAGCGCCGGTTGATCGGCAGATCGCAGCGGAGCTCGACCAAGCCGTTTACCCCATCTGCCCAGCGGGTCGCTCCTCCTCAGCGATGCGACTCGGCGATATCCGAGCCGGCTGGCGCGACCTCGATCAGGGTGCGCGTTTCTCGGTCACGGCCGAGGAACCACCGGAGGCTGCGCCGAGGAAGTGAGCTGGGTAATAGCGGCAACGCGCCAACTCAGGGGGGTAGCCCCTAACATTCGTCCAGTTTCGGCGTCTTAACCCTCATGATGGCCAGAAGTTACGCGCCCGACTCTGCCTATCGCGGTGCCCTCGACATGGCCACCGCGACGCTGGCCGCCTATGACCGCGGCACGGCCTCCCACTCCGACGACGTGGTCACCCTCTGCCTGGCTCTCGTCGAGGAGCTTGGGATCGGGGGGCGGCGCCGGGCCTACCTCCTTGCTGCGGCGGAGTTGCACGACATCGGCAAGGTGTCGGTACCCCCGGGCATCCTCGCCAAGCCGGCGCCGCTCGACGACGCCGAGTGGAAGGTCGTTCGCGAGCACACGGTCACTGGGCAGCGCATTCTCGGAGCCGTGCCCGAGCTGGCTACGGTGGCGAGGATCGTACGCCACTGCCACGAGCGCTGGGACGGACACGGCTATCCCGACGGGCTCGCCGGAGAGCAGATCCCGCTGGCCGCTCGGATCGTCTTCTGCGCCGACGCCTACCACGCCATCCGCGGGGACCGGCCCTACCGGCGCGGCCGCTCCTCCCAGGCGGCGCTGTCCGAGGTCGAAAAGCACGGGGGCACACAGTTCGACCCGGCTGTGGTGGCAGCGTTGCGCAAGGTCGCCGAGCGCACCCGGGGGCGCTCTCGGTTTGGGGGCACCACAATCGTGAGCGGTCGCCACTCCCAGCGCCTGGCCGCGCTCCTCTGACGCCGGCGTTGTCGGGCACGGCAGCGGCCGCTCGACTCAGACCTGACAGCGGGTCGTTGGACGGGGTTCTCCCGTCGGGCGTAGGTTTTCACGCAACTACGGCGATTCGCTCGCGCGGCTGGGGTTTCGACGTGGTCCGTTCACGCCAATCAAGCGGACCAGAAGCGCGTTACGTTGAGGGCCGTCACACTGGCAGCTGCTCCCGAAAGGAAGGTGCGATCTGGTGGGGGTTCACGTGGAGGGCGTAGGGCGTGCGGCGGCCCGGCTGTTCGTCGTGCGCCACGGCGAGAGCGCGGAGTCGGCTCGGCGTTTGTACTCCGGGCGGCGTGACGTGCCTCTGACCGAACGTGGTCGCGCACAGGCGCGTCGCGCCGGGGAGCGCCTGCGTGACGCCGGGGTGGACGCGATCTATTCGAGCCCGCTCGGCCGTGCCGCTGACACCGCACGCTTGATCGGCGAGGCGACCGGCGTGTCCGTGAGGGTGGACGAGCGCCTGACCGAACTCGACTACGGCCCCCTCGAGGGGCTCGATCGGGAGGGCGCCAGCGAGCGCTTTGGCGAGTCCTACCTGGCGTGGCGCAAGGACCCGATGGGATCGCCGATGCCTGGCGTCGAGCCCCTGCCGAAGGCCCTCGAGCGGGCGCGGAGCGCGACCACCGAGGTGATCGCAGCGGCCCACAGCCCGGTGATCGTCGGCCACCAGGGAATCCTGCGACTCGTGCTAGCTGCCCTCGGACAAATCGAGCCAGACGACTATTTCAAGACTCGGCTCGACGAAGCCGAGCCGATCGAGATCGCCGGGCCTGCCGCGGCGTGGTGACGGGCAGCATCGACCACCTCGAGCTTGCCCACTTCGGGGTCGCGAACTTCGACGGCTACCGGGTCTTGTTGCCCGGAATGGTGGACGGGGTGTCGCCCCCGCTGCGGCTGTGCTCGGGCTCACGGAGGTAGGCCTCGAACTCTCGCTCGAAGTCCGGCCACCAGGTCGGCTCGCCCGAGGGGCCCTGGGGCGCCGGCGGCTCGTCGTCGCCCTCGTGCCCGTGGTCATCGTCTTCTCCACCGCCAGCGCCGAGAGCCACCAAGAGGAGGAAGGCGACAGCCGCGAGCGACAAGATTGAGCACGCGACCGACACGAAGACCCCCGCGACGGAGTTCAGTCCCAGCCAGCTCGTGTCGACGAGGAACATCTCCACCGTGGAACTCACGGAAAGCGCGCCCGTGGTCATGAACGCGACGAGCGCCATCAGGGAGAGCGCGGGGTGCCAGACCATGCGACTAGCCATACGGCGGGATGCTACCTGTGTTTGCTGAGGTGGGCAACACCTACCCGACTCGCCACACCGCACGCGCACGCGATACGTTTCGGGCTACACCTCGGTGAAGCGGAGCGCCAGCCCGTCTGCGGCACTCCTCGTGTGGGCGCGGTCGGGCCTGATGCTCCATGGTCATCGAGTCACTCGGCCCCTTGGGCGGAGCCGCCGCTGAGGACATCGCGGGCCTTTTCCAGCGGTCCGCGCGACGCATCGGGCAGGCGCTCGGTGACGCTCTGGACGTCGTCCTGCAGCCCGGAGAGGGTCTCGTGCATGGCGCCGACCTTGCGGGCAAGGTCGGCGACCGTCGTATTGAGGTGGGAGTCCTCGGCCTCCAACGCCACGACAACCTCGTGGACGGAGTCCAGCCGCGTCCCGAGCCTTTCCTCGAGGCGCTCCAGCGCGGGCAGCAGTTCGCCGAGCGGCTCGGTCTGCTCGAGCAGGCGCTCCAGTGTTGGGATCAGTTCGACCAGCGGCTCGGTCTGCTTGAGCAGGCGCTCCAGTGTTGGGATCAGTTCGACCAGCGGCTCGGTCTGCTTGAGC
>JBBJNU010000175.1:0-4051 GCA_037721005.1 Thermoleophilaceae bacterium | reverse complement strand
CCCCGGACTTGATCGTGCCCGCCCAGGAGTCGGCGCCGCGCATGAAGGAAACCGGGCCTGACGCGGTGCCGCCCTTGCTCAGCGGCTCCGTCGAGCCGCGGATGTCCGACAGGTTGATGCCCGAGCCCGAGCCGCCGAGGAAGATCTTGCCCTCGTTGGTGTTCCAGTCGAGGATCGAGTCCATCGTGTCCTCGACGGAGAGGATGAAGCAGGCCGAGCACTGCGGGCTCTCCTCGAAGCCGACGTTGAACCACACGGGCGAGTTGAACGCCGCGACTTGGTTCAGCAGGATGTGGGTGAGCTCGGCTTCGAAGGAGGCGGCGTCGTCACCCGTGGCGAAGTAGCCGCCCTCGCGGCCCCAGCCGGCGATCGTGCCAGCCACGCGGCCCACCATCTGGCGCACGGAGGACTCGCGCTCCTCGGAGCCCACCAGCCCGCGGAAGTACTTCTGGGAAACGATGTTCGTGGCGTTCTGGGTCCAGCTCTTCGGAAACTCGACCCCGCGCTGTTCGAAGGCAGGCTTGGCGGGGTCCCCGATGACGGCGTCGCGGATCTCCCACTCGACCGCGTCGAAGGGGTGCTTGCCGGGTTCGGTGAAGCGCCTCTCGACGGTGACTCCGCCTGTGGTGGGGGTGCTCTGACTGGTGGCGCTCCTGCTACTCGGCATGACCTCTCCTCGTCCCGTGGGTGTCTCCCGCAATGGTGGTCGCGGGGGAGGAGATGCTGCCTTGTGCGTCGGACAGATCCAGGACCCCGGAAAGGGCCCGCAATTCGGCCTCGACACACGACGAAATGGAGTGGATTACGCCCTCGAGCACCACTACATATTCTGACAGGCGCCGGCTCCCGGCTACGGCGAAAAAGCCCTATCTACCGGCCTAGACGAACGCTGTCCCAGACCTCGGACAGAGCGTCGGCGATGCGCCCTCCGGCCTCGCCGAACGACGCCTTCAGAGGCGTGGTGAAGCGCTCACCCGACAGTCCGCTGAACCGCAGCAGTGTGAAGAGCAACGCCCCGAGGCCGAGGGCAATCAGCAGGGTGAGCACCCACCCCGGCACGTCGCTGCGTGACGTTGCCGCCACGGAAGGCGTGGCTATGTCGGCGAGGCGTGTCCTGGCCTGGGTGGAAGGGGAAGGCGGATCGGGAACCACGCCAGCGCGCTCCGCCGGCCCTCCGCCTCTCGCACCACCGCTCCCTCCGCCCGCGGCGGCGGCGTCGGCGCTATCTATGTCGCCGTCCTGATCGGTGTCGGCAGGGTCGCTCACGGTCTGCCGGGGGTTCACCCCTCCGGGCGAGCCGCCGCCGGAGCAGCCCTCCCGGCCGGCGCTCAGCTGGTCGGCGAGGCCGGGTGAGTACTGGATCACGTCGGGAGGCAGGCTGTTGACGGCTCGTTCGAGCTCGCCTTGGGAGTAACGGCACACGTCGACCACGCCGTCCTGGCGAAAGTCGTCCACCGGTCCGGCCAGGGCGTCGGGCGCAGCCCCGGCCAGCAGAGCGAGCGAAGCGATCACGACGGACAGGGCGCGCATGATCGAGAAACGTTAGCGCGACTCTTGCCCTGCGGCGGAGGGCTGCCGAGCCGTCACAATGCTCGCCGATGGCAGCCACCCGAGCCCGTTCCACACTCTCCTCGCCCGATCTCGGCTCCTTCCGCGCTCGCGGGCGCGCGCGCGGAGCCACCAGGAACACACCCACTGTCGCGGCCGGGCTGGGCCTGGCGCTCGCGGCCGCCCTGGCCTACGCGGTGTTCGCCAGCGGCGCCATAGGCGTTCCGGAGGAGACGCGCCTGCAGATCGGCGTGGCCGTGATCGCTCTGGCAACGCTCGCCGTTCTCACTTTCGGTGGCGGCCTGAGGGTGACCCCAGCCCCGCTCGCCGGTGGCGGGTTGGCGCTCCTGGCGGGCTTCGCGGTCTGGTCGGGGCTGTCCGCTGCCTGGTCGGTGTCGCCTGACGAGAGCTGGCTCGAGCTCAACCGCGCCATCACCTACACGCTCGTGGCCAGCCTGGGCGTGGTGCTCGGGTCGAGCCTGCCGCGGGCCGCGGAGCGGGTGGCCCTCGGCTACCTGGCCCTGGCGGCCCTGGCGGCCGCCTACGCCCTGGGCGGCAAGCTCTTTCCCTGGCTCGAGATCCCGGGGCTCATCGATCTCGACCACACCGCGGACTTCTCCCGCCTGCGCGCTCCCCTCGAGTACTGGAACGCGCTCGGCCTCGCGTGCGTGCTCGCGATCCCGATCGCCGTGCGGGCCGCTGCGGACCTCGCCTCCTCAGCGCGACTGCGCACGTTCGCCCTGGTCTCGCTGGTGATCCTGCTTATCACGCTCATGCTCACCTACTCGCGCGGAGGGCTGCTCGTACTGATGATCGGGCTCGTGCTGCTGGTGGCCATGAGCACCGATCGCCTACGTCTGGCCGCGGTGCTCGGCGCGGGGGTCCTGGGTGCGTTGCCCGGCTTCCTGGTGGGCGTCATGCGCGACGATCTCACCCGCGACGGCTTGTCGGCTTCGGCTCGCACCGACGATGGACTCATTCTCGCGCTGGCAGTAGCTGTCGGCGTCGCGATCACGGTGGTGCTGGGCGTGCGCATCGCCCGCGCCGGCGAGAGGCTGGTGCTCTCCCCAAAGGCGGACCGCCGCGCGCGCAGGGCCGGCCTCGTCCTGGTGGCGGCTCTCGCGCTGCTGGCGCTCGGCGCCCTCGCCGTCTCCGAGCGCGGGGTAACGGGCACGGTCTCGAACACCTTCCAGGAGTTCACCGAGCCCAAGTTCGACAAGCAGAACGACCCGGCGCGGGTGCTCAAGACCAACTCGGGCAACCGCTGGATCTGGTGGGAGGAGGCGGCCGGCGCGTTCTCCGACAGGCCGCTGGTGGGCTTCGGCGCCGGCTCTTTCCCGCTCGTTCACCGTCTGTACCGCGACAACACGATCGAGGTTCGCCAACCGCACAACGTGCCTCTGGAGTTCCTGTCCGAGACGGGGCTGATCGGCGCCGGTCTCGGACTCGGTGGGTTGGCGTTGCTAGGGGTTGTGGCCACCCGAACGGCCCGTCGCGGCGGAGACCCCCGCGAGCGCGCCTACGCAGCGACCATGGTGGTGGGTGCGGCCGCCTGGGGTCTGCACACCCTGGTGGACTGGGATTGGGACATCCCCGGGGTCACGCTGCCGGTGCTCCTCTTCCTCGGGGTTCTTGCCGCCCGCCCTCCGAGCCTCGGGCCGACGCATCGCGTGGGAGGCGGGCGCCGGCCAGTTCGCTTCGTCCTGGGAGCGGTCGCGCTGGTTGCGGTGATTGCGCTCGCGGCCCTACCCGCCCTCTCGGAGAAGCTCACCGACGACGCCCTCACGCAGGCCGCAACCAACACCAAGGCGGACCTCGACGAGGCGGGAAGGAAGGCAGCCCTGGCCAAGCGCCTGAATCCGTTCGCCGTCGAGCCGGTGTTCGCACAGGCGGCAATCGCGGAGCGAGGTAACCAGGCGGCGGCCGCGGGGGACCTGCTGGTCGATGCCGTGGAGCGCCAGCCCGACAACCCTTCCACCTGGATCCGGCTCGCGCGCTTCCAGGTGTTGCTGAACGATCCCGCCGCCGCGGTGAAGTCTCTCGTCCAGGCCGCCCGGCTGGACCCTGCGGCGGCGGCCATCTTCTCCGTTCTCCCCTACGCCCGTTTTGATGAGCGACGGTCGGCCAGCGCCACCGGCACACCACTTCCATTGGAAGCTGTGGCTCGAGGGCTACCCGCACCGGCTCGGCCGCTGTTCCCACGCTCGCCGGACGCCGGTTCCCCGGCTGTGCCCGATCTCCCGGCAGCACCGGCTCCCACGCCGCGTCCGGTTCCCGGCCCCGCGCCGCGCGCGCCCGCTCCCAACCCCCGGCCGAGTCCCCCGGCGCCCACGCCTCGCGAGCCCGCGCCGCCGCCGCCCAGCGGTGAGCCCTTCCGCTCCGAGGGTTAGCGAGAGGCGCGCAGCCCGATCGCCGATCGGGTGAGCACCGAACGAGGCTCTCAGAGGCGCGCAGCCCGATCGCCGATCGGGTGAGCACCGAACGAGGTTCTCAGCGCAGCGAG
>JBBJNU010000174.1:0-4147 GCA_037721005.1 Thermoleophilaceae bacterium | reverse complement strand
CTAGAGAAAAGCCGGGCCGCGCTTGACCACGTTCTCCAGCACCTTGCGCTGGATCGTGTCACGCACGCGTTCGGAGAGCTCGAGCACGAGCCCGCGGTCCCCCGCCGCTTCGGGTCCGTAGCGCGCCGTGTCGATCGGGTCGCAGAACTCGATCCGCCACCGCGAGGGCAGCGGCACGGCGCCGAGCGGTCCGAGCCAGGGGAAAGTGGGGGTGACAGGGAAGAAGGGAGCCCCAACCGCCCTCGCCAGCGCCGGGGACTCGCCGATCTTCGGGTAGATCTCCTCACTGCCCACGACCGCCACGGGCACGATGGGGGCGCCCGTGGCCAGCGCTATCTCCACGAACCCTCCCCGCCCGAAGCGCTGCAGCCGGTAGCGCTCGGAGTAGGGCTTGCCGGTGCCCTTCACCCCCTCGGGGAATACGGCCACAAGCTCGTCCTGCTCCAGGAGCCGGCGGGCGTTGTGAGGGGAGGCCACCACCCCGCCCATCTTGCGCATGATCACCGACACGTAAGGCAGCCGGAAGGCCCAGTCGAGCACGAGAAAACGCGGCTGGCGGGGTAGCGGGTGCTCGCGCATGATGGCCATGGAGACCATCACCGCGTCCCACGGCAGGATGCCCGCGTGGTTGGCGGTGAGGAGGGCACGCCCGTGGGCCGGGACCTTGTCGGCGCCCTCCACGTGCACCCGCCACCAGCGCTCGTACAGGAAGGCGGACAGAGGCTCCAAGTTGTCGGCGAACTCCCGGTCGTAGCCCCACTCGTCCTCGCCATAGTTGCCGCCCAGGCGCCGTGTAGCTGAGCGCAGCCGATCGCGAGCGCCGCGCGGCAGGCTCGCCGCCCCCCGCGCCGCCGCCTCGGGCAGCTCAAGGCCGGCGTCGAGACCAGAGCGAAGGCCCCGGAGAAAGAGCGATGCCAGCTCGATCGGATCGGGCTGCCCCGCCACGGCTACAGGGTCAGTCCCATAGAAGGCGAAGGCCGCCACGGCGGGCCACGAAGTCCTGCACGGCAGATTGCGTGCTGTGGCGGGGGGTGAAGCCCACCTCCTCGATCAGGCGCGTGGTTTCCACCGCCCGTCCCCAGCGCAGCAGGCGCTTGAAGTCGTCCGAGAGGGCGGGCACGCCGATCCGGCGCATAGCTTCGGCCACGGTGCCGAACACCGGCGCGGCTACGGGCAGCGAGGCACGGCCCGCGCTGCGGATGAGCCGGGTGAGCCCGATGCTGCCGGGGCCGGCCACGTTCACCGCGCCACGCACCGGATGCTCGACGGTGGCCATCAAGGCGTCGAGGGCGTCGTCCTCGTGCACGAACTGCAAGCGGGGGTCAAAGCCGAGATAGGTCGGAACCATTCTGGCCGCCAGGTAGCGCGTGACCTGGGTGTCCACGGCGGGGCCGATGCCGGGTTGGTAGCGGAGCATCGTGCAGGTCACGTCGGGGTGTCGGGCGGCGTAGTTGGCGAAGAGGTTCTCGATCTCGTCGACGTCGCGCTGGAAGCGGGTCCTCAGGGGAAAGAGCCGGGCCATCTCCTCGTCGAAGAACTGCGGGGCGTTCGGCTCGGCGCCGTAGATGCCGGCCGAGCCGCGGATCACGACCGTTCCGATGCCCGGAGAGCGCTCGCAGGCCGTGAGCAGCTGCAGCGAGCCGATCACGTTGATGTCGTGCATCGTGCGGCTCGACATGCCGGGCCCGGGGCGGCGCACGATCTGGTTGTGCACCACGGTGTCGACCCGCACGTTGGGGATGATCGTCTCGATCGCGGGGTCGCGGATGTCAGCTTCGATGAGCTGGACGTCCTCGAGGCCCTGCGGGAGGCGGGTGTCGAGACCCACCACGTGGTCGAAGCCAGGGTCCGCCGCCAGCCGCGCGGCGAGTGTGGCCCCCATGTGGCTCCCAACCCCGGTGATGAGCACCCGGCGGCAGGCCACGTCAGCTTGCTTTGGACTTCTTCCCGGACTTCTTCTTGGGACCGCGCTTCTTCTTCGCGGCAGGCGGGAGCCGCTCCTCAATGGCGTCGAGCCGCCGCACGATCGCCCGCAACTCGGTGCGCACCGCTTTCACGTCTTCCTGGGTGGCTGGCAGGCGCTCGACCACCACCGCGCTAACGCTCCGGCGACCGGTGCGAATGCCCTTCTCGGCGCCGCGGACCAGCTCGTCCATCGTGCCGCTGAGGTCGTCCACCGCGTCCTGGGCCCGGTCGCGGGTGTCCACCGTGGCCCGCACCGTGCGGTCGACGGCCTCGCGCAGGGAATCCGAGATGTCGCGCCGCTCGGCCATCGAGGAGGTGAGTTTACGGCCTCGTTCGGTACTCGCTCCTCTCGGAGAACCTCGATCGGTGCTCGAGCGATCTCCTCTCGCTTAGGGTGGCCGCCGTGGCCCGCTCTGCTCCGCTGCATCTGCGCCCCGCCGCTGATCTGGCCGAGCGGTGTTTGCTCCCCGGCGACCCTCACCGTGCGCTTGCGGTGGCCCAGTCACTGCTCGAGAAGCCGCTCATGTTCAACCACGCGCGCGGACTGTGGGGCTACACAGGGCTGGCGCCCGATGGCGAGCCACTGACGGTGCAGTCCACGGGGATGGGCGGACCCAGCGCTGCAATCGTGATCGAGGAACTGATCGGCCTCGGGGCCCACCGGCTGGTCCGCATCGGCACCTGCGGGGCTCTGGTGGCGGGCTTCGAGCTCGGTGAGCTCGTAGCCGCCCGGCGGGTGATCGCAGCCGATGGAGCCAGCCGCGCCATCGGCGTGTCTGATCCCCTTGTAGCCTCCGCGGGGCTCACGGCGAAGCTCGAGGACGATGGCGCGAGGGGCGTCACCGTGGTCTCCACAGATCTCTTCTACGACACGCGGACCGACGTGTCGGGGGGCTGGGTCCGTCAGGGAGCGGAGGTGGTGGAGATGGAGGCGGCCACGCTCCTGGCCCTGGCCGCCCGGGAGGGCTTGGACGCTGCCGTGGTGCTAGCCGTGACCGATCTGCTGGCGGACGGCGACCGGCAGAGGATTCCCGTGGAAGCCCTCGAGGGGGTGGGGGTTCGCCTGGGTCGGGCGGGCTACGCCGCTCTGAGCCTCTAGGCGGCCGCGTCGCCGACGGTGAGGCGTTCCTGTGCCCTGGGAACAGGCTCGGCCCCAGGCGCGACAGCCTCGCGCAGCGCGGCCAGATCACGTGCCATCTCCTCCAGGCGGGTATCCGGAGAGTCCGGGGCCGTGGCTTCGGCGGCGGCTGCCACGCGTTCCTCGATGCGATCGAGCACGTCCTCGATGCTCTCCAGACGCTGGGAGACCGATCGCAGCCGCCGGGTCAGCCGCTCGACGTCGGCTGCCGACGGAATGTTGAGCGCGCCCATCGCGGCTTCCTGGGCCTGCACCGCGCGATCGCGGGCCTCGAACGCGCCGGTGATCGCCCGGTTCACCACCGGATTGGCGATCAGCTCCTCCGCGAGGCGGCCCAGGGCCTCCTCGCCCTGCCGCGACATCCGGTCCGCGAAACTCTGCTCCGACTCGCCGCTCACCGAGCGCAGGCTACCGGAAGCGCCTCCCTCGGCCGAACCCGGGCAAGGGTCATTCTCATCTTTAAGGTGAGGGTTTCCCTGGACGGACCTCCAGGCTCGACGGCAGCAGCACTCCGTGAGTGTCCGGAAGCCCGACCACTTCGACCATTACAGTAACCTCGCACGCGCGAAGGATCCAGGAGAAGGTTCACCACAACCCGCGACGGTTCCTCCTTGCGCGGGGGAATAGTCACGGGTAGGTTACGCAGGACACCGGCAAGTTCTGCTACCTTGGCCGCGTCGTTCAGGGTGCTCCCGCTGGGAGCCATGGGGAGGAGATTTCACAAGAGGATGAAGAAGCGGGTCCTGCAACTGCTGTTCAGCGCGATCCTTCTGGCCGTGGCCGCGCTTACTGCTCTCACCCTGCCGGCCTCTGCGCAGCTGCAGACGTACACCGTCCAGCTGCCCACGGGCGAGGTCGTGACGGTCGAGGTCCCGTCGGGCACTCCGCTGTCCGAGCTTCCCGGCCGGCCCGTCGACCCGGGAACCCCGCGCGCCCCGGCGCCTGAGCCTGTCCCGCCGGCCTCCGCGCCCGCCCCGGATCCCGCAGCTCCCGCAGCTCCCGCAGCTCCCCCGGCTGCTCCAGCCCCCAAGCCAGGCGGCGGAG
>JBBJNU010000029.1:0-15064 GCA_037721005.1 Thermoleophilaceae bacterium | reverse complement strand
ATGGACGCCTTCTATGTCGGCGTGGAGCTCCAGCGGCGCCCCGAGCTGAAGGGCCTGCCGGTGGTTGTGGCCGGCAACGGCCCGCGCGCCGTGGTCACGACCGCCAGCTACGAGGCCCGTCGCTTCGGCGTGTTCTCAGCCACGCCGGCGTCCCGTGCGCGGCGCCTCTGCCCCCAGGCGGTGTTCGTAGCCCCGGACTTCGTGCACTACCGCGATCGCTCCGGGGAGGTGATGGCGGCGCTGCGGGCCCAGGTCGAGCGCGTGGAGGTGGTGGGCCTAGATGAGGCCTACCTCGACCTCACGGACATCGAACGCCCCAACGCGGCCGCCCGGCGGATCAAGGCGGCCGTGCATGAGGCCACCGGCCTTGCGTGCTCTATCGGCATCGGTCCGAGCAAGCTCGTGGCCAAGGTGGCCTCCGACGCCGACAAGCCCGACGGCTTCCTCTCGCTCACCGCCGCGCAGGCCTGTGAGCGCTTCGCCGGGCACTCCCCCGGCCTGATCCCGGGGATCGGCCCGAAGAGCATCGAGCGGCTGAGAGACCGGGGCGTCGAGACCCTCGGCCAGCTGGCCGGCATGTCCGACGCCTCTCTGGCCGAGTCGTTCGGCGAGCGCCTCGGCCCCCACCTCGGCCGGCTGGCCCGCTTCGAGGACGACCGCGTGCTCGAGACCTCACGCGTGCGCAAGTCCGAGTCTCGCGAGACCACCTTCGACACCGACCTACGGGGGGTGGCGGCCCTCGAGCCGGTGTTGGAGCATCTGACGGCGCAGCTCTGCGACGACCTGGCCCGGCACGGCCGCCGGGGGCGCACGGTGGCCATCAAGGTGCGCCTCGACGACTTCTCCACCCATACCCGGGCACGCACCCTTCCCCGGCCCGTGACCGAGACGGCCTCGGTCCTGCCGGTGGCGCGTGAGCTGTTGCGCCGGCTCGACCCCCCGCGGCCGGTGCGCCTGCTGGGCGTCCGCGTGGCTGGACTCGACGAGGCGGACGAAGCGCCCGGCGCTGCGCGCCGCGAGAACGGCGGCGCGCAGCTCGAGCTGTCTCTCTGAGGATCAGAGTGCGATGCTCGCTCCTCCCTAACGCGTGGTCCAGACCGTGCCCGTCGAACCGAAGCCGAGCTTGGCCTTGGTGGCAGCCGTGAGATCCCATTCGCGACCCGCGATGTACGGCCCGCGGTCCACGACGCGTACGGTCGCTGTGCGGCCGCGGTAGCGAAACGTGACCTTCGTGCCGCAGGGCAGCGTCTTGTGTGCCACGCCCAGCGTGGCCGGCGAGAGCCGTCCGCCGCACCCGAGGTGGTTCCCGTAAAGGCCCGGCCCGTACCAGGAGGCATGGCCTGCGCGGTACACGTTCACCTTGGCTAGGCGGTCGGCCGCGGCGGCCGCCAAGCGGTCGCCGTTCGTGCGTAGCCGTAGCCGGTACTCCCCGGCCCCGAGGGGCCGCCAGGAGGCCCGGAAGCGCCCTCGGCTGCCGGTGCGGGTGGTGTCCACAGTGCGCCAGCGTCCGCCCGAGGCGACCTGTAGCGACACCGACCGGCCGGGCGTACCGGGCTTGAGGGCTCCCTTCACGCGCACGGAGCGCCCGCCGAGCACGTGGCGGCGGGTGACCCGTCCCGCAAGGGCCGAGATCACCGTGACGCGCTTGGAGATGCTGGTGCGAGCGCCGTCCACCACCGTCCGGAATGAACCAGACAGGCGCGCCCTGGGGGCAAACGCGTACGTACCGGCCGCGCCGGTACGGGTGAGCGCGACGCGCCGGAAGGCCCCACCGTGGCGGGCGTACTCGAGGCGCACGGTCTTACCGCTGGTCTTGGGGTCCACGGAGCCGTTGATGCGCACCGGCTTTCCGTAGCCCACGTGCTGTCTTCCGGCGTTGGCCATGGTCACCGCGATCCGGGCTTGAGGATCCTCGGGCGGTGGTGCATCGGCGTACGCGCCACCAGTGGTGGTGCCCGCGGCAAGAGCGAGGAGGGCAACCCCGCGACCGCGCGCGTTCGTAGTGAAATTCATGCGAGCCTTTCCCGGCCCTGCCTACGGGGTTAGCTGACGGGCTCGCGATGTCGAGTGGCTGCACGCATCCGGCGCGCGCCCCTCGATTCGCTACGACCGGATTGACGCCGAGCGCCCCCACGGCCGATTCGCCCCTGCCGTCATGCAGACGACATTGGTTCCCCCGTCCACCCGCCTTATTGCGCGTGGCTCGGCGTGGCCGAATCGAACAACTGTTCGCAGGGTAGGGACACGGACCCGCGCGAGTGTGATGGCGGGCACACTTGTCGAGGGCCTGCACCGGCTGTTGCAGACAAGAGTATTTTGGAGCCATGCCCGGAGACCGACTCACCGCACTCGACACATCCTTCCTGCACCTGGAGGACGCGTCGGCCCACATGCACGTGGCGTCGGTGATGCTCTTCGAGGGCGATCCTCCCCCCTACGACGACCTGCTCGACTCGATCGAGCGCCGCCTGCACCTCGTGCCGCGCTACCGCCAGAAGCTCGCCTTCGTGCCCATGGGTCAGGGTCGCCCGCGGTGGGTCGACGATCCCCACCTGAACCTGCGCTACCACGTGCGCTCCACCGCTCTTCCCTCCCCTGGCTCGGAAGACCAGCTGCGCGCTCTCTGCGGAAGGGTGTTCGCCCAGGCACTCGATCGCGACAAGCCCCTGTGGGAGATCTGGATCGTCGAGGGTCTCGAGGACAACCGCTTCGCGGTGCTCTCGAAGACCCACCACTCGCTCGTGGACGGCATCTCGGGCGTGGACATCGTCACGGTGCTCTTCGACACCTCACCCGACCCGGCCGCCCCCACAGACCCGGGCCGGCGCTGGCTGCCGCGGCCACTGCCCTCGAGCGCACAGCTGCTCGGCGAAGCTCTCGTCGAGCGCGCCACGGTTCCGGGGGAGGCGATGCGCACCGTGCGCTCTGTCTTCCGCGCTCCCCGGCAGATCGCGTCGAGTGTCATCCACGCGGCGGCCGGCGTGGGTGCGATGGCCTGGGCCGGCCTGAGCCCGGCGCCGCCAAGCCCCTACAACGCCCCGATCGGTCCGCACCGGCGCTTCACCTGGGTACGCACCGAGCTGTCCGACGTGAAGGCGATCAAGAACGAGCTGGGCGGCACCGTGAACGACGTCGTGCTCTCCGCCGTGGCCGGCGCGCTCGGGCGGCACCTGCGCCGCCGGGGCCAGCGCACGGACGGCCTCGAGCTGAAGGCCATGGTGCCGGTGAGCGTGCGCTCGGACGATCAGCGCGGCGAGCTCGGGAACCAGGTGGCGGCCATCTACGCCCCGCTGCCCGTGTGGTGCCAGGAGCCCGTTGCGCGCCTGGACATCGTGCGCGAGCAGATGAAGGACCTCAAGGAGGGCGGCCAGGCCGTCGGGGCCCAGGTGCTCACCGAGCTCTCGGGCTTCGCTCCTCCGACCGTGATGGGCCAGGCGGCGCGGCTCATGAGCCGTCAGCGGTTCTTCAACCTGGTGGTAACCAACGTGCCCGGCCCCCAGTTCTCGCTCTATCTCATGGGCCGTAAGGCGATCGAGCCGTTCCCGATGGTGCCGCTGGCCAAGAACCAGGGGCTTGGCATCGCGATCATGAGCTTCGACGGAAAGATGAACTTCGGCCTGGTGGGCGACTACGACGTGATGTGGGATCTCGACGACCTCGCGCACGACCTCTACGACTCGCTGGCCGAGCTGGCCGATGCCGCTGGAGTCGAGCTCTCCACGGCTCCCCCGCCCGAGGTGCGCGACGACATCGCAGCGCTCGCCTAGGCGGTCACGTGCGCGACAAGGTGATCAACGAAGCTCGCGAGCTCGGGCTCGACGTGGACGTGCAGACGCTCGAGCGGTCGACGGCGACCGCCCAGGAGGCCGCGGGGGCCGTGGGCTGTCACGAGGCTCAGATCGCCAAATCGCTGGTCTTCCTGGCCGACGGTGAGGCCATGCTCTGTATCGCCTCAGGCGCCCACCGCGTGGACCGCTCGCGCCTGGCCGAGGTGCTCGACGCCGCGGAGGTCACCCAGGCCAGCCCCGCGCAGGTGAGAGCAGCGACCGGATTTGCCGTGGGAGGAGTGCCCCCTATCTGTCACGGCCTGTCCGTGGTGCTCGACGAGGCGCTCCTCGAGCACGAGCAGGTGTGGGCCGCCGCGGGCGATGGCTACAGCCTGTTCGCGGTGGATCCGCGCGAGCTCGTGCGCTGTACAGGGGCCACGGTGGCCGCCGTAGGCGAGTAGCCGTGCGCCTTGCACTGGCCGCGGCGCTCTGCATCGCCGTTGCGCTCCCCGCGGCAGCAGCACCCGTGGACGAGGCAGGCTCCCCCGCGCATCGCCGCGCCGGGCTCGCGGATGTGCAGCGCTACGGGCCGGGCATCGCTCTCGACGTGCGCTACGCAACCACGCGCAACGTGACCGGGCGACCGCTCGGCGGGTACTGCCGGCCTTGGGCCCTGCTGCTCGATCCGGTGGCGCGTGATCTCGCAAGGGTGCAGAGGCTTCTGCGACGCCGTGGCCTGGGGCTGTCGGTCTATGACGCCTACCGCCCGGCCAGCGGCTCTCGCTCGCTCGTGCGCTGGGCGAGGCGCACGGGGCAGGAGCACCTCATAGGCACCTACATCGCCCGCCGCAGCAACCACAGTCTCGGCAGCGCGGTGGACCTGACTCTGGTGCGTCGAAGCGACGGGAAGAGGCTGCGAATGGGCACGCCCTACGACGATCTGAGCGCCCGGGCCAACACCGTGAACGCGCGCGGACCTGTGCTGCGCAACCGCCTGACGCTGGTTCGCGCCATGTCGCGCTTCGGCTTCGCGAACTATCGCCGCGAGTGGTGGCACTTCGATCACCGCGTGCGCGGCTCGCGCTACTTGGACATCAGCCTCGGTTGCGGGAGCTGATGGCCATACTTCACCCATGACCCCTCGCCTCGAGCCGTTGCGCATCGCCATGGCGCAGATGAACCCCACCGTGGGAGACATCGCGGGCAACGCACAGCGGATCGACCGCCTGATCACCGAGGCGCGTGATGAGGGCGCCCAGCTCGTCGTGTTCCCCGAGCTCTGCCTCACCGGTTACCCACCGGAGGACCTTCTCCTGAAGATCCACTTCCTCGAGGCCACGAGGGCTGCGCTGGAGGACCTTGCGGGCAGCGTCCGGGACATCGTCGCCGTGGTGGGCTTCCCCGACCGCGCCGAGGACGTGTACAACGCGGCGGCGGTGCTGGCCGACGGCAAAGTGGCGGCAATCCTCCACAAGATGAATCTGCCTAACTACGGGGTGTTCGACGAGCGCCGTTACTTCCAGAGCGGCGTCGAGCCCGGGCTGATCGAGCTCAACGGCGTGAAGGTGGGCCTCACGATCTGCGAGGACATGTGGGAGCCCGGTCCGCCCGCCACCACGCTCGCCCTCGCGGGCGCCCAGGTGCTGGTGAACCTCTCCGCCTCGCCCTACCACGCCGGCAAGGGTCCCGAGCGTGAGCGGATGCTCGTGCAGCGCGCGCGGGACAACCTGGCGGCCGTGGTGCTCTGCAACTGCGTCGGGGGTCAGGACGAGCTCGTGTTCGACGGCCACAGCGTTGCCCTCGACCAGGAGGGCGAGGTGCTGGCCCGGGCGCCGCAGTTCGAGGAGGCCCTGCTCACGTGCACGGTCGACCCCGGCGCAGTGGACGCTGCGCGGCTGCGCGATCCCCGCCACCGCAACGCGGTGCTGGCCGAGCGGGCCTCTCCGCGGCCGTGGGCGCAGACACTGGGGTCCTTTTCGGTCCGGGGGGCGGGCCGAGAGGTCGGCGGACCGGTGGCGCAGCTCCTCTCGCCGGAAGAAGAGGTGTACGCCGCGCTTCGCACGGGCCTGCGCGACTACGCCGACAAGAACGGCTTCGAGCGTGTGGTGTTCGGGCTGTCGGGCGGTATCGACTCGGCCCTGGTGGCCATGGTGGCTGCGGACGCTTTGGGGCCGGAAAGGGTCACGTGCGTGACGATGCCCTCCGCCTACTCGTCCGGCGGCACCCAGGCCGACGCGCGGACCATCGCCGAGAACCTCACCACCGGCCTGATCGAGCTTCCGATCGCCGATCCCGTGGCGGCCTTCGAAGAGCTGCTGCGCGAGGAGTTCGCGGGGCACGAGGCCGATCTCACCGAGGAGAATCTGCAGGCCCGGATCCGCGGAAATCTCGTGATGGCCCTTTCCAACAAGTTCGGCTGGCTCGTGCTCACCGCAGGAAACAAGTCAGAGCTCTCGGTGGGCTACGCCACCCTCTACGGAGACATGGCCGGCGGCTTCGCTGTGCTCAAGGACGTGTACAAGGGCTGGGTCTTTCGCCTCGTGCGCTGGCGCAACGAGGCTGAGGGACGAGAGCTGGTGCCCGCCTCGGTGCTCGAGCGACCGCCATCGGCAGAGCTGCGCGCCGACCAGCGCGACGACGACTCCCTACCTCCCTACGACGTGCTCGACGCGATCCTCGCCGGCTACATCGAGGAGGACCTCGACGCCGCCGACCTGGCGGCCCGCGGCCACCCCGCGGACGAAGTCGAGCGAGTGGTGGGCATGGTCGACCGGGCCGAGTACAAGCGCCGCCAGGCTCCGCCCGGTATACGCATCACCACGAAGGCCTTCGGACGTGACCGGCGGCTGCCGATCACCAACCGCTATGAGACCCGCGCGGAGCCGCCCGGCCGCCGGCTTCGCGCTCTGGGCTGAGCCGGTGCTATTCGGGCGCCGGGCGTACCGCCATCGTCACCCGGCTGATCGCGCACAGCCGGCCCTCATCGTCGGTGAAGTCGATCTCCCAGATCCAGCTCGTGCGCCCGCGGTGGCGGCGCCGGCCGTCGCCGTGCACCGTGCCCTCTGTCACCGGGCGCAGGAAGCTCGTCTGGTTGGACTGCCCCACGGCGATGTTGCCGTCGCCGTGCACATGCATGTAGGTGGTGGCGGATGCCATCGTCTCGGCCATCGCCGCGTAGGCGCCGCCGTGCACGATCCCCATGGGCTGTCGTACGGCGTCGATGACGTCGAACCGCCCCGTGACACGGTCCTCGGAGGCCTCGAGCAGCTCGAAGCCGAGGGCGCCGTCCAGCGTGGAATCACTGCGCGCAGCCAGGTCTGTGAGTTCCGTCACCCGAGGCAGGCTATCTTTCCCCGCTCATGGCCACGTTTGACCAGCTCTCGGCGGAGCAGAGGGCGATCGTAGAGCTTGTTCTCAAGCAGGGGCAGAGCTACGACCAGCTGAGCGACATGCTCGGGCTTCCAGCCGCACGCGTGCGCGACCTGGCGCGTCAGGCGCTCGTGCGCCTCTCGCCGGTCAGCGCCGCGGCCGTGGACGACGAGTGGCAGGTACAGCTCACCGACTACCTGCTCAACCAGCAGTCCGGGCCCGAGGCCACCGCCACCCGAGGGCATCTGCGCCGGTCCGAGGCGGCGCGCGGATGGGCGCGTTCGGTGCTCGACTCGCTCGAGCAGTTCTACGGCGAGAAGAACATTCCCAGCATCCCCGAGGGCGAAGCCCGCGCCGAGCGCGAACCCCGCCAGAAGCGCGAGCGCCGGCCGGCCCGCCCTCGCCGCGAGCTCTCCCCGGGGGCCCAGGCCGCCGTCAAGCGCCGCCGGCTACTGGGGGCCGGCGCGCTCGCCGCGCTGTTGCTGGCCCTCATTCTCACCGTGCTTCCCGGCGTCGGGCCGCTCGACCTCACGGGCGGCGACGAAGAGGCGAAGTCCTCATCTGGCGGCGGCGGCGGCGGGACCCAGGGCGCGAGCCAGCAGCCGCAGGTGGTCGGCCAGCTCACGCTCGCCGCCGTCGAGACCCTCGAAGGCGACCAGGACGCGGCCGGCCAGGCGGGCATCGTGACCAACGGCGAAGCGCTGCAGCTCGTGGTTCAGGCCCGCCTGCCCCAGAACGAGCGCAACGAGGCGTACGAGGTATGGCTGTACAACAGCGATGAGGACGCGCAGTCGGTGGGCGCCCAGGTGGCGAACGCGCAGGGGGTGTTCCAGGGCGCGAAGGAACTTCCGAAGGGCTACGAGAAGTACAAGTTCATCGATGTATCGCGCGAGCCGGTCACGGGGCCCAAGGCCCACTCGGGAAACTCGGTCCTACGCGGCGCCTTCGCCGATCTGGCGAAGCCCGAGACCGAGGGCGCAGGCGGCGCTGCGCCCGGGCAGGAGCAGCCCGCCCCCGAGCAGCCGGCACCCGCGCCCGAGCAGCCCTAGGACGGCCCACCGGGCAGGAGCTTGCCCGGATTCATGATGCCCGAGGGGTCCACGCGATCCTTCACAGCGCGCAGCACGTCGAGCCCCAGCGCACCCACCTCGGCCTCCATCCACGGCGCATGGTCGCGCCCGACCGCGTGATGGTGCGTGATCGTGCCCCCATTGGCGAGGATCGCGTCACCCGCGGCGTGCTTCGCGGCTCGCCACTGGTCGAGCTCGGCGCCAAGTTCCTGGCGGGCGAGGTAGGTGAAGTAGAGCGACGCCCCAGACTGGTAGAGGTGTGACACGTGGCACGTCACCAGTGGCGGCGTGCCACGGGCCGACAGCGTGTCAACCAGCGTCCGGCGAACCGCGGCGTAGAGCCCAGCGAGGTTGCTCCAGCTGCCTGCCGTCTCGAGAGTCTCGACCATCACGCCGCGATCGAGAAGGTCGTCGCGGAGATAGGGCGCGGCAAAACGCCCGCGCAGCCACGAGCGCCCGGGCCGTTCACCGAGCGACAGGCCTCCGGCCGCTCGCAGCAGCTCAGCTGCCCGTCCGCGGCGGCGAGCGACATCGTCGGGCTGGCCCTCGAACCCGGTGAAGGCCAGGCAGGCCTCACCGTGTCCGCGCAGGTCCAGGTAACGGTTGCCCGCCTTCTCGGTGAAGCTGCCGCTCGAGCCGAGCGCCTTTGACAGGCGGGTCTCTTCCTCGTCGGAGAGCCGCGCCACGTCGGGCGACGCGCCGGCCTGCTCCATGGCGCGCATGGCCTCGGCGCCCTCGGCGAAGGTCTTGAACGACCAGGCCTCGTAGTGGCGCGACTCGGGGAGCGGGCGCACGGCCAGAGTGGCCGAGGTGATCACCCCGAGCACTCCTTCCGAGCCCACGATGAGCTCGCGCAGCGACGGTCCCGCGGCGGTGGCCGGCACGTGGCGCGTGGACAAGGGCCCCGACGGGGTCTGCATCTCGACCGCCTCCACCAGCTCGTCGATGCGCCCGTAGCCGGTCGAGGCCTGTCCCGCCGAGCGGGTGGCCACCCACCCTCCGACCGTCGAGAACTCGAACGACTGCGGGAAGTGCCCGAGCGTGAGGCCCTCGGCGGCCAAGCGTCGCTCGAGTTCGGGACCGAAGATGCCCGCCTCGAGCGAGGCGGTGAGCGAGCGGTGATCGAGGGCGATCACCCGGTCGAGCTTCGAGAGGTCGAGCGAGATCGCAGAGGGGTGGGCGCCGCGCAACGCGTCCACACCGCCCACGACGCTTGTACCCCCGCCGAAGGGAACCACGGCCACCCCCGCGGAAGCACAGACCGCGAGCACCGCTGCTATCTGTTCGGCCGAAGATGGAGCCACCACGGCGTCCGGAGCGGTTGACGCGTCTCCCGCGCGCAGGCGCACGAGGTCGGGATAGCTCTTACCGGCCGCGTGGCTCACGCGTGACAGGTGGTCGTTGCGCACGCCGTCCTCCCCCACTGCCGCTGCCAGCTGTCTCTGCACAGCCGGACCGAGGGACGGCTGTGGGAGCGTGACCTGTTCGAGCGCCACCCGCTCTCCGCGCTCGGATCGGTTGAGCCCGGGCTCTGACCGCAACATCGCACCGGCAGCGTCGGGCAGCCCGATCGCTCCCGCGTCCTCCCCCCATCCCCACCACCTCATCGAGCCGTCCGCCAATCTTCGGCGAGGCGGGCCAGCCCCTGCAGGGCTCCATCGAGCTGTTTGCGGGTGGCTCTGCTCACCTGAAAGCCCCCGAAGCGCGAGAAGCCCCGCAGCCCCAGATGGGCGGTGAGGCGGACGAAGGTCGCTTGGTCACTCGCCTGGAGCGCAACCTCGGTGACCGACGAGGAGAAGATCCGTTCGAAGGGCGACTCCTCGACCTCGTGGCGCCAGCGCAGGTGATGCGGATGGCGGGAGTCGACCAGGGTGTAGTCCGCTCGCAGCGCCCGGCCGCCCTTCGGACTGGTGAGCACCGCGGTCCACGCCTCGCGCGAGGCGTCCTCCACGCGCTCCACGTTCGGCCACCATGCGGGTAGCTGCTCGGGGTCGGCCACGACCGTCCACAGGCGCTCGGGGGAGGCCGGCACCGACTTCGAGCGACTGATCACCGGCACCGTGGCTAGTCCTCGTAGGAGATGAGGCTGTGAACGTCGTACGGCTGGAGCCTCGCGCGGCCACCGAGAAAGGCGAGCTCCACCACGAACGCGCATCCTGCCACCGTGGCGCCCGCTCCCTCGACCAGGTCGCAGAGGGCACGCGCGGTACCCCCCGTGGCCAGGAGATCGTCGTGCACGAGCACCCGGGCGCCCTCAGAAAGCGAGTCGGTGTGCACCTCCAGGGCGTCCACGCCGTACTCGAGCTCATATCTCACCGAGTCTGTCTCCGATGGCAGTTTCCCCGGCTTGCGGGCCGGGATGAATCCCAAGCCCGCCCGCGCCGCCACCGCTCCTCCCAACACGAAGCCGCGCGCTTCGGCGGAGACCACGAAGTCGGCAGAAATGGACTCTGCGTAGGCCGCTACGTCTTCGGTGGCGGCTCGCAGCGCGTCTGGATCTCCGAACAGCGGGGTGAGGTCCTTGAACACGATCCCCGGCTTCGGGAAGTCGGGAACGTCGCGTACGAAGCCGCGTAGGGCCTGCGCTGTGGAGAACCTCGTTCGGTGCTCGCCCGATGACTCGGTGCGGTGCTCGCCCGATCGAATCGGTGCGGTGCTCGGCCGATGACTCGGTGCGGTGCTCGCCCGATCGACGATCGGGCTGTGCTCCTCCCGGATCGGCCTGTGCTCCTCCCGGTCGGGCTGCGCTCCTCCCGCTGATGCGGTGGTCACTTCGCGATCTTGCGAAGGTCGCGGATCAGCAACAGGTGCTTGAGGTAGGAGGCCGTTGCGGCCAGGTTCTCGAGCGCCTGCACAGCCTCCTTGCGCCGCTCCGGGTTGCGTGAGCGAAGCGAGGGGGCGAGGATCTGCTCGAGCAGAGCGGCCTCGCGGTCGGCCGAGGTGCGAAACACGCGCAGGTTGCGCCCGCCGACCCCGAAGCGTTTGAGCTCCGCCGTTGCGCGCACGATCTCGCGCTCGGTGTCGTCGTAGAGCATCTCGCCGTCACGGCGCTCGCCCTTGATCACTCCGAACTCCTCGAGCTCCTTCACCAAGGCGGCGTCGGCGCCCGTATCGTCGAGCACCTCCTGCAGGCGGTAGAAGGAGCCGCCCGAGCGCATGTTCACCGTGGCCCGGCGCAGGGCCCGCGGCTCGGGGCTTTCGCCCTCGGGCGGATCCTCCTGCTCGGCCCGGCCCGAGGCCAGCTCCTGGCGAATCACCCGTAGGGGAAGGAACTCGTCGCGCTGGAGGCGCAGGATCGTGCGCAGGCGCACCACATCGGCCGGGGCGAACAGGCGGTATCCCCCGGCCGTACGCCTGGGGGTGATCAGCTTCTGGTCCTCGAGGTAGCGGATCTTCGAGATCGAGATGTCGGGGAACTCGCGCTCGAGCTGCTTGCACACGGCGCCGATGGTCAGCGTCTTGCCGGGGCTCGCCCCAGCCTCGCGCACCGCGTCCAGATCGGGGTCGGCGCTCATTGCTCGAGGTAGGTGAGCTTGTACTTGCCCACCTGCAGCTCGTCTCCGTTGCCGAGTTTGTGCGATTCGATGCGGTGGCGGTTCACGTACGTGCCGTTGAGCGAGCCCAGGTCGTCCACGTAGAGCCCGTCGCGCCGGCGTACGAGGAGGGCGTGGTTGCGCGACACGGTCACGTCGTCGAGAAAGACCTCCGCGTCCGGGCTGCGGCCGATGGTCAGGCGCTCGCCCTCCACCGCGAAGACCTCCCCGGCACGACCGCCGCCCGAGCGGATGGCGAGCGTGGCCCCCTCGCCGGACACCTTCTCGACGTCCACGGGCCTCAGCTCACCGGTCTCGTCGAGCTCGTACGCCGCGGTGGTGTCTCCTTCGGCCGAGGCTGCAGTGGCCTGGAACGCCCCGCACTTCTGACAGTAGTTGGCACCGTCCGCGTTGGCGAAACCGCACTCGGGGCAGTGCACGGGAAGCTACCCGGCCTCAGCGGAAGGGCCCGAACCTGGTCGGTGATCGGGATCGAGGTCCTCCTCGTCTTCGGGAATCGCCTTGCCGGAAAGAATGTCTGTGAGCTGCTGTACGTCGGCGCCCGAGATGGCCGATTCGCCCTGTTCGTGCTTCTTGCGTAGGCGGTTGACCAGCTCGGCGCGCAGGATGTCGATCTTCCCGTGCAGGATGCGCCGCTGGTAGGAAACGTCCTGCTCGTCCTCGGTGAGCTGCTGGATCATGTCCTTCAGCTCGAGGTCGGAGAGGGCTCCGAGGTCCGGAAAGGTGTCCATGACGTTGGGGGCGCTTCCTTTCGGCGGCGTTTGGATGAGACCGAACTACGAAGTGGCGAGTATAGACCGAGCCGTCAAGTCGAGCTTGAGGCTTGTGCGCCGCGAGGCTCCTTACGGGCTCGGCTGAACCGGATCCCGGCCTGCACATAGATCGCGGTGGCCGCCAAGGTCATACCGAGACCGATGTAGAGGGACACGTTCGCCACCCAGCTTTCGGTGAGCAGCGTGAGGAACACGGCGAACATGACCGGCCACACCGCCCAGCGCCCGACCATGTTGATCTGAAGGTCCATGCCCTGGCGCAGGCCGTACTGGCTCATGCACAGCATGAACAGCTCGCGCGCGGCGAGCACGAGCAGGGCCCAGCGGGGCAGCAGCTCGAACTCGAAGCACACGATTACGCCGGCCAGCACGAGCGCGCGGTCGGTCAGGGGGTCGAGCAGCGCCCCGAGGCGGCTGTACTGGCCCGTGACGCGGGCCAATAGCCCGTCGAGCTGATCGCCCCAGGCGATGAGGAAGTAGAGGACCGCTGCCGCCACGTCCCTGCCGTCCGAGGCGAAGGCCATAGCCACGAACACGGGCAGGAGGGCCAGGCGCAGGTAGGAGACGGCGTTCGGGATGGTGAACGGCCGCAGCGGCTCCCCCTTCTGGGTGCCGGGCGGTGGCCCACCGGAACGGTCGATCCCGAGCAGACGCTTCAGCCGAGAACCAAAGCCCGCCCGCACCGATTCATCGGGCGAGGGCCGCAGGTCATCATCGTTCAGGGCAGCTCGCGCCATAGACCGAGGGTATCTTGCGTCGCGTCTCCGATGGGCAGGGCGCGTTTGTGCTGGCCCCTCCTCACCTGGGCCTCCACCTCACCGGATTCGAGGCCGCGCTTTCCAACCGTGAGGCGTAGGGGACACCCGAGCAGCTCGGCGTCGGCGAACTTCTCCCCTGCGCTTGCCGTGCGGTCGTCGTAGAGCACGTCGAGGCCCTCGGCACGGAGCTTCTCGTAGAGGCGATCGGCCACCGTGCGCGCCTCCTCGCCTTCCTTGCCCAAGGTCACGAGCTCCACGTCGAACGGCGACAGCGAGCGAGGCCAGGAGATCCCCTGCTCGTCCGCGAACTGCTCGACCGCAGCGGCGATGATCCGGGCCGGGCCAATGCCGTAGGAGCCCATCACGATCAGGCGCTCAGACCCATCCTCGTCGAGGTAGGTTGCCCCCAGAGGCTCGGAGTAGCGGGTGCCGAGCTTGAAGATGTTGGCCACCTCGATCGCAGGCTCGATCCGAATGCGGCCGCCTGAAGGGCAGGTGTCGCCCGCCTCCACGTTGCGCACGTCGGCGTAGCGCGCATTGAAGTCCCGGCCGGGCTCGACCCCCCTCCAGTGGTGGTCGGGCTCGTTGGCGCCGGCCACCATCCCTTTCAGGCCCTTCAGCGCCTCGTCGGCGAGAACCTCAACGCGGGCGCCCACCGGGCCGATGAAGCCGGGGGGAGCGCCGAACGTACCCTCGACCTCCTCGTGCGTGGCGGCGCGTGCGGGCTTGCCCAGGGCGTTGGCGAGCTTGATCTCGTTCAGGTGGTGGTCGCCGCGCACGAGCACGAGCAGTGGCTCGTGCTCACCCACGAGCATGGGCAGCGCCTTGATGAGGGCGCCCGCGGGAACCCCGAGCTGTCCACTCACCTGGTCGATCGTCTTCGCGCCGGGCGTGTGCACCGCCGCGGGTGCGCCGAGCGCCTCGGGCATATCCGGTACGGCCTGTGGCATGGCGCTCGCCACCTCAATGTTTGCGGCGTAGCCGGCGTCGGAGAGGGCCACGTCGTTCTCCCCGGCCGCACACGGGGCCATGTACTCGTGGGCGCCGAAGCCACCCATCATCCCCACGTCGGCCTCCACGCGGTACCACTCGAGTCCCGACCGTTCGAAGATCCGGTCGTAGGCCCCCACGTGCTTCTCGTACGAGGCCGCCAGGCCCTCCTCGTCGCGGTCGAAGCTGTAGGAGTCCTTCATGACGAACTCGCGCGTACGCAGCACCCCCGCGCGCGGGCGCGGCTCGTCGCGCTCCTTCACCTGGAAGTGGTAGAGGATGAGCGGCAGGTCGCGGTAGGAGCGCACCTCGCGGGCAACGTGGAAGGTGAGAGTCTCCTCGTGGCTCATGGCCAGTACGTGCTCGGCGCCCTTGCGGTCCTCGAGCTTGAAGAGCTCGTCGATCGCATAACGGCCGCTTCGCCTCCAAAGCTCAGCGGGTTGGAGCACCGGCATCAGCATCTCCAGGCCACCGATGGCGTCCATCTCCTCGCGCACGATCTGCTCGGCCTTTCGGTGGGCGCGCAGCCCGGCCGGTAGGTAGGTCCACATCCCGGCGCCGAGCTGTCGCACGAGACCCGCGCGCACCATCAGCTTGTGCGAAAGCGCCTCGGCGTCAGCCGGGGCCTCCTTTTCCGTGGGGAGGAGGTATTGAGAGAGGCGCGTCATCGATCGCGAGTCTAGGTGCTGCAGGACGCCTGAGGGGGGGGCGAAAAGGAGCGCGGTCCTGCCTTGAGGTGACAATGTCGCCCGAAGGCAGGACAGTCGAGGGTGTCCTGGCCCG
>JBBJNU010000173.1:0-4177 GCA_037721005.1 Thermoleophilaceae bacterium | reverse complement strand
CTAGCGACACACGGACTCGCAGTCTCTCCTTCGGATCTACAGCACCCGGCGTCGCGTGACGACAAGCTCCTATGGCCGCAGATTCCAGGCCGCTGGAGGACCCCGGGAGAATTGCGCGCATTCTCCCGTTCGGCTGCCTCATGCTGGCCGGGTTCGCTGCGGTTCCGCTGCCTCCGGGGCTCGTGGCCACCCCGGGTCTCCTCGAGGCCGGTGCGCTCATGTGCCTCCTCGTGGCCACCACCATCCTCGCGCCCTGGCAAAGGCTCGCGCGCTGGATCCAAGCCGTGCCGCCGCTCGCCTGCCTCGGTGTGATCGTCCTGCTGCGTCAAGCCGAGGGCGGAGGCTCTTCGGGAACCGACGTGCTCGTGCTCGTCCCGATCCTGTGGTTCGCGCTCTACGGCAGTCGGACCGAGATGGCCATCACGGTGGCCGCCGTGAGCCTGACTTTCGTAGGGCCGATACTCATCATCGGCGCCCCCGAGTACGACGCCACCGAATGGGAACGCGCCGCCCTGTGGACCGCGGCAGCCGTGATCATGGGAACCGCGGTGCAGGGGCTCGTCAGGACCGTGCTCGCCCAGGCCGACGACCTGGAGTCACTCGCGCTGACGGACTCGCTGACCGGGCTGCCCAACTACCGCGCCTGGCAGGACGGCCTCGAGCGAGAGATGAGCCGCGCGGTCCGCCACGATGAGCCGCTCTGCCTGGCCATGATCGACCTCGACGGGCTCAAGATGATCAACGACACCGGCGGGCATCAAGCGGGCAGTCGCGCCATAAGCGAAGCCGGAGCTGCGTGGGCGAGTCGGTTGCGGACCACCGACTGGATCGCCCGGTTCGGGGGCGACGAGTTCGGGGTGCTCCTACCCAACACCCCCCTGGAGGTCGGCGTCACGGTGTGCGAGCGCCTTCGCGAGGCCACAGGCGCCTGGGCGCCGTGCTCGGTGGGCATAGCCGCCTGGGACGGCGCCGAGTCGGGCGAGGATCTCTTCAGGCGAGCGGACCGCGCCCTCTACGCGGCGAAGGACGCGGGTCGCAACCGAACAGTCCGCGCGCCGGCGGCCAGCCCGGACGTGGTTCGCGCCTAGCCAGCCTGGTGGGACTAGCTCTCGCCGGGCGGCAGCGTAGGCGACAGGCCGGCCAGCTCGGCCCAGCGGCGTAGCCGCGGCAGCGGATCCTCCGCGGGCCCGTAGAGCGTCCGGCCGCGGTGGATCTCGAAGTGCAGGTGGTCTCCGAAGCACGACCCGGTGCATCCCACGCCACCCACCCACTCGCCGGCTCGCACCCGCTCGCGGGCCTTCACCTTCGAGGGATGGAGCATGTGCAGGTACACGTAGGTGCGCCTCGCGGACGGGTCGAAGATCGCTACGTAGTTGCCGCGCCCCCCGTCGTCACCCCTCTCGAGCACGACGCCGTCGGTGACCGCGAGGAGAGGCGTGGCGGTGCGAGCGAACACGTCCTGGCCCTCGTGCGAACGCCCCGAACGCGAAGCGCCGAAGCGTGCCCCGTCCTGCCCCCAGTTGAACTCTCCAGCCACCGGGAAGCGGGTTCGCTCGCGTTCGGCCGCGTCGGCAAGGCGCTCCGCGCCTTCGGCGAGTGCTCGACCGGAGGGCACGGGAAGGCCAAGACGGACGAGGCTCACTCGCAGCTCGGTGAGCGGAGCGGCGTCCGCCCGAGCCGCCCACGCGTTGCCCTGGCCCGCTGCGAGCAGGCTCAAGCCGGCGAACGCGATGGCGCCGGTGCGCAGGGGGCGTGTGGCGAAGCTCCTCATATCGGCGAGGCCTACGGGGTGAGCTGTCGGGCTCGCGCTCGTGTACTAGCGCTACGACGCACGGTGGCGCCGATTCGCCCCCGGCCCCGGCTTGCGCCGGCGCCAATGGTTCCCCCGCTCCCGGCCGCTTGGCGGCGGAGACTCGGCCTGAAGCTGGGCAGGGTAACACTCCCTTCGGCGTACGAACCCATGGGGGAGACTTCATGCATCGAGCGCGCCGCCCACCACCTGCTTCGGGTCTTCACCAACGCCTCGGGCTCCGGGGGCAACCCGCTCGCGGTGTTCTCGGAAGGGTTGATCGTGCCGCCCGACGAGCGCCAGCAGGTGGCGACTGACCTCGGGTTCAGCGAGACCGTCTTCGTCGACGATCCGCGCGCAGGCCGAGTCGCGATCTTCACCCCTACCCTCGAGCTGCCCTTCGCCGGACACCCACTCGTGGGCACCGCCTGGCTGCTCGCTCAGCAGGGCAGGCCGGTGGACACGCTTCGTCCGCCCGCCGGCGATGTGCTCACGCGCACGGAGCCCGGCAACGCCTACGTGGCCGGCCGGCCCGAGTGGGCGCCTCCCTTCGAGTGGGTGGAGCTCGACTCCCCGGAGGAGGTCGATGCCCTCGAGGGTCCCCCTGGCGGCCACGATCTCATCGGCGCCTATGCCTGGCGCGACGAGGGCCGGATCCGCGCCCGGGTATTTCCGCTGCGCCTGGGCATCGTCGAGGACGAGGCCACAGGCGCCGCAGCCGTCCGCCTTGGCGAGGTGCTCGGCAGGGCGTTCATCATCGAGCAGGGCCGGGGGTCGGTGATCGAAGTGCGCCCCCGTGACGATGGGCTTGTCGAGGTGGGCGGGCGGGTCGCGCTGGACGAGGTTCGGGACTACTCGGGGTCGGGCGGCGTCGCGTAGGGCCCGAAGCCGCGGTCTCCTCCGCCTGAGTGGTGGGCAGCCCGTCGAGCTCGGAGGAGGCCAGACCGTGTAACGCCCATACGACCTTCCGGTCTGCCGCCGGCCCGACCAGGCGGATCGGCACGGTGCCAACCACCACGAGGCCACCGGCCACCGCGAACCCGGCGGCCATCCACGCCTCCGGCTCTCCCGCCACCACTATCTCGGTGATGGTGGGGGCGGGGCTCATGGATCGAAGGGGCGGCGAGCGGTCAGCACGAGGCTTCCCGACACAGCACGAGACCCATGCGTTCCATCAGGGCTACCCGGTCGATGGCCACCGACCGGATCTTCCACGATCATGCGGCCGTGGTCGCCCCCGTCTCCGTCCGCGCGCCTCTGCGCATAGCCCTCGGCGGGGGCGGCACCGACCTGCAGTCGCACTTCTCCGAGCACGGCGGATTCGTGGTGTCCGCGGCCATCGACCGCCACGTGCGCATTCAGATCTCACCTGCCTCGGGCACGAGCTATCGCCTCGAGCATCTCGAGTCGGAGCGGCTCGAGAACCCGGCGCTGATCCGTCATCCGATCCTGCGTGCGGCCATCATCCGCCACGGGGACGGACAGCCGTTCAGGCTGGTGTCCGAGGGCGATGTCGAGCCAGGCACGGGCCTGGGCTCGTCCGGCGCCTACACCGTTTGCGCGGTGAAGGCGATCGAGCTGGCGAGCGGGCGGGACATGGCCGCCCGTGAACTGGCGGAAGCCGCCTGCTTCATCGAGATCGAAGACATGGCGCGCACCGTTGGCAAGCAGGACCAGTACGCGGCTGCCTTCGGCGGCCTGAACTCGCTCACCTTCGACCGCGACGGCGCCGTCACGGTCCGCCCGCTCGACATCCCCGGCACGGTGCGCGACGCGCTCGAGTCGGACTTCGTGCTGGCCTACACGGGACAGAGCCGGTCGGCCTCGGAGATCCTCTCCGGCCAGGTCGAGCGCTCGCTCGCCGGTGACGCGGACCTCACGCGCAATCTGCTGGATACGGCCGACGTGGCTCGGGGCACCTGTGCAGCACTCGAGACAGGCGATCTGAGCGCGCTCGGCGAGTTGATGAACGAGAGCTGGGCGCTCAAGTGCGAGCGGCTCGCGCACGTTTCCATGCCGAGAATCGAGGAGTTGCGAGAGATCGCGCTCGAAGAAGGCGCCCGTGGCGCCATGCTCATGGGCGCGGGCGGCGGCGGCTACCTGCTCGTGTATGCCCCCGAGCCCCAGCCCGTGCTCGCAGCCCTCGCTCGCGCGGGGGCGCAGGAACTCGAGTTCGGCCTCGATCGCCACGGCTGCGTAGCACACACGGATTAGGCTCCCGGCGCACGACCTCAAGCTCGGCCTGAACCGGGTACTGGTCCATCCACAGGGCGTCTCCGCCTGTGGTGGCCACATCGGCCACGATCCCTTCAGCCCGCAGGCCGCGCCGCAGGGCAGCTGCCATCTTCACGTCGTCCTCCACCAACAGCACCCTCATGAGGGCGATGA
>JBBJNU010000172.1:0-4195 GCA_037721005.1 Thermoleophilaceae bacterium | reverse complement strand
ACAACTCCTTCACGCGGCCCACCACGCGCCCCAAGCGCGAACGCGGCAACGCCTACCCGGAGCCCAACCACCTCGCTCGTCTCATCCCTCTTGGCACCTTCGAGAGCTTCGACTGTCGGCCCTCGGGCGGCGAGCAGCCCAACCCCGACGACCAGGTCAACAACCCCAACCCGTTCACCAAGAGCGCCGCCAAGAGCCCACCGTGCTTCGTGGAGCCGCCGTCCTTGTATGACGGGAAGCTCTTTCAGAGGTTGCCGCGGGGGGAGGTCCCGGATGTGTCGGCGCCGAGAGGCACGGAGAGCACCGAAGGGCCGCCCAACCCCAACCGTTAGTTCTCAGACGCCTGCACAGCGTCGCCTGGCTTTGTCATCGGTGGTCTCGTGTGCGTTCGCACACGTCGGCCACCTCTGCCTCGCCATGCTCGCTTTTCGGCGCCTGAGAACTAACGGCTCCGAGGGTTCCGTGGACGAAGGATCGACCCGTGTTGGGTGCGCCTCATAGTTAGCTCCTGAGCCTCCGACGAGTCAGAGGTGGCCCCCCAACGGTTGCTCATGCACGCTTCCGCGCTCGCGGCAGGGTCTCCCCTGGAGCTGGTCGAGGCCATCCCGAGCTCGCTCAGAACGCTGCTTGTAGCGCTTGTCGTGCTCTCATTGGTACTGGGGGGCGGCTACCTCTTCATAGCCGCGCGGGCGCGGCGCCTCGATCGCCAGCGAGCCGATCTCCTGCAGGAGGTGGGGCTCCTCCAGACGGCGCTCCTACCTCCCGTGCCCTCGACGGTGGGGGCGCTAAAGACCTCGGTGGCCTACCGGCCCTCCGACGGCCCGGGCGCCGGTGGAGACTTCTATGACGCTCTGGACCTTCCCGGTGGCCGCGCCGCGTTCATCCTGGGTGACGTGTCGGGGCACGGCCGCCAGGCCCTCGCCCGTACCGCGTTCATGCGCTACACGCTGCGCGCCTACCTCGAGGCCGGCCTCGACCCTCGCGTAACGCTGCAGGTGGCAGGAAGGGTGATCGGCGAGAACCTCGATGGGCACTTTGCCACCGTCGTGGTGGCGGTGCACGATCCGCTGTCCGGCTCGCTCACCTACGCTTGCGCCGGCCACCCCGCGCCGATCGTGGTGGGGCCCACGCGCCCCGAGCCTGTGCTGGCGGCGTCCTCGCCTCCCATCGGGCTGGGTTTGCGTACGGGCGTGCGCCAGACAACTCTTCCGCTTCCGCCGGGGTCGGTGGTGTGTCTTTACACCGACGGGCTCGCCGAGGCTCGCACCGAGCACGGGATATTGGGGCGCCCGAGGTTGGCGGACATCGTGGAGGAGCTGGGCCGCGTGGCCACCGCGGCCGGACTGCTCGAAGCGGTGGCCGCCGAGGCTCGGCTGGTGTCGGATGACATGGCCACCCTCGTGCTGAGCCCCACGGCGGGAGTCACGTCCGGGGGCTTTCGCTGCGAACAGCTGGAGATCGACGCCGACGAAGCAGAGGACGGCCTGGCGGAGCGTTTCCTCGAGGCCTGCGGGGTGAAGGCCGCCCGGGTGCACGAGGCCTCAGGCGAGGCCCGAGCGCTGGCCGGCGGGTACGGGGGCGCCGTGCTCTACGTGCGCTTCGGCGTACCAGACACACAGGTGGAGGTGCTGCCGCGAAACGTTACGACGCTCGAGGCGGCCTCACGTCTGCGCGCCGTACCCCGGCGCGGCTCGGCCTAGGCGCCGCTCTCGTCTGGACCCACCTTCACCAGCATCTTTCCGATGTTCTCTCCTCCCAGCAGGCCGATGAACGCCTCGGGCATGTTCTCGATCCCCTCGACCACCGTCTCGCGGTAGCGCAACTCGCCGCTCCTCACGTGGCCCGCCACCTCCTGCGCGAAGCGCGGGAGGATGTCGTAGTGGTCCATCACGATG
Organism: Thermoleophilaceae bacterium; assembly: GCA_037721005.1. Classification (GTDB taxonomy): domain Bacteria; phylum Actinomycetota; class Thermoleophilia; order Solirubrobacterales; family Thermoleophilaceae; genus JAAYBF01. Next base: position 2,300 of record JBBJNU010000172.1, on the reverse strand, counting down.
AACCCGCGCACGGTTACGCGATTCACGAGAAGAGCGGCCATGTTGCGCGGACCGGGCGGGGGCTCCTCGAGGTTGTAGGCCGAGATCATCCCGCAGAGAGCCACGCGGCCGAAGTTGGCCATGCGGCCCAGGGCAGCATCGAGGTGGTCCCCGCCCACGTTGTCGAAGTACACGTCGATGCGGTCCGGGCAGTGCTCGCGCAACGCCTGGCTCAGGTCGACATCGCGGTAGTTGAACGCGGCGTCGAAGCCGAGCTCCGAGGTGAGGTAGTCCACCTTCTCCTGGGATCCGGCGCTGCCCACCACCCGGCAGCCGGCGATGCGCGCGAGCTGGCCGGCCACGCTGCCCACGGCTCCCGCCGCGGCGGACACGAACACGGTCTCGCCCTCTCTGGCCTTGCCGATCTCGTGGATGCCGGCGTAGGCGGTGAGGCCCGGCATGCCCAGCACCCCGAGGGCGGTGGACACGGGCCCGAGCGCGGGGTCGATCTTGCGCAGGCTGTCCCCTTTCGCCGTGTAGTGCTCGCGCCAGCCCTGCATGCTCTCGACCCAGTCGCCCTCCTGGAGGGCGCCGGAGTCCGACGCCACCACCCGGCCCACAGCTCCGCCGTCGAGCACCTCTCCCACCTGGAACGGTGGGATGTAGGACTTCACGTCGCGCATGCGCCCGCGCATGTAGGGATCCACGGAAAGGTAGGAGTTGCGAACGAGCACCTCGCCGTCGCCTGGCTCCGGCACCGGCGCCTCGGTCAGCTCGAAGTTCTCAGGGCGCGGCTCGCCCTCGGGACGGGACGCCAGCCGGATCTCTCGTGTGGTGTCGGGCATGGCGCGCGACTCTACCGCTGCCACGATAGGCTGCTCGCGCCGTGGCGAGCGAAGGAGAGATCGAGGCGGGCGCGCTGCACGGTGGCCGCCTCGTGGCCAAGCGCCTGAAGGCCCACGGCGTCACGAAGCTCTTCACGCTCTCGGGCGGCCATCTCTTCTCGATCTACGACGGCTGTCGCGAGGAGGGGATCGACATCGTCGACACCCGCCACGAGCAGTCGGCCGCCTTCGCGGCCGAGGGGTGGGCCAAGGCCACGCGCCAGACCGGCGTGTGCGCGCTCACAGCCGGCCCCGGGGTCACCAACGCGATGAGCCCGCTCGGCTCCGCGTTGCAGAACGGCTCTCCGATGCTGGCTCTCGGCGGGCGGGCGCCCGCGATGCGCTGGGGTCAGGGCTCGCTCCAGGAGATCGACCATGTTCCGTTCGTGGCCCCGCTCACGCGCTCGGCGGCCACCGCGGGGTCCACCGGCGAGATTCCCGCGGTCTTCGACGCCGCCATGGCCGCCGCGGCCGGTCCGCCCTCGGGTCCGGCGTTCGTGGACTTCCCGCTCGACGTGGTGTTCATGGAATCCGACGTGGACGCCGACGGCGCCGTCGATCCCCTGGATCCGCTCTCTGTGCCCGCCGCGGACGGTGTGGATCGTGCGGTGGCGCTCCTGCGCGGCGCTGAACGGCCGGTGATCATGGCCGGCACCGGGCTCTACTGGGCCCACGGCGAGGACGCGCTGCGAGCGCTGGCCGAGGAGCTCCGCGTGCCGGTGTTCGTGAACGGTCTGGGGAGGGGCTGCATGCCCGCAGACCATGAGCTGTTCTTCTCTCGCGCGCGCAGCCACGGGCTGAAGGAGGCCGACGTGGCGCTGGTGGTCGGTGTGCCGATGGACTTCCGCCTCGGCTTCGGGGCCTCCTTCGGCGAGGACACGAAGATCGCGCTGCTCGACTCCGCCGAGACCGACCGCCGGCCCCCGCGCGACGCCGAGGTGGAGCTCTACGGCGGCATCCCGGCAACGCTGGAGGCGCTGCGCGGAGGGGCCACAGGGGGCCCCGACCGTTCCGGCTGGATCGCGTCGCTGCGCGAGACCGAGACGGAAAAGCGGGGAGGCGAGACCGAGGATCTGAACGACGACCGCGCTCCGCTGCATCCCCTGCGCCTCTACCATGAGCTCCAACAGGTGCTCGACCGCAACGCGGTCGTGATCGGGGACGGCGGGGACTTCGTGTCCTACGCCGGCCGTGTGATCGACACCTACGAGCCGGGATGCTGGATGGACCCCGGGCCGTTTGGCTGCCTGGGGGCGGGACCGGGCTATGCGCTCGCGGCCAAGCTCGCCAATCCCGACCGCCAGGTGTGCCTGCTTCTCGGCGACGGCGCCTTCGGGTTCTCGGGCATGGAGTTCGACACGCTGGTGCGCCACGGCGTGCCCGTGGTCGCGGTGATGGGCAACAACGGGATCTGGGCGCTCGAGAAGCACCCGATGG
>JBBJNU010000028.1:0-15213 GCA_037721005.1 Thermoleophilaceae bacterium | reverse complement strand
CCTTCTCGTCCTCGGCCTCCTCGCCCTTTGACTCGAAGTGCTCGATGAACTTCTCGAGCGCGTCCTCCGAACGGTTGAACACCAGGTTGTTGGTGAGCTCACGCTCGTTCTCGGGGATCTCGGGGTAGGGCGTGACCTCCGCCGGGTGCACCATCGCGAGGTCCAGTCCGGCCTCGACGCAGTGGTGGAGAAACACGGAGTTGAGCACGCGGCGGGCGTTGGGCGAGATGCCAAAGGACACGTTCGACACGCCGAGCGAGGTCTTCACTCCCGGGATCTCGGCCTTGATCAGCTTGATGCCCTCGATCGTCTCGACGGCGCTCGGGCGCCACTCCTCGTCGCCAGTCGTGAGGGTGAAGGTGAGGGCATCGAAGATGAGCAGCTCGGGATCGAGGCCGTGCTCGTCGCACACCATGTCGCGGATGCGCTTGGCCACCTCGAGCTTTCGCTCAGCGGTCTTGGCCATGCCCACCTCGTCGATGGTGAGAGCGATGAGCGCGGCGCCATGGGCGCGCGCGATGGGCAGCACCGTGTCGAGCTTCTCGCGGCCGGCCTCGAGGTTCACCGAGTTCACGATGGCCCGGCCGGGGATCTGCTCGAGGGCACGCTGCATGACCTCGGGCTCGGTGGAGTCCACCTGGATCGGAGCGGGCAGCTCGAGCGAGGCCCGCTTGGCGAGCACTCGCATCTGCTCGTCCTCGTCGGCCCGCTCGGTGAGCGCCACGCAAAGGTCGAGCACGTGGGCGCCGCCCTCCACCTGCCCGGTGGCGATTCCCATGAGGCCGTCGTAGTCGTCCTCGAGCAGCATGGCCTTCGCCTTGCGCGAGCCTTGCGAGTTCACGCGCTCGCCCACGATCGTGGGCGCCGGCTCCTGCGCCAGCGGGGTGGCGCTCATCATGCTCGAGACCATGGCCTGGCCCTTCTCGGGTCGCGGCCCGGCCTCGCGCCCGCCCACCCGGTCCACGATCGCCGCGATGTGCTCCGGCGTGGTGCCACAACAACCGCCGACGATCGACACGCCCGACTTCTCCACGAACTCCTGGAGCACGTTGGCCAACGGGTCAGGCTCGGCGGGGAAGATCGTCTCGCCGTCAGGCCCCTGGATCGGCAGACCGGCGTTGGGAATGCAGTGCACGGGCACGGGCGAGTTGGCGCCGAGGTAGCGGATGGCGTCGCGCATGTCCTCGGGACCGGTCGAGCAGTTGAGCCCCAGCGCGTCGACCTCGAGCGCGGTGAGCGTGGTGAGCACGGCCTCGATGTCGGTGCCGAGCAGCATCTTTCCGCCGTTGGGCAGCAGCGAGACCGAGCACTGGATCGGCATGGTGCGGCCCGTGGCCTTGAAGGCCTCGCGGGCCCCGAAGACCGCGGCCTTCACCTCGAGGATGTCCTGAGCGGTCTCGATGAGGATCAGGTCAGCGCCGCCCTTCACCAAGCCCGTGGCCTGCTCGGTGAATACCTCCACCAACTCGGGGAAGGTGATGTTGCCGAGGGTGGGGTCGTCCGAAGCGGGCAGGTGGCCGGTCGGACCAATGGCGCCGGCCACGAAGCGCTCCTCGCCGGCGCACTTGCGCGCGATCTCGGCGGCCTTCTGATTGATCTCGGGGGTGTGCTCCCCCAGGCCCCACTCGTCGAGCTTGATGCGGCTGCCCTGGAAGGAGTCGGTCTTCACCGCCTCGGCACCGGCATCCAGCATCGACTGGTGAACGCCCTCGATCACGTCCGGGCGCTGGAGCACGAGCGCCTCGTGGCACTTGCCCGGGAGGCCCATGTAGTCCTCTTGCGTGAGGTCGAACTGCTCGAGGGTGGCGCCCATGCCGCCGTCGAAGACCAGCACGCGCTTGCGGATCGCTTCGAGGTAGTCCCGGGCCATGCCCAGAGGCTAGCGCAACCTTGACAGAGTTGTGTGAAGGTTGAGGCGGCTGATCACGGGTCAGCCTTCGGCTTTAGCGGCCTCCGGCAACCCCCGACGCGCGGAGGCAAGTTCGACCGGCGCCGCGTGCAGTGCCCGCAGCCGGAGGTCCTTCCACGTCATCCCCTCCGCAACCAGAGCGGGCGTGCCTAGTGCGAACGCCGTAGCGATCTCCACGGCCTGGAGGATGATCCCGTAGGCGAGAGCGTCGGTCTTCGCCACCCCGTACGCCGAGAGCACGGCCACGCACGCGGCCTGGAACACGCCGAGGTTGGATGGCGTGATGGGGATCGCGGCCGTCACGTTCACGGCGAAGAGCACGGCGGCCGCAGCGCTCAGGCCCGCCAGGTAGTCGAGGCCCAGCGCCACCAGCAGGGCGTAACAGGCAAGCCACTGAAGCGCCCAGGCCGCCAGCTGCATCACCGTGGCCCAGCTGCCGAGGCCGGGGTGGTGAAAGACACGGAGCCCGCGCTGCACCTGCACCACCGCCGCCCGGGCCTTGGCGACGGCGCGCTGAACCCGCACAGAGCGGGAGGGCTTGCCACGGCGCAGCAGCGCGGGCAGGAAGAACATCAGTGCGAGCAGGACGAGCGGCGCGGCCGTGGCGAACACCAGCGCGTCCTCTCCTCCACGGAAGATCCCGACGGTGGCGAACATGACCGTGCCGAGCAGGATCAGGGCGAGGATGTTGAGCAGCGTCTGAGAGACCAGCGACCCCAGCACCACCGGGAAGCGCTCGCGGACCGAACCGAGGCGCCGCGCCATGATCAGCGCTCTCGAAGGCTCCCCGAGGCGCGCCGGCAGCGTTGCCGACATCAGCACGCCGATCATCGTGGCCCTCGCCGTGTCGCGCCGGCGCACGGAGGCGTCGGGAAGGGCCGCGCGCAGGATCGCGTGCCACGCCTCGGCGCGAAGAAGCATCGAGGCACACATGAGGGCGAGGGCGGTGAGGACCCAGACCGGCGTTGCCGCCACCAGCGCACCCGCTATCGAGTCGATGCCCACGGCCCGGACGGCAAGCGCAGCCAGGATCAGGCCACCCACGGTGGCAGCCACCACGCCCACCCGGCGAGCCGCCTGCGCCAGCGATCGTCCGCTCGCTCCCGACACCACCGGTTCGATGGACGCGAGGCGCACCGGCGGCGCTACGAGCCCGCCCCCGGCCGGGCTCAAGCCCAGCCGAGCCGCAGCGCGGGGCAGCGGTCGTTCTGCCCGGGGCAACTCGATGGCGTCCGTGTAGGCAAGCTGCACCTCCTCGGCCACCCGCGGCCACGAGAAACGCTCGGACCGATCGGCTGCCGAAGCTGCCATCTGGTGCCTCCTCGCCGGGTCCGAGGCGAGCGCTCGCAGGGCCTCCCCGAGAGCCGACGCATCACCGACGGGCACGAGCAGGCCGTCGCGGCAATCGCGCACCACATCGCGGTAGCCGGCGATGTCCGAAGCGATCACCGGGGTGTGCGAGGCGAAGGCCTCGGTGAGCACCATCCCGAAGCTCTCTCCGCCGAGCGAGGGGGCACAGAGCACGTCCGCGCGGCCGAGCAGGCGCCACTTCTCCTCCTCGCTCACCCGGCCGGCGATTCTGATCCCCTCGGCGTCGAGGAGCAGCGGCTGCACCTCGGCCTCCGAGGCGCCGGCCACGGTGAGCCGAGCCTCCACGCCCGCGGAGCGAAGCGCCTCGAACGCGTGTAGCAGCACCGGCAGGCCCTTGCGGGCTTCGGCCCGGCCCACGAACAGGACCTCGAGGGGACCGGCCCGGCCCCCGTGGTCCGGCCTCGCGGCCGCAAGGTCCACGCCGTTCGGCACGATCCGGTAGTGGCCCCCGTAGAAGCGCTCGCAGGTCCAGCGGGCGGCCTCGGACACGGCGATGCGCACCCCGAGCTTGTTGTAGAGGCGCCGGGCTCCCGCCACATTGGCCACGAGGCCACCCACGAACGGATTGCGCGAGTAGGTGTGGAAGGTTCCAACGAGCGGCACGCGCGCCGCCTCGGTGGCGAACCAGCTGGCCACGGGAGCGTTGGGCTCGTGCACGTGGACCACGTCGAAGTCGCCCTGGCGCAGCTCGCGCCCCAGCCTGGCCGCCACTTCGGGCGTGAGGGCCAGGTTGGTGACCGAGCCGTTCATCGGCAGACCGATTGTGCGACCGAGGGGAAAGAGGTAGTCGGGCACGGGCAACCGCTCCGGCGCAGCGCCGCGATGCATGACGCGTGCCAGGCGGTCGTCGGGGTCATAGGGAGCGAAGAGGCGGACCTCGTGTCCCTGCTCGAGCAGCTCGGTGGTGAGCGCCTCGGCGTGGCGGCCGACCCCGCCTGGATACGTGTAGGAGTACGGAGAAACGATGCCTACGCGCACGCGCCAAGACTAGACGAGCGCGCGAATACGCCAGACTTGATCCCGTGAGCGCTCGCCGCAACTTCGTGAAGTTCACCTTCATCCGGGTGCTGCCCGAGTGGAGGAGGCGCACCGTCGAGGAGCGCGCCGCCGACAAGCGCGAGTTCGCCGCCGCCCTCAGCGAGTTCGCAGAGGACCACCTGCTGCGCACCTACTCCCTAGTGGGCACGCGCGGCGATTGCGACCTGATGCTGCGCGCGCTCGCCCCCGACCTCGATCCCATCCATGAGCTCCACGTGCTGCTCAACCAGAGCGGGCTGATGCGCTACGCCGAGATCGCCCACTCGTTCCTGGCTATGACCAAGGAGTCCGTGTACTCCGAGGACGCCACGCCGCTCGAGCCCCGCCCCGGATCCGATGCCCGCTACCTGATCGTCTACCCCCTCTGGAAGAAGCGCGAGTGGTACGCCCTCGCTCCCGAGGAGCGGATGCGGGTCATGCGCGGTCACATCGAGACCGGCAAGCGCTACACGGGCATCGACATCAACACGGCCTACTCCTATGGACTCGACGACCAGGAGTTCGTGGTGTCCTTCAACGCCGACGAGCCCGGCGAGTTCCTCGACCTCGTGCAGGAGCTTCGCTCGACCGAATCGAGCGCCTACACCGAGTCCGAGACCCCCATCTTCACCTGCATCTCGGCCACTGTCGAGCGGGCGCTGGACGCCCTCGACGGGGAGTCGGTGATGGCGGCACGGGCCCCCGTCTAGTCGCGTTCGGCGTAGAACTTGACGAGCGAGCGGACCTCCGCCTCGCCCGCGCCGAGCACGGTGGTCAGGTCATCGTCGGTCTTGGTGAACCCGGCGTATACGCCGCCCGCGTTGCGGCCGAGGAACACCTCCTCGCCGTCGATCTCCTCCTCTTCGATCGTGCCCCCCACGCGGCGAAAGTCCGCGGCCGTGTCTGCGAGAGCCTCCGGCTGGTTGGTGATGAAGACCACCACGGCTACCGGGGCGCCCTTTCGCACGACCTGGCGCGTCGCGATATCCGACGGGTCGATCCCCTCCTCGGAAAACCCGTCGTTCGCCATCTTGGCGTCGGCGCCAGTCAGGGGCTGGTAGGTGAAGCCCGGGGGAGGCGCGCCCACTAGGGACTCGGGGGTCGCGGCTCCGCGGGAGGCCTCATCAGCCGCGCGGCCGACGTTTGCCAGGAGCCCGAAGGCGCCGGCGATCACGAGCACCCAGGGTGACCAGAGCGTCGCCCGCCAGCCCGCACCCCGCCGCAGCCGGAGGTACAGGGCCCGCAGCGCACAGGCGATCGCGAGCGTGACCATGGCCCGGCCCATCAGAGCTCCGAAGACGAACCCAGGACCCTCGTCGCGGTTGTCCGCGCTGAAGACCGACACCAGGCTGAGGGCGAACAGCAGGCCGGAGCCGACCCACGCCAGCGCACGCGTCACGATTGCTTCGTCGAGATGCGGCCGGCGACCTCGAGCATCTCCTCGACTCGGGTGAGCTTCACCCGAGGTCGGCCGAGCGGCTCGCCCGCGGCCACCTCCACGGCGTCGATCAGCTTCCAGCCGTCATAGGTCACGTACTCGGGCTTGCGCTCGGCGAGCAGCGCCTCCACCCCTTCGGACGACAGATCTCCGGAGGGCCCGGGCACCCGGCCCTCGTGGAGGTCTTCGATCAGGCTGTCCACCGTCTCCTGGGCGTCGCGCTTGTTCGTGCCGATCACCCCTGACGGCCCGCGCTTGATCCACCCGACCACGTATACGCCGGGCACCGAGACCTGCTCGTGGGGGTCGAGCACGCGGCCCCCCTCGTTCGGCACTGTGCCCTTCCATTCGTCGAAGGGCACGCCGTCGATCGGCACCCCCCGGTAGCCGATCGAGCGGAAGACGAGGCCAGCGTCGAGGGTCTCGTGCTCCTCGGTGGAACGCGCCCGGAGCGAGCCGTCGCCGCCGTGGTGCAACTCGGTGCGCACGAGCTCGACACCCTCCACGCGGTCCTCACCGAGGATGCGCACGGGCGAGCGCAGAAAGCGCAGCACCACCCGCTTTCGCTTGCCCGCGGGCTCGCGCTCAGAGTACTCCTGCAGGATCTCCACGTTCTTGCGGGCGGTCATCTCGCCCTCACCCTCGATCGAGCGGGCGCTCTGTTCGTCGAGGTGCATCTCGGCGGGGTCCACGATCACGTCGGCGTCTGTGAGCTCGCCGAGCTCGAGCAATTCGGGGTTGGTGAAGGCCGCCTGCGCGGGACCGCGGCGGCCGACGATCACCACCTCCTCGATCCCGTTGCCGGCGAGGGCATCGATTGCGTGGTCGGCCGTGTCGGTGATCTCCAGCTCCTCGCGGGGGAGCACCAGCATCCGCGCAACGTCCATCGCCACGTTGCCGTTGCCGATCACCACGGCGCGCTTGTGGGAGAGGTCGAACTCGAGGTCGGCGAAGTCCGGGTGAGCGTTGTACCAGGCCACGAGCTCAGTGGCCGCCCACGAACCGGGGAGATCCTCGCCGGGGATGCCCAGATGGCGGTCGGTCTGCGCCCCCACGGCGTAGATCACCGCGTGGTAGCGCTCCTTGAGATCCGCGTGGGAGATCTCATCACCCACGGTCACGTTGCCAAAGAAGCGAAAGCCCGGGTTGGCCGCCGTCTTCTCGTACACGCGCGTGACCGACTTGATCTTCGGGTGGTCGGGGGCCACGCCTGCTCGGACCAGGCCGAACGGGGTGGGCAGGCGGTCGAAGAGGTCCACCTCTGCGTTCAGGTCCTTCACCTTCAGCACGTGGCCCGCGGCGTAGAAGCCTGACGGCCCGGAGCCGACGACCGCGACTCGCAGGGGCTGGTCGTGTGTTCCCGGAGATGGGGCCATGGGCTCGGGGTGCCCGCCCGGTGACAGGTCCCGGGCCCGGCAGGCCCGCGATGATAGAGGGGGGCTTAGCGGCTGTCCGGGTGCCGGTCTTCGGCGTCCTGCATCACGAGGTCGATGGCCGACACCGTCTCCATCGGCTTGATGATCAACTGGTCCTCGGCAGGCTCGTCATGCTCGTCGCCGAAGTGCCTCACGTTGGGCGGCACGGCGGCGGGCTCGGCCTCCCAGACCGGATCGGGCTCAGCCTCCACCACCGGATGGGGATCGTCCTCGAACTGAATCTCGTACTCCGGCTCGTCGAACTCCGCAGGGCCGCCGTCCCCGACGGGGCCATCGTCCGCCGCGGGGCCGTCGTCCGCCAGGGGGCTGTCATCCAGCTCGAGCGAGGGCTCGTCGTCAAAGGCCAACGCCGTCTCGCGCTCATGCTCGTCGTAGGGCTCGTGCTCTTCGTAGAGCTTTTGCGGCTCCGTGGAAGGCTCGAGGGGCTCGAGTTCGGTCACGGGGTCGCCCTGCACCGGCGCGGGCATCGCCGCCGGGGGCATTATGGCGGCGAAGTCGTCAGCCCCCGAAGACGCCCGGTCCACGCGCGGGGAGCCCTTGCGCAGTGACGGAAGGCTCAGCGCGGGCATGCTGAGCGCACGCTTGTGCTTCGGCCCGGTTGACGACTTTCGCAGGGAAGGCTTCGAGAAGGCAGGCATCTTCAGGGAGCCGGGCATCTTCAAGGAGCGCTTGTGCCGGGGATCGTCCTGAGCCGCCGCGGGCTCAGCGGCAGAGGGCACCGAAACGGTCTCGGCCTCGGTCACGATCGTGCCGGCCACCATGTCCCCGAGGCGCTGACGGCGCTCGCCGGAGGCCAGCATCACGATCAGGCCCACTATGTGCCCGTCGAGTACCCGCACCAGGGTGCGCTTGGCGATCTGCTCCATGGAGGCCGGGCTGCCGTCGGCCGACACCACGCGCAGGTTCATGACCCGCTTGCCCAGAGTCTGGCCCTTGTCGGACTCGAGCGCGAAGAAGTAGTAGAGGGTCCATCCGATCACCACCAGAAGTACGCCCCGGGTGAGCGAGAGCCCGGCGACGTACGCGAGGGCGGCGATGGCGGCGGGAACGACCAGGTCGATCAGGGCCGCCGCGATGCGGCGGTTGTCCAGATGGGGTCCGGTTGAGACGCCTTGCGGGGGCTGCGCGAGGGAGGCCATTTGCGTCGGGTATCGGCACGCCGGCCCACGAGGTTTAGGCCCAGCCGCCGCAGGGGCCATCATCTGCATCCGTGGAGCGCGTTGCCGTGATCGACCTGGGCTCGAACTCATTCCGGCTCGTGGTCTTCCAGTACGAGCCCGACAGTTGGTGGAGCCTCGCCGACGAGATCCGTGAGCCTACGAGGGTGAGCGCCGGCATGGGCGACGAGGGCGTGCTCAAGGCCAAGCCGATGGAACGTGCAGTGCACACGGCGGCGGTCTTCTCATCCTTTCTCGAGGCTTCTGGAGTCGACCGGGTTGATGCCGTGGCCACCAGCGCAATTCGCGACGCCGCGAACCGGGATGAGCTCCTCTCCCGAATCAGGAAGCGCACCGGCCTGAAGGTACGGGTGATCAGCGGGGCCGAGGAAGCCTGGTACGGGTACCTGGCGATCGCGAACTCCACCACGCTGTCCGACGGCTTCGGCATCGACGTGGGTGGCGGGAGCGTGCAGCTCATGCGGATCGCCGGGCGGCGACTGGCCGAGGCGGAGTCGGTGCGCCTGGGAGCGGTGCGTGTGAGCGAGGCGTTCCTGCCCGGCGAGACCACCTCGGCAAAGCAGATGAAGGCCGCCCGCAAGCACGTGACACGCCAGCTCGGCGAGTTCGAGTGGTGGGGCTCCGACGACGGCCTGCGCCTGGCCGGGCTCGGTGGCACGATTCGCAACCTCGCCGCCGCGGTCCAGAAGAGCCTCGACACGCCCGATCTCGATGCGCAGGGCTTCGTGCTCGAGCGCGACGCGCTCGAGCAGCTGATCGAAGAGCTGGCCTCTCGCCCGGTTTCCAAGCGTGCCTCGGTGCGCGGAATCAAGCCCGACCGCGGGGACGTGATCCTGGGCGGCGCCCTGGTGGTGGCGGCGGCCATGGACTGCGGGGGGTTCGGCGAGCTCGAGGTGACCGAGGCCGGCCTTCGCGAGGGGATCTTCTTCGAGAAGCTGATGGAGGATCGTGAGCCTCCGCTGCTCGACGATGTTCGCCGGGAGGCAGTCGAGAACCTCGCCCACCGCTTTCGCACCGACGACGAGCACGTGGAGCACGTGGCCCACCTCTCGGTCCAGATGTTCGACGCGCTCGGGGACGCCGGCCTGCACAAGTTTGGTGACGAGGACCGTGAGCTGCTCTGGGCGGCGTGCATGCTGCACGACATCGGGGTCACGATCGACTACGACGACCACCACCGCCACTCCCATTACCTGATTGAGAACGCCGGTCTGCCCGGCTTCGACCCACGCGAGCTCGAGCTGATCGCCCTCGTTGCGCGCTGGCACCGCAAGGGCGACCCCGACCCTCGGGCGCTCGGCGACCTCGAGCGCAAGGGCGATCCCGAGCGGCTGCGCCTGCTCTGCGGGATCATCCGCCTCTCGGAGCAGCTCGAGCGAAGCCGCGACGGCGCGGTGTCGGACGTTGACCTCGTGCGGCGAAAGCGCGGCCGCGGTTGGCGCGTGCGGGCCATCACCAGCGCCCCGGAGGTGGACGCCAGCGTGGCGGTGTGGGCGGCGCAACGCAGCGCCGAGCTGCTCGAGCAGGCAATAGGCGAGCCGATCGAAGTGGTGGCCGCGGGCGGCTGAGCCGTGCCCCGTACCCTTAGCCCCGTGGCTCGCGGCGGCAAGGACAACTCGCAGATCCCGAAGGGCCGCATCCGCCGGACGGCGAAGGTGGCTGGCCTCGCCGGCGGCCAGACGGCCCGCAACTACGCGACGAAGGCCACCAACCTCACGCGCGGCGAGGAGGCCCGCCACGCGGCCATGACCCGGCGCCAGGCCGAGGCGGCCGAGCAGATCCTCGAGGTGCTCGGCAACATGAAGGGCGCGGCGATGAAGGTCGGCCAGGTGGCCTCCTTCATCGACACCGGCGCCTTCCCCGAGGAGTTCCAGGAACGCATCCAGGAGAAGCTGGCCGAGCTTCGCGACTCGGCTCCCCGGGTGGCGTTCAAGGACATGCGCAAGGTGATCGAGTCAGAACTCGGGGACCCGCTCAAGGAGGTGTTCGCCGAGTTCGACGAGGACGCGGTGGCCGCGGCCTCGATCGGCCAGGTGTACCGCGCGCGCCTCCACGACGGACGCGACGTTGCCGTGAAGGTCCAGTACCCGGGCGTGGCCCAGGCGGTGCGCTCGGACCTGCAGAACCTCGGCCTCCTCATGCGGGTCGCGAAGAAGATCGCCCCGGGCATGGACTCCAAGGCCATGACGAAGGAGATCCGCGAGCGCATCACGGATGAGCTGGACTACGAGCAGGAGGCCCAGGCCCAGCGCGCCTTTGGCCGGGCGTGGCGCGGCCATCCCTTCGTGGTGGTGCCCGAGGTGGTCACCTCTCTCACCCGCGAGCGGGTGCTCGTGACCGAGTGGGCCGAGGGGATCGGCTTCGAGGAGGTGCGCCAGCTTCCCCAGTCCGAGCGCGACCGCTTCGGCGAGATCCTCTTTCGCTTCTTCTTCGGGTCGCTCTACCGGATCGGTCACTTCTCGGGCGACCCCCACCCCGGCAACTTCAAGCTCATGGCGGACGGCCGCGTGGCCTTCCTCGACTTCGGAATGACCAAGCAGCTCTCGCGCGCCTACGTGGAGGACGAGATCGAGGCTTTCCGCCTCGGGATGAAGGGCGACGCCGAGAGCCTGTTCTCGCACCTCGCCGACATGGGCTTCTTCGACCCCGACGACCCTGTGCTCACACCCGAAGCCGTGCTCGGGCACTTCAACTCCCTGACCCACTGGTACATCGATGACCGCGAGATCACCGCCGACCGCGACCTCGTTGCCCAGGTGCTGATCGACTTCGGCGACCCGCGCTCGAGGCACTGGGAGACGATGAAGCGCGAGACGGTGCCGCCCGACGCCATGCTTGCCCGCCGGATGGAGGCGCTCACGCTGGGGGTGCTCGGGCAACTCGACGCCACCGCCAACTGGCACCGCATCGCCCGCGAGTGGATGCTCGGCGACGCCCCCGTCACGGAGCTCGGTGAGGCCGACGCCGCGTTCTTCGGCAACGGGCGCGCGCCCTCCCCCGCCTGATGCCACGGCCGAGTGCCGGCAGCCGGACCACGCCGGTCGACGCCGGCGCCGAGGCCGTCCAGCACCTCCTCGACGCCGATCCGGTGATGGGCGCACTTGTGAAGGCGCACGGGCCACTCGACGTCGAGGAGCGCAGGCGCGGACGCCCCGCCGAGGCCTACGGAGCCCTCCTGCGCTCGATCGTGGGCCAGCAGCTCTCGACGAAGGCCGCGGCCACGATCTACGGCCGCCTGGCTGCCCTGTTCGATGACGCCGCCCCGACGCCCGGGGCGCTGCTGGCCGTGGACCCCGATGAGCTTCGCGCGGTGGGTCTCTCGCGCAACAAGGCCTCCTACCTACGCTCGCTGGCCGAGCATGTGATCTCGGGCGAGCTCGAGCTGAATCGGCTCACCGACCTGCCCGACGAGGAGGTGGCCGCCCAGCTCACCGCCGTGAAGGGCCTCGGGCCATGGACCGCCCACATGTTCCTGATCTTCCACCTGGGGCGACCCGATGTTCTGCCCGTCGGTGACCTCGGCGTGCGCCGCGGCGCGCAGCTGGCCTACGGGATGAAGGAGCTGCCGACCCCGGCCGAGCTCACCGAGATGGCCGAGCCGTGGCGGCCCCATCGCTCACTTGCCTCGCTCTATCTCTGGCGTTCGCTGGACAACGAGCCGGGCTGAGCCTCGGCGGCTAGGCTCTCGGTCCTGATGGGCAAGGGGTGGCGTCTGGGAGTGGCCGGCGTCGCCGTGGCGGTGCTGTGCAGTGCCGCCCCCGCGGCGGCCGAGCAGAAGCTGATCACGGTGGACACGCCCAGCGCGAACGTCGACCCTTCCCGCGTCCGCCTGAACGGGAACGAGCAGCCGAAGCGCCTCCGCGCGAACGTGCTCCTTCCCGACGGCTACGACGGCGAGCGGCGCTTCCCCGTGCTCTTCCTGCTGCACGGCGTAGGTGACACCTTCGCCAGCTGGGCGAAGCCCGAGCTGGGCGACGTGCAGCGAACCGCGCAGGAACTGGGCGCCATCGTGGTCATGCCCGAGGCCGGCCGCGGCTTCTACACGAACTGGTTCAACGAAGGCCGGCGCGGCGACCCCGGATGGGAGCGCTTCTACCTCGATGAGCTCGTGCCTCAGATCGAGCGCGACTTTCGCGTGCTGCCGGGCCGCAGCAACCACGCGATCGCCGGGCTCTCGATGGGTGGCTTCGGGGCGGCTTGGCTGGGCACTCAACTGCCGGGCTACTTCGGCTCGGTCGCGGCGTTCTCGGGGTTCGTGCAGCATCAGCGCCCGGAGGTGGAGGCCGGCCTGCGCGCTGTGGGGGAGGTCGAGTACACCGACGTCTTCGGTCCGATGGACGGCTTCTACGCCACAGGCCACAACCCGACGCGCCTGGCGGAGAACCTGCGCCACACCCGCCTCTACGTAACAGTGGGGGACGGCAAGGCCGAACCGGGTGTGATGAGCGCACCGGCCGCCTTGGTTGGCGGGGGCGCCGTGGAGGCCGGGCTGCGTCCGCAGTCGGAGGAGCTTGTGGCGGCCGCCCGCGCTGCGGGTGTCGACACCACCTACGTGCCGCTTGCCGGCGTACACGACTGGCCCTACTGGCGCCGCCACCTGCGCGACGCGATCGCGTGGGGGTTCTTCCGACCTGTGCCCGCAGCGCCACGCGACTGGACCTACCGGACTGTCGCGCAGAGCGGCGAGGCGTGGGACCTGCACTATCGCTTCGCCGAGCCGCCGCCGGCCATCGCCACTCTTGAACGGCAGGACAACCGCCTGTCCGGGCAGGGCGCCGGCCGGGTTCGGATCGAGAACGCCGCCGGGTGCGGGTTCGAAGCCACCCTTCCCTTCGACCGTGCGTTCCCTCGCCTTACCTGCGGGCGTATCCGCGTGAGGGTCGCCCCGCGCCGGATTCGGGTCGGCCGCACCACGCGCGTGCGGTTCAGGCTGACCCGCGTGGTGGAAGGGCGCCGGTTTGTGCTTGGGGGTGCTCGTGTACGACTCGGCGGCCGCCGGGCGCGGGCCAACAGCCGCGGGCGCGCCGTGCTGCGCTATAAGCCGCGCGGAAAGCCCGGACGCCGCCGGGCTCGCGTGTCGGCCCCTGGGCTACGGACCGTGCGTCCGGCGATCCGCGTAGTTCGCTGAACGGCGGGAGCTAGGCCGAGGCGCCGCAGCTCGGCTCTTCTTCCGCGATGCGGAAGGAGGAGCCACACCCGCACGACGCGGTCACGTTCGGGTTGTTCACCTCGAACCCGGAGCCCATGAGGCTCTCGGTGTAGTCGACCTCGGAGCCGTCCACGTAGCGCATCGACGCGGGGTCCACGATCAGGCGGATGCCCTCGTAATCGAACACGAGGTCATCCTCCTTGAGCTCGTCGAGGGCGAGCGCGTACTGGAAGCCGGAACAGCCGCCGCCACGCACCCCTACCCGCAGACCGACCTCCCCCTCGGACTCCTGCGATGAGAGGAAGCCCTTGACCTTCTCTGCTGCTATGTCGGTGAGAGTGACCATTGCTTCAGGAAATATAGCGCCTCTGCATCGCGCCGCTATCGTGAAACGCGTGCCCCAGGCATCCGAGCTCGAGCGACGCATCCAGGACGCTTTTCCCGGTGCTCGGGTACACGTGGACGACCTCACCGGAGGCGGGGACCACTTCCGCGCAGAGATCGTGTCCGACCGCTTCGAAGGGCTCAGCCGCATCGAGCAGCACAAGCTCGTGTACGGCGTGTTCGGCGACGAGGTCGGAGGCGCTATCCACGCGCTCTCGATCAAGACTTCGACTTCCTAAGGAGGCAAGGATGGAAAGCAGCGAGATCCGCCAGTTCCTCGAGCAGGCCATCGCCGGTAACAAGGTGATGCTCTTCATGAAGGGCACCCCCGAGCAGCCGCGGTGCGGCTTCTCCATGCGCGCCTCGGGCGCCCTCAACGAGCTCGGAGTGGAGTACGCCGCGCTTGACATCCTCCCCGACCCGCGCATCAAGCAGGAGCTCTCGGCGGTGTCCGGCTGGCCCACCTCGCCGCAGCTGTTCGTGGAGGGCGAGTTCATAGGTGGCTGCGACATCATGCTCGAGATGTACGAGTCCGGCGAGCTGGCCGAGCGCCTCGGCGTGGACATGCCTGACGAGGACGACGACGAGGTGGTCGAGCCGATCTCGAACGGCCCGGTCTCCTCCGGGCCGATCCCGCTCGAGAACCGCTTGGACTGAGGGCTCAGGCGGTCAGCCAGGCCTTGATCCGCTCCGCCAGGGCAGCCGCCTCGTAGGTGACCTGGTTGAAGGAGGCCCGCCGAACGCGCCAACCGGCGTTCTCGACGAGGCGGTCGCGGGCCAGATCGCGTTTGACGTCACCGGACCGGCTGTGGAAGGCGCGGCTGTCGGTCTCGACGGCCGCTGAAGTCTCCCGTTGCGAGCAACTGCTTGAGGGCGACCAGGCCACGCTTCGGACCGATGCGTCCGAGGAGCTCATCCATCTCCCGACCGTTGTAGAGGCGTAGAATCTCGGCTAGGTGCACTGCTCCTTCGAGGGCGGCCAGCGAGACGCAGCCGGCTAGATCCAGCAGGGTGCGGACGACACTCGTGCATGGCACGCCATTCTCTTGCGCCACATCTCCGGACGCGAGGGCTGCGCCGCTGTGTACTCGAATGCCCGAGCGCCCGCGGCCGCTTCGGCGAGGTGCCGTGACATCGACCAGCCGGCTCGAAGTGCTCCCGCAGGCCCCAAAGGGCCGCGGCCGAGCGGTGGGAGAGCACAGCCCACTCCCCACACGCGAGAACCGCAGCCATCCAATGTCCCTCACGCGGTAGCTGTGAACGGCCGACCGCGTACATGACGACATCGATCGGTTCAGTGGCGGATTGCGTCCAGCATGTCGTCGTTTCTC
>JBBJNU010000171.1:0-4235 GCA_037721005.1 Thermoleophilaceae bacterium | reverse complement strand
GGCTCGATGATTTCTGCGCCGAGATCGCCGGCGAGGGCTTCCACGTGGTCCGGTTGGACAACCGCGACACCGGGCGCTCGACTTCCGTCGACTCGCCTCCGCCGGGACTACCCCAGCTGGCCACCCGCCGCTTCGCGGCCGGTCAGTACACGTTGGACGACATGGCCGACGACGCCGCGGGGCTGCTCGACGCGCTCGACCTCGCGCCGGCCCACGTGGTGGGCGCCTCCCTCGGCGGCATGATCGCTCAGACCCTGGCTCATCGCCACCCTCGGAGCGTGCGCACGCTCACCTCGATCATGTCCACCACCGGTAGCCGCCTGAAGGGTCGACCCGAGATGGCGTTGATGCGGGTGCTGCTGCAGCGCGCACCCGACGACCGGGATTCCTTCGTCGAGCACTTCGTGAAGGTGTTCGAGCTCATCGGGTCACCCGAGCTCGGCAAGGACGCGGACGAGACGCGCGAACAGGCGGGCCGCTCGTTCGACCGCGGCACCAACCCGGCCGGCACCGGCCGCCAGCTCGGCGCCATCCTCAAGTCGGGCGACCGCACGAAAGCGCTGCGGGGGGTCAAGGCCCCCACCCTGGTCATTCACGGCACGAAGGACCGCCTGGTGCGCCCCTCGGGCGGGAAGGCCACGGCCGAGGCCATTCAAGGCGCCGAGCTGATGCTCGTGGAGGGCATGGGTCACGACCTGCCTCGCGCCGTGTGGCCGCAGGTCGTGAGCGCGATAGTCAGGCGCGCGCACCGCTACGACGGCGCGCTGCAAACCGCTTAGCCGGCCTGAGCGTCCTTCTCATCGGCGCCGGTGCGCGTGGTCAGCGCCGCGGCACTCCCGCCGGTGAGCACGCGCCGCGCCAGCCGGGGAGCCACGAACCGCAGCGCGGCCAGCATCGCGTAGGGCTTCGGCACGTAACGCTCGGCCTTGCGCCCGAGGCCCGCTTCCACGATGGCTTCGGCGCCGGCCTCCGGCGTCGACACGGTCCAGCGGGTCAGGCGCTTGTCCACCAGCTCGCGCTGGGGAAAGCCCTCGGTGGCGATGAACCCCGGGAGCACGAGCCCCACGTGCACGCCGTTGGGCTTCTCCTCCCCGTAGAGAGAATCGGACCAGCCGGCGAGGGCGAACTTGCTGGCCGAGTACGCCCCGGTTCCGCCGCGGGCCACGCGGCCGGCGGTGCTCGACACGTTCACGATCGCGCTCGGCGCCGAGTCGCGCAGCAGAGGCAGGAGCGCCTCGGTGAGGCGCAGTACCGCGTCGAAGTTTACGGCCATAGTGCGCTGCACGTTGGCGTACCCGCCGTCGGCGAACTTCGCGCGCCACGCGGCGCCGGCGTTGTTCACGAGCAGGGTGAGGCGATCGTGGTGCTTTCGCACGTGGGCGAGCACGAGCTCGGGAGCGTCGTCGTCGGTGAGGTCCACCGCCACATAGGTGGCCGGCGCGGGCAGCTCCTCGGCCAGGGCCCGCAGGCGGTCCTCGCGCCGGGCCACGAGCACCAGCCGGGCTCCGGGCTCGCGGGCCAAGCGGCGGGCCGTGGCCTCCCCGATGCCGCTCGAGGCGCCGGTGATCACGGCCACGAGCGGTCCTCCACTGGACGACATGAGCGGCACTCTAGCCTCGCCCCAATGGCCGACACCCCCAAGATGACCTCCGCCTCCTACGAGCGCCTCCAGGCCGAGGTGGAGCTGCTCGAGACCGAGGGCCGCCGCGAGAAGGCCGACAAGATCGGCGTGGCCCGGGACTTCGGGGACCTGAAGGAGAACGCCGAGTACCACGCCGCCAAAGAGGACGCGGCGATGCTCGAAGCCAAGATCGCCCGCATGCGGGACCAGTTGCGCTCCGCGGAGATCGTCGAGGCGGCCGAGGACGGGGCGGCGGGGATGGGCTCCACCGTGACCTGGGTCGACGAGGAGAGCGCCAAGGAGACCACCTTCAAGCTCGTGCCCTCCGCGGAGGCGAGCCCGCGTGACGGACTACTCTCGATCGACTCCCCGGTAGGCAGCGCGCTGGCGGGAAGCAAGCCGGGCGACTCGCGCGAGCTGAGCACCCCGCGCGGGCCGCGCACGATCAAGGTGCTCGCAGTCGAGCACTCGTGAGAACCTCGTTCGCTGAGAACCTCGTTCGGTGCTCGCCCGATCGCCGATCGGGCTGCGCTCCTCTGGGTGAGAACCTCGTTCGGTGCTCGCCCGATCGCCGATCGGGCTGCGGTCCTCTCGCTGAGGCCGGCTACTTCGGCGCGAAGGCGGGGTCGTCCTCGTGTTCGCGGAAGAAGGAGACCATGGGTTCCACGTAGTCCGTGAACTTCGGCGGGGTGAGCCCGCGGGCGCCCAGCAGGTCCACGCAGCGCCGCATGTCGAACACCACCGGGTGGTTGAGGTAGGCGATCGACTCGCGTGGCGTGCCCCCGAAGCGCTGCCGTACGGGCGGTAGGCGCAGGGCGAACTCGGCCACGGCCGGGGGGATCCGGCCCTTGGGCACCGGCCCTCCGTAGTGCTGGGCGAGAGCGGTGAGTAACTCTCCCCCGCTCAGGGGCTCGGGATCCACCAGGTGCAGGGTCTCGCCGAGGGTTTCCGGCGCCGCGGCGGCCGTGGCGATGGCCTCCACCACGTAGTCCACGGGCACCACGTTGAAGGGTGAGTTGGCGCGCCCGAAGTGCACGAGCGGCTGCCCCGCCTTCTTCGCCCGCGAGACCGCCTTGAGCAGGTAGTAGGGACCGTCGAACTTCTGGGTCTCGCCCGTGCGCGAATCGCCGACCACGATGGCGGGGCGCAGGATCGTGGTCGGCACGCGGTCCATGTAGCGCCGCGCCCACACCTCGGCCTGGAACTTGGTGGACTCGTAGTGGTTCTTGAACCCCTGACCCATCACCAGCTCGTGCTCGTAGACCACCCCGTGCCGCCGGCCGGCCACGTAGGCGGTGCTGATGTAGGCCAGGCGCTCCAGGTTCTCGGCCGCCGCGCAGAGCTCGAGCACGTTGCCGGTGCCGTCCACGTTCACGCGCTGGGCCAGCTCGATGGGCACGGCGAGGTCGTAGATCGCGGCCAGGTGGTAGACCCGGCGCACCTCGGACACGATGCGCTCGTGGTCTGAGTCCGAGAGGCCGAGCTTGCGGCCGGAGATGTCGCCCTGCACCACCTCGATGCGCTCCCCGCCGATCTCGGCCGCGGCTTCGCGGGCCGCGTCGAGCATCCGCGTCTCGACGATGGCGACGACCGTGAGGTCGGGCTCCTCTTCGAGCAGGCGGGCGACGAGCAGGCGGCCGATGAAGCCGGGGAAGCCGGTGATGAGGTCGAGAGCCACGGCGGTGGAACTTACGCGAAGCGACTCAGTCCTTGCCGAGCGCCCGGTCGACGCTTCGGCGAAAGGCGCCAGGGTCGATGGCGGGGTATCGGTGCAGAGCCGGCTCGATCTCGTCGAACAGCTCTCCCAGCCGAGGCACAACCACCAGACCGGCGTCGATCATCGCCGCCACGTCCTCCAGATCCTTCGCGAACCCCCTCTCGATCTTCGAGAGGGCCTGGGAGTACGGGTCGAAGTGGCGCACCGTGACCCTACCTTCGCGCAGCACGAACGGGCTCCGGTCTCGCCAGCTCGGCAACTCAGGGATGAAGTCGGGCGGAGAGACAAGCTCCACGTTGATGTCGAGCTCCGACTTGGCCCTCACCAAGCGGCGCGTCAGGTCATCCGTCTCGGGCTCCAGACGGAGGTCAACGTCGATGGTCGTCGGCCTCCATCCCTCCACCACGGCGGTCGCACCCCCAGTGAGGTAGAGGGTCACGTCCTCCTGAGCCGCCTCGGTGAGCGCGCGCGCCAAGGCGCGGATGCGCTCGATGTCAACCGGAGGACGCATGCTCGGCTGCGCGAGCGAAGCTGACCACGCGACCGACCAAGGCGTTGTACCGACTGTGAGCTGAGGCCCGATCCTCGTCCGAGAGCAGCCCGTAGAGCCGGTGCCCTGCGCCGGACTCGTCCGAGGCCGGAACATCCAAACCGAGAGCTCGCAAACGAGGAGCGGCCATGCTCACCAGTGCTGACTCCTTCGTGTCTCGGCCTGTACGGATATCCGTGATCCCCTGAGCGATCAGGTCTGCGCCTGGAAGCTGGTCGGTGACCATGTTGCTCATGCTAAGCGAGAGGAGCGCAGCCCGATCGGTGATCGGGCGAGCACCGAACGAGGGGTCAAGCCGTCTGCGCGGCGGGCTCGCGCTTCGCGCCGAGACCAAACGCCTCGGCAAT
>JBBJNU010000170.1:0-4242 GCA_037721005.1 Thermoleophilaceae bacterium | reverse complement strand
CTTCACACGCGAGAGGTCGGTGGTTCGAAACCACCCGCGCCCATACAGAAATGCCTCGTAATAGCGGGTCTCTGCTGGCTGGGGGCTCTCTCGTGGCGTCGGGTTACCGAAGCGAGTCGGAACACACAGAGCGCGTAGGTCGAACGTGTCGGGTAGGCTCAGTCGCCCTAGCGTGAGGAGCCGTAAGAAATGATCATCCTGGGAGTCATCCTGCTCATCATCGCCTTGCTTGTTCCTAGCCTCAGCGTTCTATGGACAATCGGCGTGATCCTGATTGTGGTCGGCATAATTCTCGAGATTCTCAGCATGATGGGACGGGCAGTCGGAGGCCGACGCCACTACTACTAGCCCGTCGCGCTATCCGCCGGCGATGGGCGTGCCGATGGAGTTGCGGTCGGCGGAGTCAGTCGTCGTCTGACTACCCGTAAGGGGGCTCTGAGCGCCAGCCAGAACGAGAGGGCGCGGTCTCATGACGCCGCTTCTTGCGAGATGGTGGGCACGGCGAGCGCGCGGGCGGCCGTCGGCGCCGGCGGCTCCTCCGAGACCCCGATCCGGTCGTGCAGGCGGCGCAGCGGGGCCGGGGACCACCAGTTCCAGCTCCCGAGCAGGCCCATGAGGGCCGGCACGAGCAGGGCGCGGACGACGAAGGCGTCGATGAGGACCCCGGCGGCGGTCGCGACGCCGATCTGCTGGATGAAGGAGATCGACGAGGTGATGAACGCGCCGATCGCGACGGCGAGGAGAATGGCCGCGGCAGTGACCACCGCTCCGGTGCGCTCAAGCCCCACGGCCACGGCCTCGCGCTCTGAGCGCCCGACGCTGCGCGCCTCCTTGATCCGGCCGAGGAGGAACACGCCGTAGTCGGTGGAGAGGGCGAACACCAGCGCGGCGGCCACGAGGAAGTCGGTCGGCTCGATGCCACCGTTGGGCGTGTAGCTCAGTAGGTCCGCGAAGCGCCCGTCCTGAAATACGAGCACGAGGACGCCGAGCGACGAGCCCACGGTCAGGGCGTTCATCAACAGCGCCTTGAGCGGCAGCACGACCGAACCGGTCATCAGCCAGAGGATCGAAAAGGTGAGCAGCGCGAGCAGCCCGATGGCCAACGGCAGCCGGGAGGCGATGGAGTCCTGCTGATCGACGAACTCCGCGGCAGCCCCGCCGACCAGCACCCCCGAGTCGGCGCTGCGGACGTCCTCGACGACCGCTTGCGCGGCCTTGCCTTCGGGCCTGCCCGTCACCGCGACGTCGATCTTCCACGTCGAGGCGTCCAGCGGCTGCGGTGCGCTCACGCTACGCACGCCGTCGAGCCCCCGGAGGTCCTTGGCGTAGGCCGCGATGGGCGCAGCGTCGCCTCGCGGCGCGTCGAGCACCACGGTAGTCGGGGTGGTCTCCTGTCCGGCGTAATCGGTCTGCAGGGCGTCGGCCACCGTCCGGGCGCTCTGGCCCTTGGGGATGACCGTCGAGTCCACCGGGGTGAACTGTGCGCGCAGCGAAGGCAGCGCGACGACCACCATGACCAGCCCGGTCGCGATCGCGACGGCGCCGGGTCGGCGCATCACGGCGTGCGAGAGGCGGTACCAGCGGCCCGCCTCGGCCGGCCGCTCCCCGCGCCGCCGCGGCTTCACGGCGAGCTTGGTGCCCCAGACCGCGAACAGCGCGGGGGCGAGGACGAGCGTCGCGGCCGCGGCCACGAGGGAGACCACGGCGCCGGCGATGCCCATGGACTGTAGGAAGTTGAGTGGAAAGACGACCAGCGTGGCGAGTGCGACGGCGACGGTGGCCGCCGAGAAGGCCACGGTCCGGCCGGCGGTGGCCATGGTGCGGCGGATCGCGGTGGCGCCCGGGCCGTGCTCGGCGAGCTCCTCGCGGTAGCGGGTGAGCAGGAACAGGGCGTAGTCGATGGCCAGGCCGATGCCGAGGCCGATCACGAGGTTCAGGGCGAACACCGACAGGCCGTAGACCGAGTTCACGCCGCGCAGGGCGAGGAAGGTGCCCATCACGGTGGCGACGGCCACCCCGAGCGGTATGAGGGCAGCGCGGCCGCCGCGGAAGAAGAGGAGCGAGAGGATCAGCAAGATGGGAAACGCCAACGCCTCGGCGCGGCCGAGGTCGGCGCCGACCGCCCCGCCGATCTGCTCGTCGGCGATCACCGAACCCCCGACCTCTACGTCGGAAGCGTCCGCGTAACGCTCGAGGACCGCGGCGCCCACCTCGGCCTCCTCGGCGTCGGCGTCGAGGGTGGCGGCCAGGTAGGTGGAGCGGCCGTCGGAGGCCGCGAAGCGCTCGTCGCGGGTCGAGGCCAGAGAGGCCACGGACGTGATGCCGGGCTCGGCGCTCAGCTCGCGCTCGAGGGCGGCCACCCGGGTCTTGGCGCCGGGGGCGCCGGCGCCCTGGGGCGTCTTCAAGAGCACGACGATGCCAGGGGATGCCTGGCGGCCGGTTGCGCCCTCGATGCGCTCGACGGCCACGGCTGAACCGGAGTTTTCTGCGGTGAAGCCCCCCTCTTCGCGCAGCAGGCCGGCGACGGGGCCACCGAGGACGGCGGCGATTACGACGAAGGCGAGGACGGCGAACAGCGTCACCTTCGGGCGGATGGCGATGCGATCGGTGAGGGCGGTGAGCATGGCGGAGCTCCTTCGGGTCTGGTGAAGTGAGCGGCGCGCCCACCTGACTAAGTGAACACTAGTACATGTACGTTTGTCAAGTCATGGGTTATCATCCGGTCATGGCCGGTCCCGCGACTCCCCCCGTCACTCGCCCGCGCAACGTCCGCGGCGAGGGCGACCGGCTCCGCGAGCAGCTCCTCGAGGCCACGGTGAGCCTGCTCGAGTCCGAAGGCGATGCGGCTCGGCTTTCCGTACGGGCGATCGCCAAGGCCGCCGGGGTCTCGCCCACCGCGCTCTACCTGCAGTTCCCCGATCGGGACACTCTCGTATCCGCGGCAGTGGACCGCGGCTTCGCCGCTTTCAACGAAACGCTTCGGTCAGCGGCCGAGTCGGAGTCCGAGCCACGAGCCCAGCTCCGGGTCACGGGAGTCGCTTATCTGAACTTCGCCGAGAGCCAGCCCGCGCTGTATGCGGTGATCTTCTCCTCCCGGCGACCGACGCGACAGCCGACAGAGTCAGGCGCCGTCGTCCGAGACGAAGGTCTCAAGGGCCTTATCGCCCTCGTCGCCGCCATCCGACCGAGCGGCGGCCAATCCGAGGCTCGCGAGCTGGCGCTGACCCTGTGGGCGGCGCTGCACGGCTATGCGACGCTGCACGCGCGGACGCCCGTCCGGCGTTGGCCGAAGCCCGCGAGATACGTCGACCGGCTGATGCGCGCCCACTTGGGCGTTTGAGGCCGCGAGCCTTGGGCGTCCGGCGGAGTTCCTAGGGTCCCCTCTCGGTGTGAGTGAGCAGACCGACAACGTTGGCCAGAAGCCCTCCGTGGACCTCGGCGCCGAGTGCGGGGAGGCGATCCGCAAGACCACCCTCGCTGTGCTCGCCGAGGCGGACTCGAAGGCGAGGGCGCTGGAGCAGGCCGCCGAGGAGCGGGCAACGGCCGCCGCTGAGGCTGACTCGAAGGCGCGGGCCCTTGGAAGGGCCGCCCAGAAACGGGTTGCACGCGCCGTCGAAGCCGAAGCGAAGGCGCGAGCCGTAGAGGAGGCGGCGGCTGAGCGGATCGAGAGTGCCGCTGAAGCCGAGGCCAAGGCCAAGGCCATGGGAGAGGAGGCGGCAGCGCAGCTCCGGCGCGCCGCGGAGGCCGAGCCGCGCGCGCGAGCCATCGAGGAGGCTGCCAAACAGCGGGCCGAACGCGCCGCGGAGGAGTACGAGTCCGCTGTGCGCGAGGATGTCAAGAGGGCCCGCAGAGAAGCGCTGGACGCCGCCCAGACCAAGGTTGCCGCGATGGTCGACGCAGCGGAGAACGAGGCGTCGCAGATTCGCAAGCGAGCCATGGACGAGCTCGCGCACACCCGCCTGCGCGGTGTTCAAGAGGCCGAGCGAGCGGCGGAGCGCGCCAGAGTCCGGCTGCTGAAGTACGCCGATTCGGCCCAGGAGGATCTGGCCACCCTGATCGCCGGGATCAGGAAGGACGCGGGCGGGGCGGAGCACACACGGTCGGGGGCGTCAAGCCCTCGCCCCGCCCGGTCGTGGGGCCAGCGGGCCGCCTGACAGTCAGCCGCTCGCCCGCCCCGACTCATCTGGCTGCCATGGCTTGACGCCCCGGCCCCCTGTGGCATCGCGATAGGCCTACCTCGCA
>JBBJNU010000169.1:0-4255 GCA_037721005.1 Thermoleophilaceae bacterium | reverse complement strand
CACCCGCAGCGCTGCTCTTCGGGCGCCCCGGTTCGGAGCTGGCAGGGCTGCCGCTCGAGGAACTCATCCCTGGTGGCGTTCTCGATCCGGAGGCCAAGCTCAGTGTGCGCCGGCCCGATGGCGCGGAGCTTCCGGTGGAGATCTCGGTGCGTGTGATCGAACTCGATGGCGGGCACGGGCTGGCGGTGGCGATCCGCGATGTCACTGAGCGCCGGGAGCGTGCCGTCGCGCTGCGCGAGGCCGGCGAGGGCTTCAAGCGCCTCTTCGAGGACGGGCCGGTGCCGATGGCGCTCGTGGGTGACGACTTCCTGCTTGGACACGTAAACGCCGCGTTCTGCCGGTTGACCGGCTACAGCGCCGAGGAGTTGCGCACGCTCACCTTCAACGACATCAGTCACCCCGACGACCGCGATGTCGGTCTGCGGCTGGCGAAGGGGGTGTTCGCGGGCGAAATGCTCGCCTCGAAGATCGACAAGCGCTACCTGCGCAAGGACGGCGAACTGGTGTGGGTGGAGGTGACGGTCTCCTCGATCGGCGGCGAGGGCGGTGAGTCGGAAGAGATCCTCGGAGTGATCCAGGACATCACCGAGCGGCGTCAGGCGCTCACCCGGGCTCACGAGGAGCTCGAGCGCCTCGCGCGCGAGCGCGACCGCATTCTCGAGTTTGCGGGTGAGGGGATCTACCACGTCGATGAGGATGGGCGCATCACGTTTGCTAACCCGGCCGCCGCCGAGATGCTGGGCTGGCCGCTCGAGGGGCTGATTGGAAAGCCCGCCCATGAGCTGCTCCACCACACCCGCGCCGACGGTTCGCACTACTCCCGCCACGACTGCCCGATCCATCGTCCCCGCCGGGAGCGCGCGATTCAGCAGGTGACCGACGACGTGTTCTGGCACCGCGACGGACACAGTTTCGCCGTCCACCACACGAGCGCCCCCGTCCGTGGACCGGACGCAGCTGGCGCGGTTGTGGTGTTCACCGACGTGAGCGAGCAGGTGGCGATGGAGGCTGCTCTGCGGGATTCGCGTGCGCGCGCCGCCCGCGAGCGGATGCAGGCGGCCGAGGCCGAGCGTGCGCGTTGGGCGCGTGAGCTGCATGACGAGACGCTGCAGGGCCTGGCCGCGCTGCACGTGCAACTCGCCTCCGTGGTCCGAGCGCCGACCGTCGAGGAGATGGGCCTGCAGATGCGCCGCGCCCAGGAGGAGATCGAGAGCGAGATGGACAAGCTGCGCAGCTTGATAGCCGACCTGCGCCCCGCTGCTCTCGATGAGCTCGGACTCGAGGCGTCGCTACGCGACCTCGCCGAACGCACGCAGGTCGTGTATGGGATCGAGGTCGCCACGAGCCTCGAGCTCCACGATCCCCGCGGAGCGCCACGCAGGCTGGACCCGGACGTCGAGACGACGGCCTACCGCATCGCTCAGGAGTGCCTCAGCAACGCTGCTCGGCACGCCGAGGCATCACGGGTCCTCGTCGAGCTCGAGCAGCAGAATGGGTGGCTCCGGCTGCGTGTAACCGATGACGGTCGAGGCTTCGGCCCTGAGCGGGAGAGCGTGGGGTTCGGCCTGCGCGGCATGCGTGAGCGTGTGAACCTACTCGCCGGCGAGCTGAGGATCGGATCCCAGCCAGGGTCCGGGACCGAGGTCGTGGCCCGGTTGCCGGTCGATTGAGAGCGGCTCAGGTGGGAACGTCGGACGCCTCGACAAGGCTGCGGGCGAGCGCGTACTCGACCAGGTCCGAGCGGCGCGAGCGCCCGAGCTTGCGCTGGATGCGCGCGCGGTGGCTCTCAACCGTGCGCACACTGAGGTAGAGCCGCTCGGCCATCTCGCGGTTGGTCAGACCACGCGCGATCAGTCGCAGAACCTCGACCTCGCGCTCGCTGAGCTCCGCGGCGGCCCTCCCGGCCGCCGCCGTGTTGGCGGCGAGCCGAGCGCCGAGCCGGGGCTCGAGATAGGTGCCGCCCTGCGCAGCCACCCCGATCGCCTCGAGCAACTGGCTATCGGCGGCTTCCTTGGGCACGTAGCCCGCCGCGCCGAGGCGCAGTGCCTCGCCCGCGAAGCTCGGGTCGCGCTGAGCGGTGAGCACGACCACCCGCGTGTCGGGGCAGCGCTCACGCAGGCGCGGGATCGCCGCAAGGCTCGGCTCACCCGGCATGTGCAGATCGAGGATCAGCACGTCGGGGCGGTGCTGCTCAACAGCCTCGATCGTTGTGCGGACGTCGCCCGCCTCGGCAACGACGTCGATCGAGGGCTCGGAGTCGAGCAGGACCCGCAGGCCGCTCCGGACCACGACGTGGTCGTCGGCGAGGACGACTGTGAGCGGTTCAACCCGGTGCATCGTGGGACCTCAGGCGCCGGATTCTCCCACGCCGCCGTCGAGTTCCCTGCGTTCCGTACTTACTACCCACTCGAATTGCGTGCACAGCACCGCGCGATCTGTGCGGCCGAGTCGGGCTTGCGCCGAGATCGAAGAGCGAACATAGTTCCGTCGCGCATGGCTGAGGCGTTCACCCCTGCCGCGACGATGAGCATCGACGCGTCCCGGCTGTCGGCGAGGCAATCCCGGGCGACCATCGCCGGGATCGCGACCGCGAGTCCGGAGCGCTCCTTCGACCAGGCCCAGATCCTGGATCTGCTCGGCCTGACTGGCGACGCCTTCGCTGAGGGGATCTTCGCCCGATGCGGCGTGCGCACGCGCGGGCTCGAGGTCTCACCCGAGCTGTTGCAGACGACCCTCCAGCACCGCACGGCGACCACGGAAGAGGGGCTGATGCGCCTGGCGACTCGCGCCATCGACTCGCTCGTGTTCAAGCCGGACGCCGTAGGCGTCATCGTTACCGCCAGCTACTACTCGCTGGGCGGGCCGACACTCGCCCACCGGTTGGTCGACCACTACGGCCTGCGCTCCGACGCCGACAAGTACCACCTCGTAGGAGTCGGCTGTGCGAGCGCGGTGCCGTTGCTGCGGCTAGCCGCTCAGGGGCTGCGCGACCGACCCGGCGAGACGGCGCTCGTGGTCGCGGCCGAGAGCGTGAGCGGGTTCCTCACCCCCGTCACAGCCGCCGACGAGAAGGTCAAGATCGTGGGCTCCGCGCTCTTCGGCGACGGGGCCGCTGCTGCGCTCCTGTCTCTTGACCCCGCAGTTACCGGCCCCAAGATCGTGGCGGCAGCGGTACACCAGGTGCCGGGCACCCTCGATCACGTGCGCTTCGCTGTTACCGGCGAGGACAGCCACATGCAGATGACGCGTGAGCTGCCCGAGATCGCCGAGAAGGAGGTTCCGGGACTCGTACACGAATTTCTGGCCCGCTATGGCCTCGATGCCGATGCGATCGACCACTGGCCTGTGCATCCCGGCGGACAAGGGATCATCGACGGGCTGCAACGCGGGCTCGGATTGAACGACGAAGACATCGCCCCGAGCGCCAACGTACTCGCCGAAAACGGCAACGTCGGCACCCCCTCGGCCTTCTTCGTGCTGCAGCGCACGATCGCCGAGCGCGCCCCCCAGCCGGGCGAGCGCGGCCTGGCGGTCACCATCGGTCCGGGCGTCACGGTGGGCCTGATGCTGCTGCAGTGGTGAATCGAAACCAAGGAGAGGAGATGCGCCTGTGAAGGTAATCGGTGCCGGATTCGGACGCACCGGGACGATGTCGCAGAAGGCGGCGCTCGAGCAGCTCGGCTTCGGGCCCTCGTTCCACATGATCGATGTCGCGCGACGGCCCGAGCTGCTGCCCGGCTGGCAAGCCGCCGCGGACGGTGAGGTCGTCGACTGGGCGCAGCTGCTCGAAGGCTGGAAGTCGACCGTCGACTGGCCGGCGTGCACGTACTGGGAGCAGATCTCAGCCGCGTTCCCGGAGGCCAAGGTGCTGCTCAGCGTGCGCGACCCCGAGGCGTGGTACGCGAGCTGCATGAAGAGCATCCACGCCTCCGCGCAAGCGGCATCCAGAGGGGAGCTTGAGGGCGGGAGCGTGGAGGTCTCCCCGGAGGCGATGAAGATGATCAACGGCCTGATCTGGGAGGGGACCTTCAAGGGCCGGTTCGACGACAAGGACTTCGCCATCGGCATCTATGAGTCCCATAACGAGGACGTCAAGAGCAAGGTCGAACCCGACAACCTGCTCGTCTACGAAGTCAAGGAAGGCTGGCAGCCGCTGTGCGACTTCCTCCAGGTCCCCGTACCCGACGGCCCGATGCCGCACCTAAACGACGCGGCGTCGTTTCGGGCGATGGTCGGGCTTCCCCAGCTCACCTAG
>JBBJNU010000168.1:0-4265 GCA_037721005.1 Thermoleophilaceae bacterium | reverse complement strand
CGAGAAGATGCTCGGCAAGTAGCGGTTCAATCGTCGCGTTGCGGGAAAGGGCAAGTAGCCCTTGTCCTCGCCTATCACCCTCACCTTCGACGACGGTCCCGACCCCGTGTGGACGCCCCGTGTGCTCACCGCGCTCGGGCGAAGCGCAGCCACGGCCACCTTCTTCGTGATCACCCCACTCGCCTCACGGTACCCGCAGGTGGTGGAGCGCGTTCGGGCGGCAGGGCACGCGGTGGAGCTTCACTGCACCCGTCACGTGCGCCACACCGAGTGCGCCGAGCAGGAGGTGGAGCGCGACACCGACGAAGGCCTCCAGCGCCTGGGCTCGCTGGGCGTGACCCCCAGCCGCTGGCGAACGCCCTGGGGGGTGCAGGCCCCGTTCACGCAGGACATAGCGACTCGCCGCGGCCTCGAGCTCACGGGCTGGACGGCGGACTCGCACGACTGGACCGGCGCCAGTGCCGAGACCATGCTCGACGAGATAGAGGACCGGCTGGCGCCCGGCGCCGTGGTGCTCATGCACGACGGGATCGGTCCCGGGGCGCTGCGCGACGGCTGCGGCGAGACGGTGCGGCTGATCGACGCGATTGCCAACCTGGCGCGAGCGCGCGACGTGGCGCTCGCATGAGATCGCTTCCCGTATCCGCCCACTCCACACTCGACGACGGCGTTCTCGCCGAGATCGCGGCGGGCGCGGGCGAGCGCGATGCCTTCCCCGCCTTTCCCTCCCACGCCCTCGACGCCCTCGAGAAGACCGGCGTGCTGGCGATGACCGTGCCCGCGGGCGCCGACGGCGTGCGCACGGTCTCCCTGTCCGAGGAGTGGCGGACGGTGCGCCGCGTCGGCGCCGCGGACGCCAGCGTCGCTCGCATCCTCGACGGTCACCTGAACGCGGTCGAGCGCTTGGCGGTGGCCCTACCTGAGCCGCTTCGCTCCGAGGAGCTGAGCGCGGTGAGGGAGGGCGAGCGACGGCTCGGCGTGTGGGGCGCAGACCCTGTTCCCGGAGAGGGCGACCCCGCCCGGCTCACCGCGCAAGGCACGGTCGAAGGGGTCAAGGTCTTCTGCTCCGGGGCGGGCGGCCTGCACCGCGCGCTCGTTCTCGTACGGGGCGACGAGCCCGGCCCGCCGCTGCTCGCGTACGTGGATCTTTCGGATGGAATAGAGGTCGATCCCACGTGGTATCGCGGGGCGGGGATGCGCGCTTCCGAGAGCCACCGCGTGGCCTTCTCCGGAGCCCGCGCGCTCGCGGTGCTGGGCGAGCCGGGGGAGCTTGCGCGCGAGCCCTACTTCGGTCGCGACGCCATTCGCACAGCCGCCTGCTGGGCCGGCGCGGCCGACTCTGCGCTCGCGGCGCTGGTGGACGGCGCGCGGGCGCGCTCGAGTGAGGATCTGGTGGCGCTGGCCGTGGGCCGGGCGCTCGCCGCGCGCGGCACGATCGACGCGTGGTTCGAGAAGGCAGCCGCCGAGGCCGAGGGTGACCCCGAGCAACCGCTGGCCGACCTGTCGATAGCTCTGCGCGACGCGGTGGCCGGGGCGTGCCGCACGATCCTGGGCGAGGCCGAGCGTGCCCTGGGCTCGCGGCCGTTCGCCTCGGCGGGCGCGCTGGACCGCGCGCGACGGGACCTCGGGATCTTCCTGCTGCAGCACCGCCTCGACCCGATGGTGGCCCGCATGGGCCGCCGTGTCCTCGAGAAGTGAGCGGCCCGCCGGTGCGCCTGGAACGGGAGTACTTCGAGGATCTCTACGAGGCGGATCCCGATCCGTGGGGCTTCGAGGCGAGCGACTACGAACGCCAGAAGTACGCGCGCACCCTCGCCGCCCTCGAGCAGCGCCGCTACGCCCGGGGACTGGAGGTGGGCTGCTCGATCGGCGTGCTCACCGAGGGCCTCGCCGAGCATTGTGATCACCTGCTGGCCGTGGACGTGTCCGAGCGCGCGGTGGCCACGGCCCGCGCACGGTTCGACGGGCAGCCCGGTGTGCAGGTCGAAAGGCGCAGCCTGCCCGAGGACATGCCGGACGCAACCTTCGACCTCATCGTCTGCTCCGAGGTCCTCTACTACTGGGACCGCGACCTCCTGATCAGCGCCCTGGCGGCCATGCGCGAGCGACTCGAGCCCGGCGGCAGCCTGCTGGCGGTGCACTGGCGCCCGCGCACGGAGACCTACCCGCTGCAGGGCGAAGAGGTGCACGCGCTCCTACGCGAGCACCTGGACCCCGAACCCGCCCTCTCCCGGGCGAACGACAGGTATCTGCTCGACCGCTTCGACGTGCCCGGATGAGCGGCGAGAACCGCATAGTGATCGTGGGCGCGGGGCCCGCGGGCCTGTCGGCGGCCCGGGCCTACCGCGAGGCCGGAGGCGGCCTCGACGTGGTGATGCTCGCCGCGGAAGCGCATCACCCCTACAGCCGCCCGCCCTTGACCAAGGAGTACTTGCGCTCCGAGCACGGGCGGGCCGACCTGTTCATGGAGGAACCGGGTTTCTACGCCGAGCACGGAATCGACCTGCGCACGCGGACCCCCGCCGCGCGGCTCGACACCGCCCGCCGACTGGTCGTGACCGGCGACGGCGAGGAGCTTTCGTTCACTGGTTGCGTGCTGGCCACGGGTTCACAGCCGCTGCGCCTGCCGGTGCCGGGTGGCGACCACGAGGATCTGCTCACCGTGCGCGAGCTGGAGGACTCCGAGCGCCTCCAGGCGCAGGCGGCACCGGGAGCGGCGGTGACCGTGGTGGGCTCGGGTTTCATCGGTTGTGAGGCCGCGGTGTCAATCGCGACGCGAGGGGCCTCCGTGACTCTGGTGAGCGACGAGGAGGCGCCGCAGAGCGCACGGCTGGGCGAAGAGGTGGGCACCGTCATCGCCGGATGGCTCGAACAGGCCGGCGTCCGCACGCGCTTCGACGCCAAGGTGGAGAGCTTCGAAGAGAACGGTCGTTGCGTGGTGACCGCGGGCGAGCAGATCAGGGGCGACGTAACCGTGGTGGCCACGGGGGTGAGCCCCCGCATCGGACTGGCCGAGGAAGCCGGGATCGCCATCGAGGAGGGTCGCGTTCGCACCGACGCCTCGATGCGCACGAGCGCTGAGGGGGTGTTCGCGGCGGGCGACATCGCTTTCGCCCAGAACCCGGTCGCGGGCCGGCGGCTGGCGGTCGAGCACTGGGGCGAAGCCCTCGCCCACGGGGAGGTGGCCGGCAACGTGCTTGCCGGGCAGGACGCACGGTGGGAGCAGGCGCCCGGTTTCTGGTCGGCGATCGGCGAGCACACGCTGAAGTACGTGGCGTGGGGCGACGGCCACGACGAGGTGCGCCTCGAGAGCGATGACGACGGGTCGTTCACGGCCTGGTACGGACGGGAGGGCGTTCTGGTCGGCGTGCTTACGCACGAGCGCGACGACGATTACGAGCGCGGCCGCGAGCTCGTGGAAAGCGGGGCGCAGCTCGCGTGAACACCCACCCGCCCCTGCCCGCCCCGCACCCGGCGCTGGAGGCCTGCGTGGTGGTACCCGCCCGCGATGAGGAGAAGCGGATCGCCGCCTGCCTCGGCGCGCTCGCGAACCAGGAGGGCGTGGCGCCCGGGGCCTGGGAGGTGCTGCTGGTACTCGACCACTGTCGCGACGCCACCCGCGATGCGGCCCGCACGGTCTGCGCAGCGAATCCCCTGCTCACCTTGCACCTGCTCGCCGGTCCCGGACGTGGCTCGGGGGGAGCGCGAGCCACCGGCATGGACGCCGCCTGCGCCCGTCTGCTCGGGCTCGGGCGCCCGCGGGGACTCATCGCGTCCACCGACGCCGACACCTGGGCCGACCCGAGCTGGCTATACCGCCAGCTCGAGCTCTCGCGGGCCGGGGCGCGGGCGATCGGCGGGCGCATCGAGCTCTGTCCGGTCGAGCGCCGTGACCTGCCGCCCGCGGTGCTCGACGGTCACGCCGCGCGCTCGCAGAGGCGCTTCCGGCGGGTGCTCGCGCAGGCCACGCACGCGCACTCGGTGACCGACCACTGGCAGTTCAGCGGCGCCTCGATGTCGGTCACCGCAGAGACCTACGCGGAGGTGGGTGGCCTCGGTGACGGCACCCACTCCGAAGACGAGCATCTCGAACGCGCGCTCATCGCCCGATCGGTGCCGATCGAGCGCCATCTCGACGTGAGGGTCACCACCTCGGCGCGGATGACCGGCCGGGCCTCACACGGGCTGGCCCGTGTGCTGCGCGAGCTCTCGGCCTGAGGGCGCGGGAACCTAGTTGCGCTTACGCTCGGCCAGCTCGGCCAGGC
>JBBJNU010000167.1:0-4270 GCA_037721005.1 Thermoleophilaceae bacterium | reverse complement strand
CGTGCTGGGTGATCACGACTGCCCTCATCCCTTTCGCAACCCTACTGACCTGAGTAGGAAGTTCGGCTTCAGCTTCTCGAGTGGCTGGGCGGGGCTGACGGTGCACGCGGGACGAGTCGATGCAAAGCATCGGCGATTCCCGCGGGCGCCGTCAGGCGCGTCCAGACACCGAGAAGGTGCGCGCGAACTGACGACTCAGGTCACTACCCGAGGGCGGGCGCCGGCCTGCGCGTGCGCATGAGTAGCGCTCCCGCCCCGGCCGCCACGAACTGCGTGACCGCGGCGGCCAAGAGGGCGCCATCCGATCCGGCGGCCAGCACTACCGGGCCGGCCACCGCTGAGCCGAGAGCGAAGGCGCCCACCTTCAGTCCGGCTGCCGTGGTGAACACCTGGCTGTGCAGCTCGGGGGGCACGTGCTGCTGGCGCGCCGCGAAGGTGGCCGCCAGCGCGGGGCCGTCGGCCACACCGGCCAGGGCCACCACGAAGAGCATTCCCAGGAGGCTCGACTGCAGCGGCCATAGGAGCATGAGCGCGCCGAAAACCGCGATGCCGATGACCACGAGGCGCTCCGGAGCCAGCCTGCGCTGGAGGCGCACCAGCGCGAGAGCGCCGACCATCGAGCCGAACGCGAAGGCCGCCCACAGGTAGCCGGCGGCGCTCCGGTCGGCGCCGAGGTGCTCCACGCAGAAGAAGGGAAAGGCCACCGTGAGGAGGCCGAGCCCGCCCAGGCCGAGCACCCCCGTGGCGGTCACTCCGCGCAGGGCCGGCACCTCGGCGATACGCGTGAGGCCAGACCCGGCCACGCTCCAGATCGAGCGGCCCGTTGCGTGGGCGGCGCTACCCGCACGATCGAGCCCCGGCACCAGCAGGATCAGGCCGAGGGCGGCGAGCGAAAGAACGATCTCCACGATCAGCGGCGCCGTGGCTCCGAACGCGGCCGACAGGGTGCCCGCGAGAGCCGGGCCGATGATGAGCGCGAGGTTGAAGCTCGAGGCCTCGATCGCGTTGGCCGGCTCGAGCAGGCCGTCGGGCACGAGCAGGGGAATGAAGCTCGTCATACCGCCGAACGAGAGCGGATAGGTGATACCGGCCAGCAGGAGCGCGGACGCGGGCAGGAGGAGGTCGGGGGCCTCACCGGCGAGCAACAGGATCGCCGCCAGGCCGGCGGAGATGGCCAGCTGGTCATAGATCATCAGC
Organism: Thermoleophilaceae bacterium; assembly: GCA_037721005.1. Taxonomy (GTDB): domain Bacteria; phylum Actinomycetota; class Thermoleophilia; order Solirubrobacterales; family Thermoleophilaceae; genus JAAYBF01. Next base: position 3,073 of record JBBJNU010000167.1, on the reverse strand, counting down.
ACCCGCCGCCGGCCGGTGAGGTCGAGCCACGCGCCGAGCAGCGGCCCGGTGATGAGGCTCGGTAACGTCACCGCCGCCACCGTGGCCCCGGCCAGGGCCGCGCTGCCGGTGCGCTCGAGCACGAACAGGACCACCCCCACGGAGAACATCTCGTCCGCGACGCGGGCGAGCGTGGCTGCGCCGAGAAAGGCCGGATAGCCAGGTTGGCGCGAGAGGGTCGTGAGGCTCCACCGGTCCACCGTCCCATGGTGGCACCCGCGCGGCCGCGGTAATCTCGTCCCGGATGCGACTCGAAGAGGCCTACCAGCGCCAGCTACACCACTGGCGCGCCACCCTCGATTCGGGGGCCACGAGGATCGGCTGGAAGATCGGCCTCAACGCGCCGGCCATCCAGGAGAAGCTCGGGCTCGAGCGCTCCGTGGTCGGACACCTGACCACAGCCACGCTGCTCGGCGCCGACGGCAGCCACTCACTGGCGGGCACGCAGGACCCCAAGGTGGAGGCTGAGATCGCGATCGTCATGGGGGCGAACGGCGAGATCGCCGGGCTCGCTCCAGCCCTCGAGGTGGTGGACATCGATCCTTCTCTCGACGACGCCGGCGAGATCGTGGCCGGCAACGTCTTTCACCGCGCGGTGGCCATCGGCTCCACGAGCGAGATCACCTCGGCCGACGGGATCGAGGCTGAGCTGAGCCTCAGCGGCGGTACCGATCAGAGCGCCGATGCGGGCGCCTTCGACCTCCACGAGATCGTGGCCCTGGTGGACGAGACGCTGCGATCGGCCGGCGAATCGCTCGACGCCGGCGACCGCATCATCGCCGGGTCGCTCACGGCCCCTGCGGCGGTGGCGGCGGGCGACCGGGTGCGACTGCACCTCGGGGCCATCGGGAAGCTCGAGATCGCCTTCTCCTAACGGGGAGCGAGCCTGAAGACGCCGCCTTCGAGCGAGATCGCATGCACGCGGCCGCGGCCGTCCTCGCCGAACGACACGAGGGAGGAGACCTTCGGCCCCAGCGCCCGATCGCCCTCGGCCCCGCCGCTGCGAAGGCGCGCCACCCGCAGCCCGGAGGCGCAGAGATCGCCGTACACGTAGGCGCCACGCAAGCGGCCAAGCGACGGATCGCGGATCACGTAGCCGCCGATGATGGAGCACGAGCCCGTGGAGCGCGGGCGCTCCAGCACCGGCGGCAGGTGCCCCGGCGCCGATCCGCCCTCGTAGGGGCGGCTGCCCTCGAACACGTCCCAGCCGAAGTTCACTCCACCGCGCGGGCGCCGCTTTCCCTCGGCGACCGGCACGAAGTCGATCTCCTCCACCTCCTGCTCGCCCACGTCGCCAATCGTGAGATCGCCGGTGGCGCGGTCAAAGGAGAAGCGGTAGGGGTTGCGCAACCCGTAGGCGAAGATCTCGTCGCGACCGGGTAACCCGACGTACGGGTTGTCGGCGGGCACGCTGTAGCCGCCGCCCGCGCGAGGGGCTATGCGCACCACCTTGCCCAGGAGGTTCTTCGACACGTTCTGGGCGTTCTCGCCGGGGTCGCCGCCGCCCCCTCCGTCGCCGAAGGCGACGTACAGCTTGCCGTCTCTGCCGAACTGAACCTGGCCGCCCTTGTGATTCGAGCGGTCGTGCTTCACGCGGATCACTGCACGGCGGGAGCCTCGCTGAGTGCGGTTCGCAAAGCGCGACGACGCGCGGTAGGAGTCAACGCGAAGGTCTCCGTCCCGGTCGGTGTAGTAGACGAAGAAGCGCCGGCTGCGCGCGTAGTCGGGGGCGAAGGCCATGGAGAGCAGGCCGCCCTCGCCGTCGGTGGAGACCCTGCTGTGAAGATCGAGGAAGGGCCGTCCCAGCTTGCGCCCCGCGCGCAGCACTCGGATCCGGCCCGCGCGCTCGGTCACGAAGCGGCGGTTGAGGTCCCCGGGGGGAGCGGTCAGGTAGGTGGGTGACTCGAAGGCGGCCACCTTGAGCAGGCGCGCACCGGGCGCCGCCGCACCGGCGGCCGGACGGCTCGCGGCTGATGCCTCCCCCTCCTCCCCGCGCTGATCGGACTCGCCGGCCCAAACGGCTGCGAGCACGGCGCAAGCCATGGTGGCAGCGATCATTCCCCTCACGTGGGAGGAGTATGGCGAGCCCCGTCCACGATCTCGCTGGTTGGTCCGTTGGCGCGTCCGCGCCGTATACACGTCCATGAAGACTCTCGTGACAGGAGCCACCGGAGCGGTGGGTGGCCACCTCGCCCAGGCGCTGCTCGATCGCGATTTCGAGGTGCGCGCGATGGTGCGCGACCGCACCAAGGCCGGTGACCTCGAGGCGGCCGGGTGCGAGGTGCACGAGGGGAACGTGCTCGAGCCGGACACCCTGCGCGGCGCTGGCGAGGGCGTGGACGTTGCCTACTACCTCGTACACGGCATGGGTCGTGGCTCGGACGCCGATTTCGTGGAGCGCGAGCGAGAGGCGGCGAGCAACTTCGCGAGCTTGGCCAAGGCCGAGGGTGTGAAACGCGTGGTCTACCTCGGTGGCCTCGGAGAGGACCCCGGGTCGGAGCACCTCCTGAGCCGCCACGAGACCGCCGGGACCCTGCGCAGCGAGGGACCGCCGCTCACCTACTTCCGCGCAGCGATGCTGATCGGCGCCGAGAGCGAGTCCTACCGGATGCTCCGCCAACTGGTGGCGAAGCTGCCGGTGATGCTCGCCCCCCGCTGGCTGAAGACCCCGACCCAGCCCATCGCCCTCGAGGATGCGGTCGAGTACCTGGCCGCGGCGCCCGAGGTGGCCGCGTCCGCGGGCCTCGAGGTACAGATCGGCGGCCCGGACGTGATGTCCTACGGAGAGATGCTCGACCGGATGGCGGTGGCCCTCGGCCGCGACCCGCGCCCGAAGCTGCCTGTGCCCGTGCTCTCCCCGACCCTGTCCTCACACTGGATCGGACTGGTCACCGACGTGGATGCGGGCGTCGCCAAGCCGCTCATCGAGGGCCTCAGCACCGAGACCGTGGTCACCGACCCGTCCGGAGCCCGGCTGTTCGATATCGAGCCGATGGGCGTGGACGACGCTCTCGAGCGGGCGGTCGCGGGGGAG
>JBBJNU010000166.1:0-4311 GCA_037721005.1 Thermoleophilaceae bacterium | reverse complement strand
CGTGCGGTGAGCGGCGCCTGAAGCACGCCGTTGCGCCCGTGTCCCGTCGCGAAGAACAGTCCCTCGATCAGGCCGGGGCCTATTGCGGGTTTGCCGTCGGGAGTGAACGGGCGCAAGCCGGCCCGCGTGCGCACCAGCTCGAGCTCGGCGATGTCGGGCAGCACCTCGTAGGCGGCCTCGAGCAACCCGTACATACCGCCGGCAGTGACCGCGGTGTCGAAGCCCTGCTCCTCCATCGTCGCGCCTATCACCACCCGCGCGCCTCCCTCCTCCATCGGGCGCGACACCACGTAGCACCGCGGCGTGCGGATCAGCCGCGTGGCAGGCGCACTCATGCCCCGGCGCGTGCGCAGCTCGAGCAGCTGTCCCTTCACGGGCCGGATCTCCGGCACGCCGGTCTCGGTACCCAGCTCACCCTCCGAGCTCCAGGCGCCCGCCGCTACGAGCACCCGCTCGGCGAGCACGCGGCGGCCGTCGGCGAGGCGCACGCCGCAAACCCGGCCGCCCGTCGTGTCGAGCCCCTCGGCTTCGGCGCCCGCCCACACCTCACCGCCGGCGCCCGCCAGGGCAGCCACCAGGGCGCGCACCACCGAGGCGGGATCCACGTGGCCTTCGTCTGGCGCGTCGATCGCTCCCGCGACGCGGGGGGAGAGACCGGGCTCGATCGAACGAGCCGCTCGTGGCCCGATCCATTCGGATCGCAGGCCCAGCTGCTGCTGGTAGCCGTGCAGGCGCCGAAGCGCCTCAGCGTCGTCGCGGTCGGCGGCTACCACGAGCGCCCCCGGCTCGGAGTAGCCGGTGGACATTCCACTCACCTCCGACAGCTCGGCGGCGAATTTGGGCCACAGCGCCCGGGCCTCGACGTTCATGCCCAGGAGCGCCCCCTCGCCGAAGTCAGCCTCGGTCACGGGGGCGAGCATGCCCGCGGCCACACCCGAGGCGCCCGCTCCCGGCTCGTCGCGCTCGAGCACCAGAACAGACATGCCGGCCTGGGCCGCGCGCCACGCACACGAGAGACCGACCACGCCCGCGCCGATCACCGCGAGGTCGTAGGTGCTCCTGCTGCTCTCTGGCGACTGCATCTGCATACCTCCGCCGGCATTACCCGGATCAGGTTCCACGGTCGGCGACCAAGCCTCCTTCGGTGAGTCGCCCTCTCAGCCGGGTCACGCCCGGCTCCCGTTGTGCCTTCGAGCTTACCTAGACTCCAACCCGTGGCCCAGCACGAGCAACTCCTGCGGCGCGCGTACGAGGCTTTCGTGTACGAGATCCGCGACGGGGCCGTGGTACGCATGGAGATCGTCGGGACATGACGAGCGCCTCCGAGCGGCGCGAGCGCCTGGCCCGTGCCCGTCTCTACTTCGTCACCGATGCTTCCACCCCAACCGGCGTTCTGCGGGCGGCGCTCGAGGGCGGCGCCGACATGCTCCAGCTGCGCGATCCGTCGCTCGGCCACGCGGAGCTGCTGCGGGCCGCCGAGTTCTTCCGTGCCCTGTGCGACGAGCACGACGCGCTCTTCTTCGTGAACGACGACCCCGGCCTTGCGCTGGCAGCCGGGGCCGACGGCGTGCACGTCGGCCAGGCCGACATCGGCGTGGCCGAGGCCCGGGAGGCGGCGGGTGGAGAGATCCTCGTGGGGCTCTCCACTCACTCCCCGGAGCAGCTCGAGGAAGGCATCGCCTCGGGGGCCGATCAGCTGAGCGTTGGGCCGGTCTGGGAGACCCCCACCAAGCCCGGGCGGCCGGCAGCGGGCCTCGAGTACGTGCGCCACGCCGCCGAGCGGCGCCCGCCGGTGCCGTGGTTCGCCATCGGGGGGATCGACGAGGGCAGCGCGCGTCAGGTGGCCGAAGCGGGCGCCGAGCGCGCCGTGGTGGTGCGCGCGATCCGCGATTCCACCGACCCCCGCGCCGCGGCCGCCGCTCTGCGAGTGGCACTCGAAAGGAAGCCCGTTGGCGCAGCGCAGTAGCCGCAAGCGCCGTAAGCAGCGCCAGCGCTCGGCCCGCACGGCCGGCGGCGAGCGCACAGCCGCGCCGAGCGACAAGTTGATCGCCCCCAAGGGCGAAGACGGGGAGACCACCGCGGCGCGCGGCTACGCGCGCGGGCGCGTGAAGGACGACGCTGCGCGCGCGTCCCTGAAGCCTCTGGCGCCGGGAGAGCGCCCGCTGGCGGTCACCATCGCCGGACTGACCGCGCTCGTGCTCGGCCTCCTGAACTTCGGCGCCTATCTCGCGGGCCAGACGATCAGCGGCGAACGGCCGAGCCCGATCGGCGTAGGCCTGTTCACCCTTGTGATGTTCGCGGCCACCTACGGCTGCTTCAAGATGCGCTACTGGGCGGTGCTCGGCGTGCAGGCCATCCTCGGCCTGCTCATCGTGCTCTTCTCCGTGCTCGTGATCGGCGCCTCGAACGTGGTCACGCTGCTCATCTGCCTGGCCGTGATCATTCCGTCGGGCGCGCTGTTCTGGTTCCTCGTAAAGGCCATGGCCCGTATCCAGATGCCCGAGCGGCCGGGGTCAGGGTCTCGGTGAGCGGCCTCGCTACCGGCCGCTAACGGCAGCGCACGAAGCGGCGTGTGAAGCGGGCGCGGTTGCCCGCGGCGTCGCGGGCGGTGATCGTCAGGCGGTTCCTGCCCCGGCGTAGCGCCGGGCGCCGGAGTCTCACCACAACGCGTTTGAGCCTCGTGACCACCACACGCCTTCCGTTCAGGCGCACGCCTACTCGCAGCTCCGAGGAGTCGAGCACCCGGATACGGGCGCGCGTGCCGCGCTTGACGCACCTGTTTCGCGGCACCCCGGCCAGCTTGATCCGGGGCGGCGTTCGGTCGAGCTGCGTGCAGGCAGAGGGGCTGGGCACCTCCTGGGTCACGCCGTCGCGGTAGGTGAAGGCGAAGGAGTTGGCGAACACCCCGGTGCTGGGGCAGGAGGCCGGCGTGGTGAGGTAGGCGCGCCGCTCTCCCCCCGCGCGGTCCACGATGGGCGAGACCTTGAAGTCCACATCACGGATGGCGGTGAAGCCGTCTGGTAGCCCGCCGGGTACGGGCGGAATCTCGGACACGATCGTGTTCCCCACGATCTTGCCGCGCACGACGGCGCGAGTTGGCGGCGAAGAGCCCCGAACCGTTGTGAGCATGATCAGCTCGCCCGTGTTGTTGAGCAACGCGAGCTCGTTCTCCACGAAGCGCTGACCCTCCACGCCGGTGTCGAGCGTGACCGCGCCCCCGCCCACCACGCTCTGCGCAGGACAGGCCTCCACGCCCTCGGCCATGAGCATCGCGTCGCTCGCGCCGCAAACGGCCGGCGCCGTGGTGTCGACCTTCGTGCCGGGCGCGAACGTGGTCACGATCTTCTGGACGGCCGGCGGCTTGCCCGCGGCGTCGGCCGGGGCGCGGTAACGGATCTTCACGGTGGCGCCGGTGGGGGAGGACGTGGCCTTCTCGGAGAACACCGCCGTGGCGGTCTGGCGGGAGGGACCCTGGGCGAGTGCCGAGCCGGCGGGCGCGAGCATCGCGCCTGTCACCCCCGCAACCAGCATGGCCTTGACTCCTCCGCGCACAGACGGACCCTATACGGGGTGACGCCGAAGAGGCGGCGTATGCCTCACGGTGCACCAGATGGCTGGTCCGGGGGTGCGGCCGCGACGATGGCCAGGGCGTTTTGCAGCGCCTGGAGCGAACCCTCGAGGGCGATGCGCCCTGCCGCGCGTGTGCGCCACGCCGGGGCTCGTGAACGCCGTTCCGCGCACGGGCTACGAGGGCCAGCTCCTGTGCGCCGCGATGGCATCGGCCGGGGCGCGTGGCGTGTGGCTCGGCCAGCGCCTGACCGAGAGTGGCTGGGAGCCGGCAGAGGTGGCCGGCTGCGGCCCCACGCTGGGGCGGCCCGAGCGGCGGTGGCCCGTGCGGGCGGGCGTTGCGCGCTTCGTGGTGGAGCTGGGCTTCTCATGCACCGGGCAGCGCCTCGCCAGACGGGTGAAGGTGAGCGGGGGCCTTCGGACGGCACGTTCGAGAAGCGGGCGCCCGGTCCGCGTTCGGGTGGGGCGAGGCACCCGTCGCCTGCGGGTGAGCTACCGCTTCCGCGGAACGCGGCGAAGCGCGAAGATCCTGCTGCGGCTGACCGGCCAACCCGGGTCGATAGGCTCGATGGCCATGCCCGAATCGCGCTACGACTGCATCGTCATCGGCTCCGGACCCGGCGGCTACGTGGCCGCCATCCGCGCCGCCCAGCTCGGCATGAAGACCGCCGTGATCGAGAAGGGCGACGTGGGCGGGCGCTGCCTCAACGAGGCCTGCATCCCGGCCAAGGCGGTCCTGCGCGT
>JBBJNU010000165.1:0-4311 GCA_037721005.1 Thermoleophilaceae bacterium | reverse complement strand
ACACCGCCGCCGGCCCACAGAACCGCGCAAAGTATGTGTACGGCGAGCAACCCCTCGTACATCAAGACCTCACGGTCAAAAGAGCTGGTTCTCGCCCTCGAAGATCTCGGACACCGAGTCGTCGGTGAAGATGCGGCGCACCGAGTCGGTGAGGATGTCCGCGCTCGTGAGCACGGTTATGTGGTCGGGGGCGCCGTCGCGTAGGGGCACGGTGTCGGTGACCACGATGCCCGACAGGGGCGAGGCCTCGAGGATCTCAAAGGCTCCACCCGAGAACACGCCGTGGGTGGCCACCGCGTAGACCTTCTCCGCGCCCTTGTCGAGCACCGTCTGCGCCGCCGCGCTGAGGGTTCCTCCGGTGTCGATGATGTCGTCCACGATCACCGCCACCTTGCCCTTCACGTCGCCGATCACCGTGCCGATCTCGGCCACACCCTGAGCCGGTCGTTCCTTTTCGAGCAGCGCGTAGGGAGCACCGATCTTGCGGGCGAAAGTGCGCACGAGCTTCACCCGCCCGGCGTCCGGGGCGATCACCACGAGGTTGGGCACCTCGCTCAACTGGTCCTTCACGTACTGCGTGAGGATCGGCATCGCGGTCATGTGGTCGACGGGCCGCGAGAAGAAGCCCTGCATCTGTCCGGCATGGAGATCCATCGTGACCAAGCGGTCGATCCCAGCGGTCTCCAGGAGCTCGGCGACCAGCCGGGCCGAGATCGGCTCGCGCGGAGCCGATTTCTTGTCCTGGCGCGAGTAGCCGTACCAGGGCGCCACGGCGATGATCCGGTGCGCCGACGCGTGCTTGGCGGCGTGGACCATGAGCAGGAGCTCCATCAGGGCGTCGTTCACGGTCAGGCCCTCGGACTCCGAGCCGCAGATCGACTGGACGATGAACAGGTCGGCGCCACGGATCGAGTCCCTGTAGCGGCAGTACACCTCGCCGTCGGAGAAAGTCGTCAGGCCTGCGTCGATCGGCTCGACGCCGAGCCGCTCAGCTATCCGAGAACCGAGCGCCGAGCTGGCACGACCGGCAGCAACCATCAGCCGCTTGTCGTACTCGGCCGGGATGAAGGTGCCGGCCGTGGGCGCTTCTTGGACCTGGGGCGAGCTCACTCGGGCTCGCCTCCCTTGCGCTGGGCGTATCCCTCGATGTTGGTCTGTCGCGTGCGAGCCATGCCCAGCGCTCCCTCCGGAACATCCTCGGTGATGACCGAGCCCGCGCCAGTGTACGCGCCGTCCCCGACGCGCACCGGGGCGACGAACGACGTGTCCACGCTGGTCTTCACCCCGCTGCCGATCGTGGTCCTGTGCTTGTTCTGCCCGTCGTAGTTGGCGGTGATGTTCCCGGCCCCGATATTGGTGTTCTCGCCTATGTCGGCGTCGCCGATGTACGAGAGGTGAGGCACCTTCGTGTGAGCGCCGATCTCGGAGTTCTTCACCTCGACGAAGGTGCCGATCTTTGCTCGGGGGCCGATGCGGGCGCCGGGGCGCAGGTAGGCGAAGGGCCCGAGCGTGGCGCCGTCTTCCACGATGGCGCCGTCGAGGAAGGAGTGGCGCACCGCCACACCGTCTCCGAGGACGGAGTCGGTGACCGTGGTGTGGGGGCCGACCTCGCACGCGGAGCCGACCGACGTGCGTCCCCGCAGGGTCACCCCCGGCCACAGTGTCGTGTCCGGGCCGACCGCCACGTCGGCGTCCACCCGGATGGAGTCGGAGCCCAGCACCGTGACCCCGTTGCGGGCATGCTTCTCGAGCAGCCGGCGCTGGGCGCGGGCGTCCACGTCCATGAGGTCCGCGCGGTCGTTCACGCCCATCGCGCTCGACACGTCGTCCGTGGCGTGCGCGGCCACGCGGCGCCCGGTGGCTGAGATGACCGGGAAAACTCCGGTGAGGTAACGCTCACCATGCTCGGTTCCGACCTCGTCGAGGGCTGCGAAGAGGTCCGGGGCGTGGAAGGCGTAGCTGCCGATATTGATCTCGCGGATGGCCAGGTGCTCGGGCCTCACCCCCTCCGTGTGCTTGGTCTCGACGATCCGCTCGACCGCCCCTCCGGCTCCCCGGACGATGCGCCCGTAGCCGGTCGGATCCAGCTCCTCGGTGGTGAGGATCGTGGCCGAGGCGCCCTTGCTGGCGTGGGAGGCAACCAGCTCCGAGATCAGCTCACTGGAAACGAGCGGATGGTCGCCAGAGAGGATCACCACCGTGCCCACCGCTCCAGTCGCCTCGCGGGCCGCGAGAATGGCGGCCCCGGTGCCCTCGCCCTCGGTCTGCTCGGCCACGATCACTGTGTCGGGCAGACCCTCGGCCACCCCGTCGCCCGGCCGGGTGATGCACACGACCTTCCCGGCGCCGGCGTCGCACGCGGCACCGATCACCCACTCCACCATCGGCTTGCCACAGACCGGATGGAGCACCTTGGGCAGCTCGGAATGCATGCGCGTACCGCGCCCGGCGGCCATGACGAGCACGGTGAAGGGCTCGGGCATCGAGCGAGGAGCGTAGCGCCGCGGCGCGCCTAGCGCCTGCGGATCTTGCCGCTCATCCCGGAATGGATCGAGCACACGAACTGGTAGGTGCCGCTTCGCCTGAGGCGTCGGGTGCAGGTCCCGCTCCGGCGCAGGCCGCATGAGCGCGGATTGCTGCCGGGAGCCCTGGAGAAGATGACGTTGTGGCGATTGCCCCCGCGCCATACGAAACGCACGGACCCCGCGGACGTGAGGGACGAGCTGGGGCTGAAGCGGTTGTCACGAAGGCTGACGGTGTTTGAGGCGGCGTGGGCTCCAGGAGTCTGCGCCATCGGGTGGCGCGAAGCCGGAGCCGTACCGACTCCGGCGAAGAGAACCGCTGCACCCGCGAGCAACGCGGCGATCATGGGCGCGGGCAACTTCACCCCGAAGAGGCTACCGTTGCGGCTCGGTCCCCCTTGGGGAGTGGTGTAATTGGCAGCACAGGGGTCTTTGGCACCTCCGGTCGCGGTTCAAGTCCGCGCTCCCCAGCTAGCGGTCCTTCTCCTCTCGCGGCACCCGCCCCGCCCCGGCCCCCGCCTCACGGGCCGGGCCGCCGGGTGGGGCGATGCCAAGCACCTTCATCGACTTCAGGCCGAGCGAGAGGCGCTCCCGGCCGTCGGTGGAGCCCACGTCGAGACCACTCAGCTCGCGTACCCGGTCCAGGCGGTAGCGGACGGTGTGGCGGTGCGTGAAGAGGTGCTCCGCGGTCTTGGCCACGTTGCCGTCGGCTTCGAGGAAGGATTCCAGGGTTCGCACGAGCTCGGTCTCGTACTGGTCGTCGTAGGCCACGAGGGGCGCCACGGTCTCGTCGTGAAAGCGCTGGAGCTCGCGCGGGTCCTCGCTCATGGCCGGCAGGAGCAGGCGGTAGGCACCTGTCTCCTCGAAGGTGATGCGGTCCTCACCCCGGGCGTCGGCCACGTTCGCGGCCAGCAGCGCCTCGGAGGCGGCGCGGTGGAGGTCGGTGGGATCGGCGGCGGGACGGCTCATCGCCACGACGAGGCCGAAGCCCGTGAGGCTCGACTCCAGCGCCGAGTACACCGATGCCGCCGCCCGCTTCCCGGATTCGGGGCCGGAGCCGGGAACCAGGACCACGAGCTCTCGCTCGGCCCGTGCCCGCCGCTGATCCGGCGCCCCCGGACGACGGCGCGGGGGGCCCAGCTCGACGCAGGCCGCCAGGGAGGTGCGGTCGACCGTGCGCGCGCCGCGCCACGCCACGGCGAGAACTCGCGCTCGCCAGTCGCCCTCCTCGGGACCGTGGGGCCTGGCCCGGGCCACGATTGCCGTGGCGCCATCGGCCAGATCGGCGCCCTGCTCGCTACCTCGGGCCAGGATGTTCTCCCGGTCGGTGAGCTTGCGGGAGAAGAGGTCGGACAGGAATCCCGCCATGGCCGCCTCGCTCGCTCGCTCGGGCGCCCGGGCGCGGTCCGCCTCCTGGGCGATGAGGGTGGTCACGATGCGCACGAGGGCCGCATCTGGCGGCGTGCCGCGCGAGCGAAGCCTCAACCGGCCCACGCGGTGATCGGCCACGCGGAGGTCGAATGCCTCCGTGTCGCCCTCGCCCGCGAGCACGGCGCGCTCGTCCTCGGGCGAGAGGCAGGCCACCGCGAGCACCGCCTCCGCCGAGTCCACCACCACCACGCTCGCGTCGAGCGCATGCCCCGCGGCCCGGGCCACGGCCGGCAGGCCGGCCCCCGACTCCACGGCCTCGGACACCTCCTCGAAAGCCGTCACGAACGGGCTCGGAGCAGCCGGCTCTGAGCGCTGCTGGGCGGCGGACATCCAAGGGATTGTAGGTCGGAGGAGCTAG
>JBBJNU010000164.1:0-4318 GCA_037721005.1 Thermoleophilaceae bacterium | reverse complement strand
GTCGGGGCCGTGGTGGCCGAGCACGCAGTGCAGCACGCCGAGCAGCTTCTCCCGCGGGAGGTCGATGCGCGCGGCGCGCTCGCTCACCATCTGCGCTCCGAGGGTCACGTGTCCGAGAAGCGCGCCTTCGTCGCTCAGCGCGATCTCGGCGCCGAGATCGAACTCGCGCGTCTTGCCGAGGTCGTGCAGGAGCGCGGCGCTCACCAGCAGGTCGGAGTTCAGCCGCGGGTGCAGGATGCAGGTCTCGAGCGCGAGGGTGGTCACCGCGACGGTGTGCTCGAGCAGCCCGCCGAGGTAGGCGTGGTGGCCCCCTCGGGTACACGGCGCTCGACGTAGAGCGGCGCGAAGCTCGGCGTCTTCGAGAAAGGCGGCGAGCAACCGTTTGAGGTCGGCGTCGTACACTTCGCGCGCGAGGTGCTCCAGGAAGCCGTCGAGCTCGTCGGTGTCTCGGTAGGCGGTGGGGAGGAAGTCGGCAGGATCCTGCTCGCCCTCCTGCGCTCGCGCGATGGCCCGCACGTCCACCTGGAGCTCGTCGCGAAAACGCTCGACCCGACCAGTCACGCGCACGAGGTCACCGCGATCGAACTGCCCCGCCAGGTGGTCCGCGTGACGGAAGGCGCGGGCGGGGATGACGCCGGTGCGGTCGCGCAGCTCGAGTGCGAGGTAGGACGTGCCACTGCGGGCGGTGAGGCGATCCTTTCGCGTGCAGGCGAACACGCCGTTCACCTCTTCTCCGGCGCGAAGCTCGGCCACCGTGGGGCGTGCGTCCTGGAGACCGTCGTCGGTTGTCGTTGCCACGGGGGGCCATGGTGCGCGACCGGTCGGACGGCCGCGAAGGACTGGTCCTCTAACGTCTGCGCCGTGTCCGATGTCACCTGGACCGAGCGCCCGCGGCTACGCCGCCCGGTGCTGGTTGCGGCCTTCAGTGGGTGGAACGACGCGGGTGACGCCGCCTCGGCGGCGGTGGAGTTCATCTCCGAGCGCTTCGAGCCGTCGGAGCTGGCGCGCATCGACGCGGACGAGTTCACCGACTACACGAGCACCCGGCCCACGGTGCGCCTCGACGAAGGCCGCACCCGCGACGTGGAGTGGCCCGACACCGTGATCTCGGGCGCATCGGTCACGGGCGCCGACGGCGACCTCGCCATCCTCGAGGGCGCCGAGCCATCCCTTCGCTGGCGTCGTTATAGCCGCGCGGTGATCGAGGTGGCGCACGAGATCGACGCCCGCATGGTCATCACCCTCGGTTCCCTCCTGGCCGACGTGCCCCACACGCGGCCGGTGGCGGTCACCGGTATCGCCTCCGACGCTTCTCTCGTGGACCGCCTGGGCTTCGAGCAGACGAGCTACGAGGGGCCCACGGGCATCGTCGGTGTGCTCCAGCACGAGTGCGCCGCCGCGCAGCTTCCATCGGTGAGCCTGTGGGCCTCGGTGCCCCACTACGTTGCCGCGGCGCCCAACCCAAAGGTGGCCCTCGCGCTGGTGCGCGCCTTCGAGGGCGCCGCCGGCGTGGTGGTGGACGGCTCAGAGCTCGAGACCGCCGCCGAGGACTACGAGCGCCAGGTGAGCGCAGCGGTTGCGAGCGACCCGGAGGTGCGGGCCTTCGTGGAGCGCCTCGAGTCGGCTGCGGACGAGGAGACCGAGGACGCCCCCCCTGTGAACCTCCCTTCGGGCGACACGATCGCGAGTGACTTCCAGCGCTTCCTGCGCCAGCAGAAGCCCGAGGGCGAGGCCTAGGAGTAGGACCCGAGCGGGTTCCGGTCGGACTGGGAGACTCCGCGGTGCCTACTCAGCTCAAGTACGTCGACCCGAACCGCCCGCGCAGCCTGTTCAGCCGCACCTATGCGGCGCTTTCGGGTACCCGCCTCGGGAGGTTCATCTCGGCCAAGGTAATTTGGAAGATCGATCCGTACCTCTTACGGGTGAGCCGGGGCCGCGTCGGTATGGGCCTCGTGCTCCCCACCGCCCTCCTCGAAACCCGGGGCGCGAAGAGCGGCGCGGTGCGACGCAACGCGGTCATCTACTTCCACGACGGGGCTCGGGTAACGATCGTGGCCTCGAAGGCCGGCCACGAAAAGCACCCGGCCTGGTTCCACAATCTTCGGGCCCACCCCGATGTCACGTTCGGTGGCATCCCCATGCGGGCGGCGGTAGTGGGCGACGACGCTGAGCGCGACAGGCTCTGGACGCTCGCCGATCGTGTCTTCGCGCCCTACGCGAACTACCGTCGAGACGCGGCGAAGGTGAACCGGACGATCCCGATCGTCCAGCTCACCGCGCGCCGGTCAGACGCCGTCGCGTAGCCGCTTCTCCATGACGGCCACCGCCTCCGGGTTGGAGTCGATAAGCACATAACGCCGGTCGAGGGCCTTCGCCACCGCACCGAGGGTTCCGCTTCCCGCGAAGAAGTCCAGGCACCAGTCGCCGGGGGCCGACGACGCCAGCACGATCCGCCTGAGCACGCCCTCGGGCTTCTGGGTCGGATAGCCCGTCTTCTCCCTCCCGTTCGTGGGCACGATCGTGTGCCACCAAACGTCACTGGGCAGCTTGCCCCGCGCCGCCTTCTCGGGCGTCACGAGGCCGGGCGCCATATAGGGCTCGCGGTCCACGGTCTCGGAGTCGAAGTAGTAGCCGGCGGGGTCCTTGACGTACACGAGGATCGTGTCGTGCTTGGCGGGCCAGCGGCGCTTGGATCGCGCCCCGTAGTCATAAGCCCACACGATCTCGTTGAGGAAGCACTCGCGGCCGAAGACCTCGTCGAGCAGCAGCTTCACGTAGTGGCCCTCGCGGGGATCGATGTGCAGGTAGAGCGTGCCGCTCGAGGTGAGGAGCCGGCGCGCGGTCAAGAGCCGCGGCTCGAGGAAGGCTAGGTAGTCCTCGAACGTGTCCGGGTAGGAGGACTCTCGGAGCAGCCGGGTGCGGTAGCGCTTGCCGGCGAACCCGGTCCGGTCGCCGCCGCCCCGGTCCGGCGTGGTCTCCAGCGTGCGGCGTGTCTGGCGGGCACCGGTGTTGAAGGGCGGATCGATGTAGATGAGCTGGAAGCTCTCGTCGGCAAAGCCCTCCAGCGCAGCGAGGTTGTCGGAGAGCAGGATCTGGTCGCGATCCGGGCGCCGCTGGCTCACCGTCAGCCCTCTGCCGCCGGGCAGATGATCCGGTAGTCGCAGAACGAGCAGATCTCCGCCGAGGGCGTCGGCCCGAAGTCCTGGCGCAGGATGCCCTCGCCGATCTCGTTCACCGTCGCGCGCACCCGGTCGAGCTGCTCGTCCGAGTGCTCGACGGGCACCTTCTCGCCGGTCATCACGTAGAGGTAGCTCTGCGCCGAGGTCTCGAGGCCCCACGACTCGCGGGCCCCCATCTGGTACACGGAGAGCTGAACGTCCTCCTGGAGCTGTGTCTCGGTTCGCGCCTTGCCGGTCTTGTAGTCGATCAGCTCATACGACCCGTCGAGATGCTTGTCCACGCGGTCCACCCGCCCCCGCAACAGGTGGGGTCCCATCTCAAAGGAGAACGATCGTTCGAACCACACGGGCCGTCCACCGTTGCCGTCCGCGGTGCTACGCCAGTAGCGGTCGAGGGCGTCCAGTGCGCGTTCGCGGAACTGCAGCTCATCGTCGGAGTCACCGAAGCCCCCGCGGCGCCACGAGGCCTCGAAGAGGTCGAACAGCTCCTCGCGTGAGCCGTCGGTGTACTGGTGAAAGCGCTCGAGCACGGTGTGCAGGGCGATGCCGAAGCGCTGGTGGATCGTGGGCTCTTGCGGGATGCGAAAGACCCGCGCGAACTTGTACTTGAGCGGGCAGATCCGGTAGGTCTCGATGTCAGAGGCGGAGAGCATGAGGCCGCCGGGGTCCGCACCCGCGCCGCGGCGGCGGGGAATGAAGGGGTCCAGCGAGGGTTCGGCGCCGTTGGCCCCCGCGGCGGGGCGGCGCTCGGTCTCGCGTCCGGCGTCGCGAAGCCAGTCGTCGAGCGCCGAGGCCTCCAGCACCTCTTGCTGGTCGGGTGTGGCGCCCTGGGCCAACAGGGCGTTCACCTCGCCGATCGCCTCCTCCACCGACTGGCCGGCCTTCGCCCGGTCGATGAGCGCGGCCACCTTGATCAGCTCGAGGTAGCGGGCCACGGCCTGGGACACCTCGAGCGCGGCGTCCAGGCGCATCTCGCCGAGGTGCCCGCCGACCGTCGAAACCGCGTCGAGCAGGTCGTCGCGCATCACGCGGAACGCCGAGTGCAGACCTTCGGCCGGACCGAACAGCTCCTCCTCGATCGCCTCCTCCTCTGCCCCCAGCGCAAGGCGGGCCTCTTCCAGGTAGGGCGACGGGCGCGA
>JBBJNU010000163.1:0-4327 GCA_037721005.1 Thermoleophilaceae bacterium | reverse complement strand
ACGAGGACATCACGAGAGGAGCGCAGCCGGTCGCCGACCGGCGAGCACCGAACGAGGACATCACGAGAGGAGCGCAGCCGGTCGCCGACCGGCGAGCACCGAACGACATACTCCACCCATGGCCAGGTCCGACCTCTTCGAGAAGGCCCTCTCACACGAGCGCCTCGAGCAGCTGAACGCCGCCCGCGAGCTCGATCTGTTGCCCTACTTCCGCCAGGTGGATGGCGAGCCCGGCCCTGTGGTGAGGATGGAGGGTAAAGAGCGGATCACGCTCGGCTCGAACAACTACCTGGGCCTTACGAGTCACCCGGCGGTCAAGCAGGCGGCCCGCGATGCCCTCGAGGCCTACGGCACCGGACTGACCGGGTCACGCTTCATGAACGGCACCACGCCGCTGCACGTCGAGCTCGAGCGCGAGCTGGCCGACTGGATGGGCACCGAGGACGCCATCGTCTACACCACCGGCTACCAGGCCAACGTGGGCTGTATCGCCACGCTGCTCGGGCCTGGCGACACCGTGATCTGCGATTCGGGCGACCACGCCTCGATCCTCGATGCAGTGTCGATGGCGCGTGCTCGCGTCCGGCCCTTCCGCCACAACCGCCTCGCCAAGCTGGAGAAGATGCTCGAGCGCTCTGAGAGCGACGGGGGCGGGGTGCTCGTGGTGGTGGACGGCGTGTTCTCCATGGAGGGCGACCTCGCCCCCCTGCCGGACGTGGTCGATCTCTGCCGCCGGCACGGGGCCCGCCTGATGGTGGACGAGGCCCATGGGGTCGGCGTGCTCGGCATGACGGGCACCGGCGCCTGTGAGGCCTACGGCGTGCAGGGCGAGGTGGACCTGCGAATGGGCACCTTCTCGAAATCGCTGGCCTCCTGCGGCGGCTACATCTGCGGGTCGTCCGGCGTGATCGACTTCCTCCGAGTCCAGTCACGAGCCTTCATGTTCACCGCCGCGGCGGTGCCCGCTGCCGTGGGGGCGGCTCTCGGCGCGCTGCGGGTCATCCGCTCGGACGAGGGGCGCGAGCTGATTGGCCGGGTGCTCGACAATGCCCGTTACCTGCAGCGCGGGCTGGCGGAGCTCGGGTTCGACGTGCCCCACCCCACGCCGCTGCCCGACGGCTCGGACGTGCTCACGCCCATCCTCCCCGTGCCCGTGGGCGACGATTGGCGAGCCGTGCGCTTCTGGAAGGCGCTATTCGACGCAGGGGTCTACGCAAACGTAGCCCTCTACCCGGCGGTGCCCCGCGGCGGCGCGCTTCTGCGCACCAGCGTGATGGCAACCCACGAGCGCGAGCACCTCGATAACGCCCTGGCGGCGTTCGAGCGCGTTCGAAACAGCCTGCCTGAGGACGATGGTGGACCCTCCAGCGGCGCTCCAGACACCCCGGTAACCACCCCGATTACCCACTAAGCGACCTCGAATCCGGGAGCTCTCCCCTGCTTGGGGGAGCAGGACTCTCGACCCCCCATCGAGGCTCGCGCAGAAAAGACCGCTCTTAGCGAGTGGGCCGGACGGTACCCCCTTGTTGACCCATCGCGCCTCGGCTTTATTAGGCCGCGCCCCTGGGCGGCGGAGGAGAGACGGTCGACCGGGTTCGCACCCGGAAGTCCGGGCGCCAGGGAAAAAGAACTGGATCTGCCGAACGACTTCTGCACTTTGTGCGGGGAGGATCAAACATGGGCGATGTAGCCACGCTGGATGCCGGGCAGCAGCACCTTCGAGCGCTCGAACACGCGAACCGCGTGCGCCTGGCGCGGGCGGCGCTCAAGCGCCGGGTAGCCGCTGAGGACATCTCGGCGGCCGAGGTGGTACTCACCTGCCCTTGGGAGGCGCACAGCATGTCTATATCGGAGCTTCTGATGAGCCAGAGGCGCTGGGGAAGAGCGAGGTGCAAGCGGCTCCTCATGTCGATCCAGGTGCCCGAGAACAAGACCGTGGGCAGTCTCACCGAGCGCCAACGACACGCTCTGGCGGCCATGCTGGCGGCGATGGCGGACCGCGCCGGAGCGATGCGCGACAGCCCCGCGCTCTCGATCGCGTAGGCCTCAGCCCTCGGGCAGGAAGCCTGGCTCCACGGAGGCGAGCTCGACTATGTGGCCGTCGGGATCGCGGAGGTAGATGGACCTGAAGAACGTGCGGTCCATCACCTCCGTGCAGGCCACACCCTGGCCGGTGAGATAGTCGCGCCAGCCGTGCAGCTCCGCCTCGCTCTCCACGGCGAGGGCGAAGTGGTGGGTGGAGCCCACGCCTACCGAGCCGGGCTCGAGCTGCGGATACTCGAGGCAGGTGACCAGGGTGCCAGGCTTGCCCTCGTCGTCCCCGAAGTACAGGTGGCGGGCGCCACGGTCGTCCTCGTTCACGGTCTGCTTGACCATCCGCATGCCGAGCAGATTGCGATAGAACGCCGTGGAGGCATCGAGGCTGCCGCAGAGGAGCGTGATGTGGTGGATGCCGGCGATCCGCAGGCGGCGAGGCTCGTCCATCGCGGGGAGACTATGCGAGAGGAGCGCAGCCGGTCGCCGACCGGCGAGCACCGAACGAGGACATCACGAGAGGCGCGCAGCCCGATCCGGGAGCGCAGCCCGATCGTCGATCGGCGAGCACCGCACCGACTCACCGGGCGAGCACCGAACGAGAACATCACGAGACAGGCCTTCAGAACCCAAGGCCGGCGGGGAGCGGGCTTGAACCCGAGAACAGGAAGAACCAGGCGGCGAAGCCGACGATCGCGAAGCCGGCGCTCACCGTCATCACTCCCTCCAGCGCGGTGTTACCGTGGTTGTCGAGGCCGCGGGCCTCGCGCGACTCGGAGTGCTTGCGGTTCAGCCAACCCAGGCACGACACCAGCACGAAGATGCTTGCCACGACGCCGAGCATCATCACCGCGAGAGCGGCGCCCAGGGAGTCCGTCTTGCCCTGCACCTGAGAACCCACATAGAGCCAGCCGAGGGGCACCCCGACCCACAGCACGAGGCTTCCTCCCAGCATGATCAGCAGGAGAAGGAACCCGCTTTTCACCGGAAGCTCAGCCCTCCTGAGCGGCGCTTGAAGAGCTCTCTCAGACCGAAGAACGCGGCAGCGAAGCCCACGAGCCCGACGGCCAGCAACACGCCGAGGATCTTCACCCCGGCGCCCAGCCCGAGCCCCACGATGGCGAGTATTCCCACGGCACCGGCCAGCAGCGTGGTATGCGAGCGAAACCCGGTCACATGCTCTCGCAACGCCAGCTCGAGACCCGCGATCGAGGCGATGGCCAGGCCGGCGGCGATGCGCGAGTTGCCGTCCTGACCCGCGCCCTTGATGAAGCCCCAGACCATGAGCGCGATGCCGGCGAGGGTGAGGAGCTCGGTGAGGGGAAACGGCGCCCACAGCGCGCGCGGACGATCCTCCGCCGTGGTGCGTCCGGGACGGGGCTTGAGAGTCTTCGGCGACGGGTCGCCCGCCGCCTTCGCCCGGCGCGCACGCTCATTGCGCGCGGCGTCGCGCTCGGCGCGAGTCTCCCCCGCGCGACTAACCGGCAGGCCACCTTCGCCTGCACGCTTACGGCTGCGCTTACCCATCTGGTGTCAGCTGATGCGGGTCAGGGTCAACGACCCTGACCCATGGCTAATGGGCAACCGGATGAGATCCGGACCCGCCACCAGTTCATGAACATCCCGATGATGCCCATCCGGGGGCGCACGTGCCAGTGCTTACAGCCGGGCTCGCCGATGTCCTCGTTGGACACCACCACCCACTTGTGCTTCTCGGGCTCGAGCAGCATCTCCTCGATGCGGCAGCGGTGCTGCTCCTCGACCCAGGTGCGGTCACTCAGGCTGCGACGGGCATCCTCGACCTCACGGGAGAGATCGTCGCGAAGTTGCTCGAGCTCGGCGAGCGCCAGAACCCGAGGACCGCCGCGGGAGGGCACCGAGAACGCGAGGCCCTTGCGCGGCCACGCCGAAACGAAGAGGGAGGACAGCTCGGTCTCCAGGCGCTCGATCTGGGCGAGCAGCGACCGGCGCGCGGGACGCTCGTCGGGCCGCGTGCGAGGAACGAGCGGCGGTGCCGCAGGCGGCCCTTGCTCGTATGGCACGGCTCCTCTGCGCTGATCGAGTACGTCGGGCACTTCGTCTCTCCCTGGTAGACGAGTGTCAACTGTACCAGTGCTCTTACGCTCCGTCAGCCCCAAGCGAGAGGAGCGCAGCCGGATCCGGGAGGAGCGCAGCCGGATCCGGGAGGAGCGCAGCCGGATCGGTGATCCGGTGAGCACCGCACCGATTCATCCGGTGAGCACCGAACGAGGTTCTCAGCCCGTCACGGTGTCGGCAACGGTCCACAGCGCCT
>JBBJNU010000162.1:0-4356 GCA_037721005.1 Thermoleophilaceae bacterium | reverse complement strand
ATCGGGCGAGCACCGCACCGGCTCATCGCGCGAGTACCCCACCTGGGTCTTCTCCGGGCTCATGAAAGAGCAGCCCAAGGGTCCCTTCGGCCGGGCCACTGCCGTGGCCGAAGGGGTGGCCGCGGCAGTGCGCCGCCGCCAGCGCGAGCGCGAGCCCCGCGTGATCCTGCATCGCGCGCCCGGCGACCCGCACCTGCTCCCACCGGGCGGCAAGGGCCACGATGAGATCCTCGATCTCGCGGAGCGGATGATCGAGCTGGCTGACGAGGCCGAGGGCACGGCGCGCAGCCGGCGTCAGGCCCGCGAGGAGCCCGAACCAGACTGAGTCCCCCGCAATTTGCGGCAAAGGTGGTGCGTGAGCCCGCTTGTGGAGCGGTGCGACGGTGCCGTCGTCCGCATCCGTTGTTAGGTTCGGCCCTCAGTCTGTCCCCATTGTCAGGAGGAGAAAGTGACGAAGTCCGAATTCGTCGATCAGGTCGCCGACAAGGCCGATTTGTCCAAGGGTGATGCTGGCGACGCCGTCGACGCGGTGCTCGAGGTCATAGAGGAGACCCTCAAGCGAGGGGGAGAGGTCGCCTTCACCGGCTTCGGCAAGTTCTCCGTCGCGGACCGTGGCGCCCGGCAGGGCGTGAACCCCCAGACCGGGGAGAAGATCCAGATCGCGGCGAGCAAGGTGCCTCGCTTCTCTGCCGGCTCTGCCCTCAAGAAGTCGATCAAGGGCGGTTAGGCCCGCGATGGCGTCGTCTGGCTTTGTCCGCGGTCGCTCGTGTGAAAACGTCCGGCTCAGCCGATCAACGATAGGCTTGCGCGCCTTCCGTGGCACACGTCGCTCCCTGCGTCCTCGCCAGACTCGCCTCTCACGCGCCTAACGACGCTTGGCTGACCCTCATTTTGCGGACCGGCTTGCGACGCTCGTAGAGGGGCGTCGCAGCCGGGTCGTGCTCGGGCTCGATCCCGACCCGGCCTCCCTGTGGCCTGCTGCCATGAAGGAGGTGGAGGGGTCTGAGGGGCCGGCGGCGAATCTCGCCGCCCGGGCGATCGCCGCCCACTGCGGCGCTGCTATCGACGCAGCCGGGCCGGCCTGCGTGGCGGTCAAGCTGCAGTTCGCTTGCTTCGAGCGGCTTGGCGCGGCGGGCTGGAGCGCGCTGGAAACGGTACGAGATCGCGCCCGCTCGGCCGGTCTCCTGGTGATCGCGGACGCAAAGCGAGGGGACGTGCCCATCACGGCGCATGCCTACGCCCAGGCCCTCGTGGGCTCCACGCCGTCGCCCTTCGGGACCATCGAGGGGTTCGGCGCCGACGCGATCACGGTGAACCCGCTGCTCGGCCGCGACTCGCTCGACCCGTTGGTCGAGGCTGCCGCCCGGGCGGGGGCCGGCGTGTTCTGTCTCGTGAACACCTCGAACGATGGGGCCTCCGATCTCCAGGATTTCGATGCCGGCGGCGCGCCGCTGTACGAGCGCCTGGCCCAGCTGGTGCACGACATCGGTGCGGACCACGTGGGCGAGTCGGGGCTCTCCCTCGTGGGAGCCGTCACAGGCGCCACCCGCCCCGAACGGCTCGAGCGCCTTCGTGAGCTCATGCCGCGGGCGATCTTCCTCCTCCCGGGGGTGGGTGCGCAGGGTGGCGACCCCGCGGCGCTGGGCTCCGCATTCGCCCCTCACCGGGCGGCCGGACTCGTGGCCGCGTCGCGCTCGATCGTCGACGCCTACCGAGCTGGTGGAGGCGATCCCGCGCAGGCTGCGCGAACCGCCGCGCAGGAGCTTCGGGCCAACACGTGGAACTAGGAGCTTCACCGGGAGTGCGCCGGTCTCCGGCCCGGCGACTCTATCCTCCCCATCCGGACTCATCCCGATGCCCGAGAAAAGACTTCGAAGCCCAGCCCGCCTGCTCGCGCCTCTCGCGCTCCTGGCTTTCGCCCTCGCGTTCTTCGTGGTGTTGGGCGCGTCGAGCGGCACGGACGATTCCAAGAAGGCGCCCGGGGGCTCCGCCGCCCGGCCCTCCTCCGAATCGGCGACCACCGAAGCGGCGGACCCAGCCCCCAAACGCGAGCGCAAGCGCGCCAGCTACACCGTGAAGGCGGGCGACTCCCTCGGCGCGATCGCGGAGAAGACGGGCGTTGAGGTCGAGGCGCTGGAGTTGCTCAACCCCGAGGTGGACGCACAGGCCCTCAGCCCGGGGCAGAAGCTCAAGCTGCGGGAGTGAACCTGCGCAGATGCGCGCTCGTGGCGCTCCTGGCCCTCGTGCCCTCGAGCGCCGGCGCACAGGGAGGCCCCCCGGCCCCGGATCTCCCGTCGGCCTCGGCCGCCATCCTCGTCGACTCCCGCGACGGCTCGGTGATCTTCGCCAAGCGGCCCGATGCTCGCCGGCCGGTGGCAAGCACCACCAAGCTCATGACCGCCCTGCTGGCCCTCGAGGGCGCCGGGCCGGGAGAGGTGTTCACGGCACCCCCCTACAACGCTCTGGCCATCGAGTCCAAGATCGACCTGCGGGCCGGTGAGCGGATGCGCGTGGACGATCTTCTCGAGGCGCTGCTGCTCGAGAGCGCCAACGATGCCGCGGTCACGATCGCCGAGGGCGTGGCGGGCACGCGGGAGGCCTTCGTGGAGAAGATGAACGCCCGGGCCCGGAGCCTCGAGCTCGAGAACACGAGCTACGCCAACCCGATCGGGCTCGACGACCCGGCCAACTTCTCGTCCGCCCGCGACCTGGCCATCCTCGCGCGACGGCTGCTGGACAAGCGCCGCTTTGCCGCCGTGGTGGACATGCCCTCGGCCTCGCTCGAGTCGGGTGACCGGCCAAGGGTGGTGGCCAACCGCAACACCCTGGTGAGCAACTACGAGTTCGTCGAAGGGGTGAAGACCGGTCATACCCTGGGGGCCGGATACGTGCTGGTGGGCGCGGCCTCCGGGAGGCTCGGTGCCCAGGTGATCAGTGTGGTGCTCGGCGAGCCGAGCGAGGCCGCGCGCGAGACGGACACGCTCACCCTCCTGCGTTACGGACTGGCCCAGTTCCGGCGGGTGCGCGCGCTCGACCGCGAGAAGACCCTGGCGAGGGCTCCGGTGGCTCACTTCGAGTCGAAGGTGGCGCTGCGGGCCAAGAAGGACCTGTTCCTGGTGGCTCGCCGCGGGCAGCGGGTGACCACGAGGATCGATTCACCGAAGGAGCTCGAGGGAGAGCTGAAGGCGGGAACCGAGGTCGGCGCGATCGATGTCGTGCGTGCCGGGCGGGTCGTGAAGCGCGTTGCGCTGGTGACCGCCGGTCCGGTGCCTGGCGCCGGGCTCTTGCGAAAGGCAACCGACGGCGCCGCCCTGCCGCTGGTCGCGCTTCTCGCCCTGGCCGCGGGGCTGGCCCTCGTTGCCGTCAGGAGGCGGAGGCCCGGGTGATCTAGCCTCTCGCCAGGATGATCATCACCGTGACGCTCAACGCCGCCATCGACAAGACGCTGGCGGTCCCCAACTTTCGCCTGGGTCGCCGCCACCGGGCCGTCGAGCAGACCTCCATGGCCGGCGGCAAGGGAGTGAACGTGGCTCGCGCCCTGAAGGCGATCGGCCGGCCCGTGATCGCCACCGGTCTGGCTGGAGGGTCCACGGGCACGCGCATCATCGAGCAGCTCACCGACGAGGCCATCCTCAACGACTTCGTGCGCATTCGCGAGGAGTCGCGCATGTCCACGGCCGTGGTGGATCCCACGTCGGGTGAGCAGACGGAGATCAACGAGCGCGGCCCAGCGGTGTCCGAGGCCGAGCTCGAGCTGTTCGTGGACAAGCTGCTCTACCTCGCCCAGGGTGCCGCCGTGTGCGTGTTCTCGGGCAGCCTGCCGCGGGGTGTGGATCCCGGGCTGTACGCCCGTCTGGTCACCGAGCTGCGGCGCCTGGACGTGACCAGCGTGCTCGACTCGGAAGGGGAGCCCCTGCGCCTCGCCGCGCGCGCAGGCCCCAGCATCCTCTCTCCCAACGAGCTCGAGGCCGAGGAGCTCGTGGGGCACGAGTTCGCAGACGAAGACGATCGCCGCACGGCGGTTCGCGAGATGGTGGGGATGGGCGCGCGTGAGGCCCTGATGACGCTGCCCGACGGATGCCTCGCGCTCGTGGGCGACGACACGGACGCTACCCGCCCCCGCAAGCTGTGCCGCGCGACGCTGGACCCCCTCGAGCCCGTGTCCTCGGTGGGCTCGGGCGACGCCTTTCTCGCCGGCTACCTGGCGGCCCGCTACGACGGCCGCGACGATCTCGAGTGTCTGCGCTTTGGCGTGGCCTGCGGAGCGGAGTCCACGCAGCACTTCGGCGCGGGAGTGATCGACCGGCGCGAGGTCGAGCGCCTGCTCGAAGAGGTGCAGCTCGACGTGGTGGACGC
>JBBJNU010000161.1:0-4357 GCA_037721005.1 Thermoleophilaceae bacterium | reverse complement strand
TACATGCGCGGGCTGGACCATATCGGCGCGCGCGACCCCGGACCCGCCGCCCGATCGTTTATCAGGAGTGGGGCCGCTCGCTCTTCGTGCGGGCGCCCGACGGGATGGTCGTCCTGGGGAAGGAACTCCTCGAGCATCGACTCGGAATCCGGGCCGAACCGCCACCGCCGTTCGCTTCGGCGACGGGCGACTCCGGGTGGATCGCTCGTCGACGTCCGTCCGGCAGGGGTTCGCGGCGCGACCTGCGCCTCGCCGCGGTGGCGCTGGTGATCACGCAGATCGTGATGGTCGCCGTGATGACGATGACCCCGATCTACTGCGCGACCACGACCACGGTCTCGCGGCGACCGGCATGGTCATCTCCGTCCACATCGCGGCGATGTTCCTACCCTCGCCGATCACCGGGATCCTCGTTGACCGCTTCGGCCGTCGACCGGTCATCGCCGTGGGAGGCGTCACGCTCTTGGCCGCCGGGCTGCTTGGTGCCGTTGTCCCCGCGGACTCCACGCCACTGCTCGCGGTCTCCCTCGGTCTGCTCGGGCTGGGTTGGAACTTCGGGCTGGTCGCCGGCACTGCGCTGGTAACCGACGCCACCCCGCTCGCCCGGCGAGCCAGCACGCAAGGGTCGGTCGACCTGGCGGTAGCCCTCGCCGGGGCGACCGGAGGCATCAGCAGCGGCTTCGTCGTCGCCACCACCAGCTACCCGGCACTTTCACTGGCCGGCGGAGCGCTCGCCCTCGCCATGCTGCCGCTGTTGCTGGCTACCCGCGAACCCGGCCCTCCCGCCCGGCCGGGCGCACCCGTGCCCGCCGGCGGACCGGGTACGCGACATTAGGCGCCTCCGGTGATTTCGGAGTAGCTCAGGGAGACGACGACGGCGGCCACCGCAAGTACCAAGGCGACCAGGAAGAGAAGAAGGGCCAAGGCCGTTCGGCGCTCCACTAGAGCGCGGCTTCGATGGCGCGCTCGAACGCTCGGTTGCCGAAGGAGCCCTCGAGGCGCGCGGCAACGCGCCCGTCGGCGTCGAGGGTGAACAGCCACGGCTCCGTTCGAAGGTTGAAGGACTCGAGCGGAGGCCTCAATCCCTTCTTGACCATGTTGTCCACGTAGACCTCCTGATGGATGAACGCGACGCGATCGCCGTACTTCTTCTTCAGCTGGGCGGCGATGTCGACCACGGGTCCGCAGACGCGCGTCTGGCACAGCGCAGGCGTGGCGAACAGCAGCACCACAGGCTGTTTGCCTGCGACCTCGCGCAGGTCGGTCTCGTGCATGTCGTCCGGTGGCTCGCGGGTGTCGATGGACTCGATGTCACCGCCGCTGCCCGCGAGCGTGTCGGTAGTGACCTTGGGAGCCGGTTCCCCGACGGCGGGGATGGGGCTTGAGCGGGCAACCTTCAGCTCGCCGGCTGCGCCGAAGGTCTTGCCCTGCGCCTTCGTCATGGCGAGTACGAACCAGCGGCCGGGCCTTGGCAGGTCCACTTGTGCCTCGTAGATCGCCGCGATGTCGGCGCCCTCTTCCGCCGCACCCTTGCTCCGAAACGGAGCCTCGACCACAAGAGGGTCGGCCGGCGCAGGAAACGGCCCCAGAACCCGGCCATTGGGGGTACGCGCGAGATAGACCGCCGTCTTGCCGTAGACAAAGGACTGCTCCTGGTCGATCACTCCGAAGCCCAGCCGGTTCTCGCCTGGCGTGAACTCCGACGTGGCCAGTCCCACGTTGACGGCTGGCAGCTTGGCGGCCAGCTGCTCGAGCGACTTGCCGCGAGCCGCAGGGAATTCCGCTATCTCGACATCCTGCGCGTCGCGGATCATGTCTCGGAAAGCCGCCGATTCGGGGTCGGTCTTCGGGCGGGCTCCGCTACTACCTTCGTCACCTTCGCAAGCGGCCAGAGACAACGACACACATACCAGGGCGGAGGCGAGAACGCGCATGCGCCTCACGGTACCTACAGGGTGTCGGATGCCGGCCCTCGAGAACGGGCCTTCGGCTGGATCGGTTGCTGGGCGATGCCCCGAGGCGCGGCAGCGCCACGCTCGAGGCCGGGACCGTTCCGCTCTCCGCTGCTCTCCTCACTCTGGCACTTGCCTCGCGGCCTCCCGTTGTTCTGGCTGAGCCCCCGCGGGTGGGCTCTGCCGGCGGCCTGCTTACCTAGTCGGCACGATCACTCCGCCACGTTGTCGTACCTTGACGCTGTGGCAGAGGGACACGACCACTCGCACGGCCACTCCCACGGAGTGTCGGCCGAATCGAGCCCCCGCTGGCTGTGGGTCGCATTGGGGATCAACTTCGGCTTGATGCTCGTCGAGGTCGTCGTAGGGCTGCTCGCGAACTCGGTTGCCCTTCTCTCTGACGCCGCGCACATGTCCACCGACGCCGCGGCGATCGGCCTGGCCCTGGCGGCCATCCGCCTCGCGCAACGGGCGCCTTCGGGACGGTTCACCTTCGGGCTCAAGAGAACGGAGATCCTCAGCGCTCAAGTGAATGGTGCGACGCTCCTCGTGCTCGCGGCGATCATCGGCTTCGAGGCAATACGGCGGCTCGGCGACGCACCCGAGGTGAACGGACCCTTCGTGATCGCCGTAGGACTCGTGGGCGCCGCAGCGAACGGCGCCGCCGCGTGGTCACTGTCGCGAGCCAATCGGGCAAGCCTGAACGTGGAGGGGGCCTTCCTGCACAACCTCGCCGATCTCTACTCCTCCCTGGCGGCCGCGGTGGCCGGAGTGGTAATCGTTCTGACCAACTTCAACGAGGCCGACGGTCTCGCCGCCCTGACGGTCTGTCTGCTCATGCTCCATGGCGGCTGGACTCTGTTGCGCGACTCGGGACGGATCCTCCTCGAGGGAACACCCAAGGGAATGGACGCCGCCGAGATAGGCAATGCGCTGGCGGGGCACCCCGGGGTCGTCGAAGTGCACGATTTGCACGTCTGGGAAGTCACGTCGGGCTTCCCCGCTCTGTCGGCACACGTGATCGTCCCG
This sequence comes from Thermoleophilaceae bacterium, assembly GCA_037721005.1. Classification (GTDB taxonomy): domain Bacteria; phylum Actinomycetota; class Thermoleophilia; order Solirubrobacterales; family Thermoleophilaceae; genus JAAYBF01. The sequence goes on along the minus strand of JBBJNU010000161.1, from coordinate 1,376 downwards.
GCCGACGAGGACTGTCATGCCCGAAGGCGCGAGCTCCAGCAGTTGCTTGCCGATCGGTTTCACATCGACCACTCGACGCTTCAGGTGGAGCACGAGAGAGGGCGCCGGTTGATCGACCTCGACCGTTCTTCCTCCTAACGTTCTAACATATGTTAGCGTGTCGAAACCGATGGCTGACGATCACTGTGAACTCCTTTGTCTGGACCTCCCTAAAGCCGAGACCCTGCGACGCGGGCGCCTCCCCGTCGAGCAGGCAGAAGAGGCTGCCAACCGAGCCAAGGCCCTCGCCGACCCCACTCGCCTGATGCTCGCGGCGGCGCTGGCTCATGCGGATGAGCTCTGCGTCTGCGATCTCAGCTGGATCGCCGAACGTGCAGAAAACCTGGTGTCGCATCACCTGCGCCTACTTCGGACGGCAGGGGTGGCGAAGTCAAGGCGCAGCGGCAAGATGGTGCTTTATTCCCTTACCGAGGAAGGAGCAGCGCAGGTTCGGTCGACGCTGGCGGGGGCGGCACTGGCGGCGGCGGCGCCGTGAGCAGTTCAGCGTCTGTGTCGACTGCCCCGGCGCCTTCAGCTCCGAGCGCCCCCGCGAGCGCGCCCGGGCTCAGCCGGGACCAGTACCAGCGCCTCGCGTCGCGGGTGAAGCTGCTCTCGTGGCTGAGCCTTGGATGGATGACGCTCGAGGGAGCGATTGCCATCACGGCCGGCATCATGGCCGGGTCGATCGCGCTGATCGGGTTCGGGATCGACAGCGCCATTGAAGGCTTCGCGAGCGTGATCATCATCTGGCGCTTCACAGGGTCGCGCGTCTTCTCCGAGCAGGCCGAGACCCGGGCCCAGAAGCTCGTGGCCGCCCAGTTCTTCCTCCTCGCTCCGTATGTGGGTGTCGAGTCGGTGCGGGCTCTGATCGGTGGTGATCGCCCGGAGGTGAGCTGGGTCGGTATCGGCCTGGCGATCGGGAGCGTGATCCTGATGCCGATGCTCGGGATCGCCAAGCAGCGCTTGGCCGACCGTATGGGCTCTGCGGCCACCAAGGGCGAGGGTCGCCAGAACATGCTGTGCGCCTATCTGGCCGGGGCGTTGCTTGTCGGTCTACTTGGCAACGCGCTCGTCGGCGCGTGGTGGCTCGACCCCGCCGTGGGATTGCTGATCGCCGCCGTGGCGTTCCAGGAAGGGCTCGAGGCGTGGCGCGGTGAGGGTTGCTGCATGGAGGATCCTCTCGCCGGCCCGGACGAAGCCGCCAATCGAGACTGTTGCGACTGATGGCCGACTGGGCGCTCATCTTCCTCGGGGTCTACGTGCTCAGCGCGTTCGTGCTGCGGAGCGTCGCGCAGAAGATCCGAACCGGATCGACCGGCTTCAAGGGCATCAGCGGC
>JBBJNU010000027.1:0-15716 GCA_037721005.1 Thermoleophilaceae bacterium | reverse complement strand
CCGCCGCCCCGTGGGGGTCGGGCGGCCGGCCCCCAGCGACCGCCCAGGTGACACCAGGGCGCTGGCCGAGGTGATCGCCTCGACCAACCGCGCGCGCGACGCCGACTTCCTCGAGGGGCTGTCGAGCGAGGAGTTCGCGGAGCGCTTCCTCGCGAGCGACGCCCTTGACGAGGTGGCCACGGAGATCTCCTCCAACCTCGGCTCGACCACCCACGTGACGGTGCTCGACGCCGGCGGCGGCTGCGCGTCGGTCACCTGCTCCAACGGCTCCTGTTCGGGGGTGATCGTGCCGGACACCGGAATGCACCTCAACAATATGCTGGGAGAGGAAGACCTCAACGCCCAGGGCTTTCACCGCCACTCGGCGGGCGCTCGGGTGCCGAGCATGATGGCGCCCACCGTGGTGCTGCGCGAGGGGCGGCCGGAGATCGCGCTCGGCTCTGCCGGGTCGAACCGGATCCGCTCGGCCATCGTGCAGACGGTGGCGGCGGTGATCGACGGCGGCATGGCCGCGCAGGAGGCGGTGGATGCCCCGCGCCTGCACGTGGAGGGAGACCTGGTGGACGCCGAGCCGGGCGTGAACGCGGCCACCCTCGACTCCCTCGAAAGCGATGGCTGGCGCCTGCGCCGCTGGGACGATCGCAACCTCTACTTCGGTGGGGTGCAGGCTGCCGCCCGCGACGCTGAGACCGGCGAGCTGTCCGGTGGTGGCGATCCCCGCCGGGGTGGCGTGGCGATCACCGTGGACTGACCACGAATTCCGTCCAGTCCGCGTGAGAACGCTCGGTGAGCTCGTAGCCCTCCTCGGAAGCCCAGGCTGCGAGGTCCACCGAGGCCTCCGGGTCTGTGGCCAGCACGGTGAGGGTCTCGCCCGGCTCGAGCCTTTCCGCCGCCACCTTGGTCATCACGAGCGGCAGGGGGCAGCTCAGGCCGCGGGCGTCGACGGTGGGCGCCTCGCTCAGTGGCGCACCTTGCCGTTGGTCTGCGCGCGCTCGGACACCGTCTGGGCGTAGTCGAAACGCTCGACCGCCCTCGCGCACAGCTCGGCCAGGCGCTCGAGTCGCTCGCCCTCGCTGCGGATCTCCAGCAGCTCCTGCTTTGACTCGAGCTCGAAGGCGATGGTTGAGGCCATGGCGTAGGCGTCGAGGCCGGCGAGGTCGGCCTCCTCCGGACGGGAGTCGGTCACCTTCTCCACCAGGCCGGCGTACTCCGCGTGAGCGTGAATGCGGGCGGCGGACTCGTCCTCTTCCGAGCCGGGGTCGTCCTCGAGCAGCTCGATGTCCCCGGCGGGGTAGTCCAGGTCGTCGACCCTGCGCTCGAGACGGAAGGGCTGGGCGCCCTCGACGAGGATGTTCGCCCGGCCGTCGTCCATTCGCTCGAGCACCTGGGCGATGCGCGCCGTGCACCCGATGTCCTTGAGGCCGGCGTCACCCATCCAGAGCATCCCGAAGGGGAGGTCACTCTCCAGGCAGGTGTCGATCATCGTCCGGTAGCGCTGTTCGAAGATGTGCAGCGGAACCGTCTCGCCGGGGAGCAGCACGAGGCCGAGCGGGAAGAGCGGGAAGCGCTCGAGGTGTTCGCCCATATGAGTCTCCTAGGCTAACCAGGTGCCTTTTCGTGACGCGCTCGGCAACGTGGATCCCTACCGGCCACAGCCGCCGATGGGCGTGCTGGCCGCCCGCCTGGGCTTGCCGCGGATGATCAAGCTCGCGTCGAACGAGGGGGCGTTCGGGCCGCTGCCCGCTTCGGTGGGGGCCTACCACGCCGCCGCCGCCGGACTGCACCGCTACCCCGACGGCGGGGCCACGCCGCTGCGCGAGGCGCTGGCCGCGCGCCACGGGGTGCCCTTCGACCAGGTGGTGATCGGCAACGGGGCCGACGAGCTCATCCGCCTGTGCGGGGCGATCGCTCTGGACCCCGGCGACTCGGCGGTGGTGCCATGGCCGTCCTTCCCGAGCTACCTGTCCGCTGCGGCGGTGCACGGCGCCGGCGTGGTCCGCGTGCCTCCGAGCGAGGGCTGGGCAACGGATCTCGACGCCGTGTCGGGGATGCGGGGGCGTGTGGTCTTTCTCGCCAACCCCAACAACCCCACGGGCACGTTGCTCGACCGGAAGAGGGTGCGGCGCTTTCTCGGCGGCCTGCCTCCGCGGGTTCTGTGCGTGCTCGACGAGGCCTACGCCGAGTACGCCGACCCGGCGCCCGAAGGGCCGGCGCTGGTGGCCGAGGGCAGAGAGAACCTGTGCGTGTTGCGCACCTTCTCCAAGGCCTACGGCCTGGCCGCCCTGCGCGTGGGGTACGCGATCGCATCGCCCGACGTGGCGGCGGCGCTGAACCGCGTGCGCCCGATCTTCAACGTGAATCAGCCGGCCCAGGAGGCGGCGCTCGCGGCCCTGGGGGAGGCTGCTGCGGTGACGGAGCGGGTGGCCCACGTGCACCGCGCGCGCGAGCGGTTGCGCGTGGCGCTCGACGCTGCCGGGCTCGGGCCCGTGGCCTCTCAGACGAACTTCGTGCTGGCCGAGACTCCCGACGGTGACGCCGATGGACTGGCCGACCGGCTGCTTCGCAAGGGGTTCATCGTTCGGGCCCTTCGGGGGTTCGGTGCGCCGCGGGCCATCCGGGTGACCTGTGGCACCGACGAGGAGAACGCTGCCTTCGCGGCCATCCTCCCCGAGGTCGTCAGCCGTACTTGACGGAGATGACCTCGATCGTGTGGTTCCGGCGCGACCTTCGCGTACACGAGCATCCGGCGCTGCGGGCGGCGCTCGACGGCTCCGAGCGCGTGGTGCCCGTGTTCTGCCTCGACGACCGCCTGATCCACGGCCGCCACGCCTCGGGGCCTCGAACCCAGTTCATGCTCGAATGCCTGACCGACCTCGACGCCTCGCTGCGCGAACGCGGCAGCGGACTGGTGCTCCGCCACGGGCCGCCCGAGCGCGAGCTGCCGGCCCTGGCCGAGGAGGTCGGCGCCGGACAGGTGCACTTCACGGCGGACGTGACCCCCTTCTCGCGGGCCCGTGGAGAGACCACCGGACGGGCGCTGCGCGACGCGGGGGTTGAGCTCTGTCCGCACCCGGGACTCTGCGTGGCCGACGCTCCGGGCGAGATCCGCACGAAGAACGGCAAGCCGTACACCGTCTTCTCTCCCTTCTGGCGTTCGTGGAAGGAGGAGCCTCGGCGCGACGTGGCGGGGGCACCTCGGAAGATGCCCGCCCTGCCGTCGGCGCTCGACGTGGGAAAGATTCCCATTCTCGAGGAGCTCGGTCTCGAGCAGGAAGTCCCCGGTCCGGCGTCCGGCGGCGAGAGCGAGGGCCGCAAGCTCATGAACGCGTGGCTGCGCAGCGGGGTGGAGGGCTACGGCGCCGGCCACGACGCCATGGAACGCGAGGGCACGTCGAGGCTCTCGCCCTACCTGCGCTTCGGTTGCGTGTCGGCCCGCGAGCTGGAGGACCGGGCGCCGGCAGGAGAAGCCGGTGACGCCTTCCGCCGCCAGCTCTGCTGGCGCGACTTCTACCAGCAGGCCATCCTCCATTTCCCCGCGAACGCCAAGGTCGAGTTCCAGGCGCGCTACCGCGGCACGATCGACTGGAGCCATGCCGACAAGAGCTTCGAGACCTGGACCAGAGGACGCACCGGCTTTCCGCTCGTGGACGCTGGCATGCGCCAGCTCCGCCAGGAGGGATGGATGCACAACCGCGCGCGCCTCGTGGTGGGGTCCTTCCTCACCAAGGACCTCGGGATCGACTGGCGCTGGGGCGAGCGCTGGTTCATGCGGCTCCTGATCGACGGCGACCAGGCCAACAACAACGGCAACTGGCAGTGGATCGCTTCCGTGGGCATGGACCCACAGCCTGCGTTCAAGCGAATATTCAACCCCGCCCTTCACCAGGAGCGCTTCGACCCCCGCGGGAAGTACGTACGTCGCTACGTTCCAGAGCTGAATGACGTACCGGACTCATACCTGGGCGAACCGTGGGAGATGCCGCCCGACGTGCAGCGGGAGGTGGGCTGCGTGATCGGCGTGGACTATCCCGAGCCGGTGGTGGACCACAAGGCGGCGCGCCAGGATGCCCTCGAGCGTTACCGAGTCTGAGGCCGCGCCTCGCGCCACGGGTCCGGCCGCGAGCGAGGCGGCCGGCCCGGCGCACGTGGCCACGGTGTCCTTTCTCGCCTCCCGGGCGGTGCCCAGCGGCGGTTTCTTCGTGGCCCTCGCCGGCGGCACGGCGCTGGCCCGCGTAGCCCAGCGCCGCGGCGCGCGCGAGGGCTACGGCGCGAGCATCGCCGCGATGCTCGAGACCGTCGCGATCATGGGCCCGGCGCGCTTTGGCGTGCCCTTCACACAGGGGATGAGCGCACCGCTCATGGGGAGGCTGCACGCCCGGGGCTGGAGCCCCTTCGCGCAGTTTCTCGTGTGCCTCACCATCCGCATGATCTCCAACACGGCTGGGCTCGCCTTCTTCGTGTGGGTGATCGCCGGTGGAGTGGACGCCTACGCCGGCAGCTACGAGGCAATCGCCGGCCGGCTCGGCTTTGAGCTGAGCGAGCGTGGCACGCTCGTGCTGAGCGTGGTGGGACTGCTGGTGTGGGGGGCGTTCGCGAGCATCGTGCAGGTGAGCGTGTACCGGCGCGGGCTCGACACGTGGCCCGAGGCGACCGAGGCCGACGCCACCGACGAGGCGCCGGCCCTCGAGCTGCACCGTGGGCGTTTCGATCCTCGGCTCGTGAGTCTCTCCGCGGCCGTGGCCTTCGTGCTCCTGCTGTCGAGCACCCGGCCCCTACTGCTTGCCGCTGTCGCGGGCTGGCTCGCGCTGGCCTGGGCGCTGTCGCGTCCCGACCGCCGCGCTGTACCCACCGGGCTGGTGCTCGCCGCCCTCCTGGGCACGGCCTCACTCATGTTTGCGCTCACCAGCGGCCTGGGGATCGAGGAGGGCCTTCGGCGCGCTTCGCGAGCGGTGCTGCTGGTGCTGGTGGCCACCTGGCTGCGCGCGGCCGCGGGAGCCGACGGCCTACGCGAGGTCTCACGCCGCGCCCTCGGCAGGCTGCGAGCGCTGCCCTCCGTCCGCGAGACCATCGCGGTGCTCGACGCCATCGGCTCGGAGGGGCGTCTGACCGCGGCGGGCCGCTCGCTGCTCGACACGATGGAGGGCGTGCGCGCCCGGCCGGCGGCCATCACCGACGCCGTGCTCACCTGGGTGGCGCAGGAGGCCGGCCGCTACCGCATCGGGCCGCCCACAGGCCCAGTGCGTCTGCGAGTGCGGGTGTGGGACTTCGCGCTGCTTGTGCTCGCGGGCGCACCGGCGCTCACGTTCCTAGTCTAGGCCGAGGGCACCCGGGCGGACACGAGCAGGTTGTAGAACACGGCCGCCGGCAGCCGCGGTTCGAGCAGGGCCCGGTCCACGGCCTGGAGGGCGAGGTAGCCGCGGTAGGCGTACTCGTGCCAGAGCCGCGGCACCTCCGAGGGCTCCGCGGTGGCCTCAAGAGCGCGGTTGGTCCAGCCGAACACGCTGGCGGCCAGCTCCTCACCGCACACCCGGACGCGGTCGAGGCCGGCGGCCCGGCTCGCGCTCGCCAGGTCGCGCGGTGTGAAGGCGTGAACGTCCACCACGGCCTCGAGCAGGTCCTCTTCGGGCCCCACGTGGTGCCCGTTGCGCTCGGCGGCCGAGGCCCCCACCAGGGCACGCCAAGCCGGGGCGGCCCGAAACGCGACCCTCTTGGGCACCTCCATCAGGCGGTCGCCGTAGCGAGAGGGTTCGCCGCAGAAGGCGATCACCCCACCGGGGCGCAGCACGCGGGCGAACTCGGTCAGGCACCCCTCGAGGTCGGGCAGGTGATGGAGCACGGCGTGGCCGAAGACGATGTCGAAGGAGGAGTCCTCGAAGGGAAGGTCGATGGCATCGCAGCACTCGGTCCCGATATCGAGACCCAGCTGCTGCGCAGTCTCCGAGAGAGCGGAGAGCATGCCCGGCGACACGTCGGTCGCGGTGAGAGATCCCACGGTGCCGGCGCGGGCGAGGTTGAGCCCGAAGTAGCCGGTGCCGGCGCCTATCTCGAGACCCTTGGCGAACGGCCCCGGCTCTGCGGTGCCGAGCGCCTTGCGCAGCTTGCCGAGCACCTGGATCTGCCCGCGCTCGCCGTAGTCGATCCCCCACTTGGCGTCATAGTTGCCGGCCGCCAGGTCGTGGTAGCGCACGTTGGCGTCGTGGATCTCTTGCAGGGTCGCGGGCGGGGCCATGACGCGCGGAGACTAGCCAGGCTGCCGGGTCCTGTGCGGGACTTTCCCACTCTCCCATTTGTGCCTCCTCGGGGCGCTGGGGGTTTTGGGCAAACCATTTGCGCCCCACGCAAACCGATTGCGCCCCACGCAAACCGTTTGCCCAAACCCCCCAGCGTCCTGGGAGGGCTTCTACTGCCCGGCGAAGCGACCCGCCGCGCCGCGGCCGAAGAGCACCGTGGCCGGTTGTCTACCCGCCCTAGACTCCTCGCGGCCTTGACCGAGGTCGCCGAATACGTTCAACAGGGCCAGCCCGAGGGCGTGCCGCCGCTTGCCCTGACCGGCGAGCGCACGCTGCCCGACGTGCCCGAGGAGAACTACTGGTACCGGCGCCACCTCGTGGTGTACGAGTGGATAGCCGAGCGCTGCCGTGGCCTCGACGTTGTGGACCTCGCGTGTGGCGAGGGTTACGGCACCCATACCCTGTCGCACTGCGCCGCGCGGGTAACCGGCGTGGACGCCAACCCGGAGGCCCACGAGCATGCTCGCGCGCGCTACACGCGGCCCGGCGTTCGTTTCGAGCGCGAGCTGATCGACTCCTTCGCCGAGCCCTGCGACGCCCTCGTCTTCCTTCAGACGATCGAGCACGTGGAGAACCCGGAGGCCGTGCTCGCCCACGCGAAGAGCATGCTGCGCCCTGGAGGCACCGCCTACGTGTCGACCCCCAACGTGCTCACGCTGGCTCCCGAGGGCGCCGAGCGCTCAGGCAACCCCTGGCACGTGCACGAGTACCGCGCCGAAGAGTTTCGGGCGCTGTGTGAGTCGCAGTTCGAGCGCGTCGAGATGCACGGGCTCTTCCATGCCCGCAAGCTGGCGCTGCACGAGTTGGCGCTCAGGGCCGGCTGGGACTCCCTGCACGCCCGCCTGCGGATCACGAAGCCCTTCTACGATCGCTTCACCCCGGCGATCGCGGCCAGCGACTTCGCCCTTCGGGCGGCACCGCTGGACCGAGCGCTCGACTTCCTGGCAGTCCTGAGGTGAACGACCGTGGGGCCCTCGCCCTCGTGCTGCACTCGCACATGCCCTACGTGGAGGGCTTCGGCACCTGGCCCTTCGGCGAGGAGTGGCTGTGGGAGGCCGTGGCCACGGTCTACCTGCCGCTGATCGAGTTGCTCGGCGAGGCCGAGGCCCCCGTGACGCTGGGGCTCACTCCGGTGCTGTGCGATCAGCTCGAGAGCCTCCCCGGGCCTGCGGGCGAGCGGCTGCTCGGCTTCCTGCGCGGGACGCGGCGAGCGGTGCACGACGAGGACTCCGCCGGCCTCGAGCGCACCGGATACCCGGAGCTGGGCGCTGAGGTGCGTCGTGCCGGGACCGACTACGCGCGCGCCGCCGAAACGCTCGAGCGCGACGGTCGCGACCTGCTCGGGCGCTTCGCCGGCCTGGCAGCGGAGGGGCCGGTGGAGCTCTGGACCTCCGCCGCCACCCACGCGCTGCTGCCGCTTCTGGCCAGCGATGCCGGCCTGCGCCTTCAGCTGGCCACGGGCATCGCCTCACACGAGCGGCGCTTCGGAGGCTTCGGCGGCGGCCTCTGGCTTCCCGAGTGCGCCTACGCGCCCGGCCTCGAGCGCGATCTCGCCGACCACGGAGTGAGCGTGACGTGCCTCGACCAGACGGCGGTGCACGGCTACGGAGCGCCCGAGCACCTCGAGCCGGTGCTCGCTCCCGGGGGTGTGGTGGTCGCACCCATCGACTGGGCAGGCGTGCAGCTCGTGTGGAACGGCGACACGGGCTTTCCCGCCCACCACCTCTATCGCGACTACCACCGGCGCACGGTGCACGACCTGCGGCCCTGGAGCAACGGAGGGGATCCGTACCGGCCCGCTGAAGCCGCCGCCCTGGCACGCGAGCACGCGCGGGCCTTTGTGGGGCACTGTTGCGAGCGGCTCGACGCCTACACGGCACAACGCCGGCGGCCGGGCCTGCTCACCTTCGCCCTCGACACCGAATTGCTCGGGCACTGGTGGTACGAGGGCCAGGCCTGGCTGCGGGCCGTGTTCGCCGAGGCTTCCGCCCAAGGCCTGAGGCTGGCCACGGTGAGCGAGGCCGTGGAGGCGATCGAGCCCGTGGAGCGCGAGCTGGAGGCCTCGAGCTGGGGCGCGCACAAGGACTTCTCGACCTGGGACTCCCCGCGCGTGGCCGAGATGGCCTTCGCGACTCGCGGCGCTGAGCTGCGCACGGTCGCCGCCGCGGCCGCGGGAGGAGATTCCGACGCGCTCGCCCGCGCCGCCCGCGAGCTGCTGGCCCTGCAGTCGAGCGACTGGGCCTTTCAGGAGACCAACGAGCTGGCTGCGGACTATCCGCAAGGACGCGTGGCGGCGCACCTGGCCGCGCACGACGCCGCTCTCGGCGCTCTGACAGACTCCTCGGCCGTGCCGGTCCCCGCTCTGCGCAGCCTCGCGCCTGACCTCACGGCCGCCTCCCTCCTCGCCCCGTGAGCACGCGCGTGCTCATCCTGTCGTGGGAGTACCCGCCCCTGATCGAGGGCGGTCTCGCGCGCCACGTGCGCAAGCTCGCCGAGGGCCTCGCCGCCCGGGGAAGCGAGGTGCACGTGCTGGCCCGCGGCCGCGAGGAGGACCCCGCCGAGGAGGAGGTGGAGGGCGTGTGCGTGCATCGCGTGCTCGAGCCCGAGCGCCCGCGTGACCTCACCGAGTTCGTGACCTGGGTCGAGCACATGAACGCCGACATGCTTGCTGCCGGGGTGGAGGCGGGCGACCGCTATTCGTTCGACGTGGTGCACGGCCACGACTGGCTCGTGGCAAGCGCCTCGGAACACTTGGCCAATCGCTTCCGCTGCCCCCTCGTGGTCACGGTTCACGCCACGGAGACGGGCCGGCACCAGGGCTGGGTGGACAAGCATCCCCAGTCCTACATCCACGGCGTGGAGCGCTGGATGACCAACCGGGCGGAGCGCGTGATCACCTGCTCGGCCTACATGCGCGAGCACGTGGCTGACGTGTTCGGCCTCGAAGAGCACCAAATAACCGTGATCCCGAACGGGATCGATCCCTCCGAGCTCGTACCCGTGGACGACCTCGACACGCTCCGCGCGTGCTTCGCCAAGCCCGATGAACGCCTGGTGCTCCTGGTTGGCCGGCTCGTGTACGAGAAGGGCTTCCAGCTCGCCCTCGAGGCGCTCCCCGGCCTGATCGAGCGCGTGGGCAACGTGCGCTACCTCGTGGCCGGCTCGGGAACCGCCGAGCGTGAGCTGCGCGAACAGGCAAGCGCGCTCGGCCTCGACGACCACGGAACCTTCCTCGGCTGGATCGGTGACGACGTTCTGCACTCGCTCTACCGCATCGCGGACCTCACGGTGGTGCCGTCGATCTACGAGCCCTTCGGCCTCGTGGCCCTCGAGGCGATGGCCTCCGGCTGCCCGTGTCTCGTGGCCGACACCGGCGGTCTGCGCGAGGTGGTGCCCAACGAGAACGTGGGGCTGCGCTTTCGCTCGCGCGACCCCGAGTCGCTCGGCCAGATGGCCGAACGGGTGCTCACCGACGCCGAGCTGCGCGAGCGCCTCGTGGCCGAGGCCTCAGAGCACGTGCTCACCTTCGACTGGGCCGACGTGGCGAGCCAGGCGGCCGCGCTCTACCGCGAGGTGACGGCCAGCAGCGCGGCCATGCGCCTCAGGGGCTCGTCGGCCTCGGGGGGCCACTGACCCACGTCGGCCGGCCACCAGGCGCAGGCGTCGTGCTCGGGATCGATGGTCACTTCGGCGCCGGGCTCCAGCCAGGCGAGGCCGACCAGCAGCACGAGACCCGAGGGCAGCCGCACCAGGGCCTCCACGCTCAGGCGCTCGGCCCGTACCGACCACTCCTCCATCAGCTCGCGGCCCAGCGTGTGCGCCGGGCTCTCACCCACATCCACCGCCCCGCCCGCGCCAAGGGCCCATCGGCCCGGCCACGAGGCGAGCCAGGCGGCTCGGCGCCCGGCCAGCCACCGTCCCTCGGCGTCGCGCACCACGCACAGCGCCGACATGCCCTGGGCTCCGCCCTCGGCGAGCCGAAGGGCCCACCGCGCCGGCTCGAGCTCAAAGGACAGGCCCTCGGGCGTGGCCTCGAAGGACGCCATCCGGGCACTCATCCCGTCGTGGGTGGGCGAGCCGCGCTCACGCAGGGAGTCGAGCACGGCGTCGGCGCCCGCACTGGCCTCCGGCTCGGGCTCGTACGCGTCCTCGCTCCAGGTGGCGTGCACCTGCCGCGGCTTCCACGGCCCCCGGGCCAGCAGTCGGGGTCCCGGGGCGCTCACTCCCACCGCATCTGCTGAGGCTCGTCGCGCATGCGCAGCACCCGGGCCGGCACCCCCGCCACCACGGCGTTGGCGGGAACGTCGCGGGTAACCACCGCCCCGGCGCCGACTATCGCGTTGTCGCCCACGGTCACCCCGCGGAGGATGCTCGCGGCGTATCCGATCCATACGTTGTGCCCCACGCGCACGTCGCGCTTGTAGATGCCCTGCAGCCGCACCGGGCGCTCGGTCTCAACCGACCCGTGGTCGAAGTCGATGAGCATCACGCGGTCGGCGATCACGCACTCACGCCCGATCGACACGTGCTGGTAGGCGGAGATCGTGCACTCCTGTCCGAACACCGTCTTGGCGCCGATCGAGACTACCCCCTCGTGGCAGCGGATCTTCGTGCCGTGCCCGAGCCAAGACCACCGCCCGAGCTCGATCCTGCCCTCGCCGCCGATCTGCAGGGTCACGTCGGGGGCGATGAAGGCCAGGCCATCGGTGTGCAGCCGCCTGCCGTAGGTGGTGAGGTAGCGGCGCCGCACGAAGGTGGCCGCCAGCCGGGCGTAGCGGGGGGTGAGCATCCGGTGGGCGCGCATGAACGCCAGCAGCGCCCGGGGTCCCCCGTGCAGCGGGGCGGGGGCCCGGCGCGCCTCGGCCGGTGGAGCAGCCAGTACTTCCATGGCGGCCGATGATAGGTGTCGTCTGCCGGGGAACATCCCGGACACCGGTCAGCTCGCCTCACGTGAAAAAGTGACGACATGAGCACCCTGACCTCATCCATCGTCGCCGCCACCGACCTCCATCGTCGCTACGGCGAGGGCGACGCCGCCGTGGACGCCCTCGACGGCGTATCCGTGGCCTTCGAGCAGGGAAAGTTCGCGGCGATCATGGGGCCGTCGGGATCGGGCAAGTCCACGCTCATGCACATCCTGGCGGGGCTCGACCGGCCCACGGGAGGCTCCGTGCAGATCGATGGCACCGAGATCTCAGAGCTCGACGACGCCGCGCTCACCGAGCTGCGCCGGGACAAGCTCGGCTTCATCTTCCAGTTCTTCAACCTCCTCCCCGTGCTCACCGCCGAGGAGAACATCCGGCTGCCGCTTTCGATAGCCGGCGTGGAGCCCGACAAGGAGTGGATCGATCGGCTGGTGGGGATCGTGGGCCTCGGCGACCGGCTCACCCACCGCCCGTCCGAACTCTCGGGCGGGCAGCAGCAGCGCGTGGCGGTGGCCCGGGCGCTCGCCTCGCGCCCCGCGGTGGTGTTCGCCGACGAGCCCACCGGCAACCTCGACTCCAAGGCCTCCGACGAGGTGCTCGGACTCCTGCGCCAGTCGGTCGACGAGTTCGGCCAGACGGTGGTGATGGTGACCCACGAGGCGCACGCCGCCGCCTACGCGGACCGCCTCGTGCTGCTGCGCGACGGCAAGGTCGCGCACGACGGCTTTGCCGGCACCGAGGATGAGGTGCTGGGACTGATGCGGGCCGAGAGCTAGCGCATGCTGAAGGTCGCCCTCAAGGGGATCGCCGCCCGCCGCGCGCGGGTGTTCTCGATCGTGCTCGCCGTCTTCCTCGGCGTCGGGCTGATGAGCGGCGCGTACGTGTTCACGGACACCATCAACCGATCGTTCGAGGACATCTTCACCCAGGCGGTGAAGGGCACCGACGTCGAGATCTCACCGCGCGAGCAGGTGGAGCAGGACGACCGCGAGCCGCCCCCGTTCAAGGCCTCGGTGCTCGAGCGCGTGGAGAGCGTGGAGGGAGTGGAGGCAGCGGAGGGTGGCATCGCCTCCCTCGGCCGTGTGGTGGACAAGGACGGCGAGTCCCTCGGGGCCGAGCAGGCACCCAACTTCATCTTCTCTGGTTCCACAGGGCGCTTCGATCCTCAGACCTACGAGGTGGGGCGCCAGCCGCGAAAGGCCGGTGAGGTGGCACTGGATCAGGCTGCGGCCAAGAACGCGGGTCTCAAGATCGGCGACCGCGTTGGGGTGGTGGCCGAGGAGCGCCAGATCCGGCCGAAGATCGTGGGCCTCACGAGCCTCGGCGGCACATCGTTCGGTGGCGCCACCTCCGTGACCCTCACCCTGGCCGAGGCCCAGCGCATCACCGGCAAGAAGGGTCGCTTCGACCTGGTGGCGGTGGCGGCCGAGGACGGCGTTAGCCCGGACGCGCTGCGCGACCGCATCCGCGCGGAGCTGCCGAGGTCGCTCGACGTGCGCACGGGGCGCCAGGTCGCGGCCGACGACACGGCCGACATAAAGGAGGACCTCGGCTTCATCAGCATCGCGCTGCTCGTGTTCGCCGGCGTGTCGCTGTTCGTGGGGGGCTTTCTGATCTTCAACACCTTCTCGATCACCGTCGCCCAGCGTGTCCGGGAGTTCGGGCTCCTGCGCACACTGGGGGCGTCGCGCCGGCAGGTGCTCACCTCGGTGATCGCCGAGGCCGCCGTCATCGGCATCGTGGGCTCGCTGGCGGGACTCGCCGGAGGATTTCTCTTCGCGGCCGGCATCTCGGCGTTGTTCAAGGCCTTCGGCATCGACCTGCCCAACCAGGGCACGGTGCTCGCTGGACGCACCGTGATCGTGGCCTTGGCGGTGGGAATGATCGTCACGCTTCTCTCCGCTCTGCTCCCTGCTCTGCGGGCCACGCGCGTGACCCCCATGGCCGCGCTGGCCGAGGGCGAGCTGCCCGAGTCCCGCGGGCGCGGGAAGCTCCTGACCGCGGTGGCCGTACTGCTCGTGGTCCTGGGTATCGCCCTCACCTCGTACGGACTGTTCGGCGGGACCGAGTCCTCGTCGCAGGCGGCGGGGCTCATGGGCGGGGGAGCGGCGCTCGCCATCTTCGGGGTGGCCATCTTCAGCCCCCTGCTGGTACGCCCACTGGCCTCGGCCACGGGCCGCCCGATCGAGCGGCTCACCGGCCTCACCGGCCGCCTCGCCCGCGAGAACGCGGTTCGCAAGCCCGGCCGCACGGCCGCCACCGCCGCGGCGCTGATGATCGGGGTGGCGCTTGTGGCCTTCGTGACCGTGTTCGCCGCGGGTATCTCGTCCTCGATCGACGACGCGATCGACAAGAGCTTCGCCGGGGACATCGTGCTCCAGAACCAGGACGGCTTCTCCCCGATCCCCGTGCGGGCGGGGGAGGCGCTGCGCGCCGTGGACGGCGTGGAGACCGTGTCCTCGCTCAGCTCGATTCAGGCCGACGTGCGCGGCGTGGGCAAGGGCGAGCGGATCGGCGGGGTGGATCCGGCCACCGTGAGCGACGTGCTCAAGTTCGAATGGGCCGAGGGTTCGGACGACACCATCGAGAACCTGGGCCGCGGCGACACGGTGATCGACGACGCCTGGGGCACCTCCAACGATGTCGGCGTAGGGGACAAGCTGAGCGTGCTCACGCCCACGGGCACGCGTGTGGCCCTCACCGTGCGCGGGCGCATAAAGGACAACGCCGACTTCTTCGGCTCGCTCCTCGTGACCGACGAGGCGCTGAGGGAGGACTTCGGCAACGAGCAGGCGTCGATCACCTTCCTGGCCGTGAGCGACGGTGCAAACGCGAAGGCCGTGCAGAAGGCGGCCACGGCGGTGATCGACCGCGACTTCCCGTCGGTGGAGGTCCAGAACCAGACCGAGCTGAAGGCCTCCCAGCGGTCGTCGATCCAAGGGGTGGTGGGCCTCATCTACGCGCTGCTCTCGCTCGCGGTGCTGATCTCGGTGTTCGGCATCGTGAACACGCTCGCGCTCTCCATCTTCGAGCGCACGCGTGAGATCGGACTGCTGCGGGCGGTGGGCATGTCGCGCAGGCAGGTCAAGCGCGTGATCCGTTACGAGGCCGTGATCACCGCGCTGATCGGAGCCGTGCTGGGGATGGTGCTGGGCATCGTGTTCTCGGTGCTCGTGTCGCGCCCGCTGGCGGACGAGGGCTTCTCGCTCTCGTTCCCCTACGTGACCCTGCTGGTCATCCTCATCCTGGCGGCCCTGGTCGGGGTGCTCGCCGCGATCCTGCCCTCGCGCCGGGCCGCGAAGCTCAACGTGCTGGAGGCGCTGGCCTACGAGTGATGGCGATGCGAGTCCTAGGCAGACTGCGCGCGGTAGGCGTTCGAGCAGCGCCGGCCCGTAGGATGCGCGGCCTGATGGCACGCACCGCCAGCACCGCCGCCGAGCTCAAGGAAGGCCTCCTCGCCGGGGAGAAGCGCGCGCTCGCGCGGGCGATCTCGCTCGTGGAGAACGACGACCCCGAGGGCTGGGCGCTCGTTCGCGAGGTCTACCCGGAGACCGGTAACGCCCAGATGGTGGGGCTGACGGGCCCGCCCGGTGTCGGCAAGTCCACGCTGATCGCAGCGCTGACCGCCGAGCAGCGCAAGGCCGGGCGCCGGGTGGCCGTGCTCTCCATCGACCCCTCGTCCCCGTTCACCAAGGGCGCTTTGCTGGGCGACCGCATCCGCCTCACCGAGCACTTCCTCGACTCGGGCGTGTTCATCCGCTCGATGGCCACCCGCGGCTCGCTCGGCGGGCTCTCCGAGGCCACCCTGCAGGCCGCGCTGCTCATGGACGCCTCTGGCAAGGACGACGTGTTCCTCGAGACAGTGGGCATCGGCCAGGCCGAGGTGAACATCATCGACCACGCCGACACAGTGGTGCTTGTGCTCATGCCGGGCGCCGGCGACTCCATCCAGGCGCTGAAGGCCGGGGTGATGGAGATCCCCGACGTGATCGTCATCAACAAGTCCGACCATCCCCTCACCGACACGATGGTGCGTGAGATCCGCGGTGTTCTGAGCCTCGGTTCCCAGGAGGGCTGGCAGGTGCCCGTCGTGCAGACCGAGGCCTCGGAGGGCAAGGGCATCGAAGAGCTGGCGGAGCAGATCGCCGCCCACCGCGCCTACATCGAGCAGGAGGGCACGCTCTCCGAACGCCGCCGGCGCAACCTCATGAATGAGGTGATCGCGCTCGCGGCCGGGCGCATGCGGCGAAAGCTGGAGGAGTCACTGGCCGAGGATGATTCGGTGCAGGAGATGCTCGACGAGGTGGTGGCCCGGCGCCTGGATCCCGCCAGTGCGGCCACGCGACTGCTCGAGCGCGAGCTCGACTAGTGCCCCTTCTCGGAACGTTTGACCGGAAACCTCGGGCTCGCGGCGAATAGAGACGCGTAACCCCGACGATGGAGGTCGCTGCACTGCCCGGAGGGCCTAGGTGTGCAGCGCTTCCGCCCGCCGAGACTCGTA
>JBBJNU010000160.1:0-4372 GCA_037721005.1 Thermoleophilaceae bacterium | reverse complement strand
ACGGCCCCGGTCGGCCTTGTGCACGACCCGCTCACGCTCGTGAACCACGTGGACGACGTGATCCTCGTATCCCGCCTCGGCTACACGACCGAGGATGCCGCCCGGCAGACGCTACGCACCCTGAGGCAGGTGAGCGCGAGCGTCCTCGGCGTGGTCTTGACCGGCGGGGAGCGCATCGCCGGGTACTACGGGGATGCAGACTCGCGACACTACGGACGGCCGAAGAGCAAGCCGAAGCGCCCCCGGAAGGCCAAGGCGGAGGCAAAGGTCGGGTCGGGTGCGTGAGCACGCCGTGGGTTGAATGACCGCCGCTGCCGAGGACCACGAGCGCAGTGTCCGGATCGGAATCGCGGGCTATGGCTACTGGGGTCCGAACCTGGCCCGCAACGTCGCCGCGGGCGAGCGCTGCGAGCTTTCCGTGATCTGCGAGAAGGACGAGGGCTCGCTGGGGCGCGCGGGGCGCATGCATCCCGGGGCTCGGCTGACCGCCGACTGGCAGGAGCTGATCGAGGATCCAGGGGTCGACGCACTGATCCTGGCGCTTCCGATCGCTCTGCACCATCGCTTCGCGCTCGAGGCGCTTCGAGCCGGCAAGCATGTGCTCGTCGAGAAGCCACTTGCCACGTCGGTCGCCGAGTGCGACGAGTTGGCCGCGGAGGCCGCCCGCCGAGATCTCGTGCTCATGGTCGGTCACACGTTCGAGTACAGCGAGGCGGTACGCGCAGTAGGACGCTACCTCGCGGCGGGCGAGCTGGGTGATCCGTACTACATCTCGATGCGCCGGACCAACCTCGGCATCGTGCGCAGCGACGCCAACGCGCTGTGGAACCTCGCCCCGCACGACATCTCGATTCTCTGTTCGTGGCTTGGCAAGGATGCCCGGCGGGTGACCGCCACGGGCGCCGCCTGGCTCCAGGACGGGATCGAGGACGTCGTATTCCTGAGCATCGAGTTCGAAGGCGGTGTGCTGGGGCACGTGCACTGCAGCTGGCTCGACCCGAACAAGATCCGTGAGGCCACCATCGTCGGCAGCCAGAAGATGGCCGTCTACGACGACGTCTCGCCGGACGAGAAGATCCGCATCTACGACAAGGGCGTCCAGCGCTCGTCTGGAGACCATCCCTCCATGGGCGCCTTCGCGGACTTCGGGCGCTTCCAGATGCTCGCTCGCGCGGGCGACGTGCTGATCCCGAAGATCGAGATGCGCGAGCCGCTGGCAGTGCAGACCGAGCATTTCGCGGAGTGCATACGCGAGGGGCTTACTCCCCTGACCGGCCCAGCCAACGGCCGCCGTACCGTGGCCATCCTCGAGGCAGCCCAGCGCTCACTTGCCAGTGGCGGGGGAGCCGTGCCCGCGGGAGCGGCCGCGGAGGAACCCAAGGCGTGAAGAAGCTTGCGCTCGTGGACCTCGAGGCCGTCTGGGCCGAGCTCGGCGACGAGCTGGAGGCTGCCGTCCTGCGCGTATGTCGCAGCCATCGCTACGTGGGCGGTGACGAGATAACGTCGTTCGAGAGCGACTTCGCGAGTTTCCTCGGCGCCGAGCACGTCATCGGCGTGGCTAATGGCACGGATGCCATCGAGCTCGCGCTGCGGGCCCTCGGGATCGGGCCCGGCGACGAGGTGCTCGTCCCTGCCAACACGTTCATAGCCACGGCTGAGGCCGTCAGCGCGACAGGCGCCGCGCCGCGCTTCGTGGACGTCGAGGAAGAGAGCGGGCTCATCGACTTGGGCGATGCCGCGGCGCGGTTGACCCCCGTCACTCGCGCGGTGATCCCGGTCCACCTCTACGGACGGATGGTCGACATGGCCGCCGTGATGAGGTTCGCCGCTGAGAACGACCTGATGATCGTGGAGGACGCCGCTCAGGCCCACGGGGCCCGGCGGGACGGCCGCAGCGCCGGCACCGTCGGCCATGTGGGGTGCTTCAGCTTCTATCCGGGCAAGAACCTCGGCGCCCTCGGTGACGCCGGGGCCGCCGTGACGGGCGACGCAAGGCTCGCAGAGCAGATCCGGCTGCTTCGCGATCACGGACGCGCCGGCCGAGACGTGCATGTGGTCATCGGCCGAAACAGCCGGCTGGATCCCATGCAGGCCGCCGTTCTGTCAGCCAAGCTGCCCCACTTGGAGCGGTGGACGGAGGCGCGCCGCGCCGCGGCCGCGGCTCTGCGCGAGAAGCTGCCGGCGCAGATCCTCGACCCGCCCGTGGACGAGCCCACCGCCGAAGTCCACCATCTCTTCCCGGTCCTGCTTGAAGGGCGCGACGAATTGGCAGAGCACCTCCGCGAGGCGGGGATCATGACCGGCGTTCACTATCGGACTGCGATGCCGGACACCCCGGCGTTCGCAGGCTCGGGCGAGCCGTGCTTGGCGGCCCGGGAGCGAGCCCGGCGCCAGCTCTCGCTGCCCATGCACCCGCACCTGGCTTCCGAGGACCTGGAGCGGATCACCACCGCGGTTGGCGCGTTCGCCGCTCAGGCGGGCACCGCCAGCCCCCGGTAGCAGAGCCCCAGGCTCAGCAGCGCGTAGAGGAGCCGGGTGTGGTCCGACGCGCCGGCCGCATGTGTCTCGATCAGGCGGCGCATCTCGCGCTCCTCGAAAAGCTCGCGACAGACCTCGCCGTCGGTGAGCAGCACGTCCTCGAGCAGCGGACGCAGCTCGTAACGCAGCCATTCGCCGGCGGGGGTGTTCCAGCCGCGCTCCTTGCGGTAGACGATCTCCCGCGGAAGCCAGCGCAGCATCGCCTGCTTGTGCAGCGACTTGCGTGTGAGCCCACGGATCTTCTGCCCGGAGTCGACCGACTCGGCAAGGGCCACGAGATCCTGGTCGAGGAACGGCACTCGCAGCTCGACGGAGGCCGCCATCGACATCTTGTCGGCGATCAGCAGGAGCTCGTCGGGAAGCCACAGGCGGGTGTCCACGTAAAGCATCTGGGCGAGCGGGTCGAGATGTGAGACCCGCTCGCGCAGCCGCTCGACGGTCGCCTCGGGAGGGTTGCCGTCCCGCAGCCGCTCGGCGGTTGACGCTCGGTAGAGACGGAGCTTGTCCTCGTCGCGGAACAGCCGGTACGTGGTCATCAGCAGGTCCAGGTCGTCCCCTGCCCGCAACGTCCGCAGTCCGCGGGCCAGCCGTACGCGCCGGTCGAGGCCGGGCAGCTGTGCCGCGAGCCGCGCGCCGGGCACCCGCCGCCCGAGCTGGGACAGCTTCAGCCCGAGGTGACGCCAGTATCCGCCCATCAGCTCGTCGGCTCCTTGGCCGCAGAGGGCCACCGGCACGGTGGGTCGCATGAGGTCCGCCACGAAGTTGACCGCAAGGCTGCTGTTCGACCCGACTGGTTCCTCGAGGATCTCCAGCGACCGTGGAAGCGCCTCGAGGTAGTCGGAGGGGCCGAGGATCAGGTGCTCGTGCTCAGCCCCGAATAGCCGAGCGGTCTCGGCCGCCAGCGAGGTCTCGTCGGTGTCGCCACCGGTCGAGAAGCCAATGGTGAACGTCCGCACTTGGCTGGAGTGCTTCGCCAGCACGGCGGTGATAGCCGCCGAGTCGACTCCGCCGCTGAGCATGACACCGATCGGGCGGTCGCTCATCATCTGGCGCACCACGCCGCGCTCGAAGGCGTCGGCGTACTCGTGCGCCAGGGTCGACCGATCGCTGCGCCGGCGGGTGGGCGCCGCGGCCCAGTAGCTGCCGTGCTCGACGCCGCCAGAGCTGTGGCTGAGCGTGCCGGCCGGCGGCAGCTTGTGCACTCCGGCGAGCGGCGTGTACGGGGAGGGCATGAACCGGAAGGTCAGGAAGTGGTCGACCGCCTCCAGATCGACCTCGCGCGGAATGGCGGGGTCTGCGAGCAGCGCACGGATCTCGGAAGCGAAGCTCAACCGCCCGTCCTGCTCGGTCCAGTACAACGGCTTGACGCCGAAGCGGTCACGTGCCAGATGCAACGTCTGACGCTCGGCGTCCCAGACGGCGACGGCGAAGATGCCGTTCAGGCGCTCGACGAACGCCGGCCCGAGCTCCTCGAACAGGTGGGGGAGCACCGCGCCATCGGTCTGCGAGCTCAGCGAGTGCCCGCGGCCCTCCAGCCAGGCGCGCAGCTCACGATGGTTGTAGATCTCGCCGTTGAACACGACCGCGACATTGCGCTGCTCGTTGTAGAGCGGCTGGCTGCCCCCCGCCAGGTCGACGATCGCCAGGCGACGCATCCCCAGGGCGAGGCGGTGCTCGAGGTGATAGCCCTCGCCGTCGGGCCCGCGGTGAACGAGCCGCTCGACCATGGAGCGCACGAGATGCTCGGACGCCTGTCCGCCGGGCGCGTAGATGCCGGCGATGCCGCACACAGCGGTCAGTCAAGCAGGTGCCGGCCGCCTTCCGGGGGCTACTG
>JBBJNU010000026.1:0-15720 GCA_037721005.1 Thermoleophilaceae bacterium | reverse complement strand
CGGTCCCCCAGACCGATATCGACAAGGCAACCTCGATCGCCGAGCGCTTTCTCATCCGCTGGCGCGGTGAGGCCGATCCACTGCACGTGCAGGCCATCGACGCCTACTGGATCTCCGCCGCCGAGCACGGCATGAACGCGTCCACGTTCACGGTGCGGGTCGTGGCCTCCACGGGCGCCGACGTGGCAGCTGCGCTGTCGGCCGGAGTGGGAGCACTCTCCGGCCCCCTACACGGCGGGGCGCCCTCGCGGGTGCTGGCCATGCTCGACGAAGTCGACGAGCGGGGCGACGCCGAGGCCTGGGTGAAGGAGGCGCTGGACCGCGGCGAACGCCTGATGGGCTTCGGCCACCGCGTCTACCGGGCCGAGGATCCCCGGGCGCGGGTGCTGCGGGCAACGGCCCGGGACGTCTCCGCCCCACGGCTCGAGGCCGCCGAGGCGCTGGAGAGGGCGGCGCTGGCCGAGCTGCAGGCGCGCAAGCCCGATCGGGTGCTCGCCACCAACGTGGAGTTCTGGTCGGCCGTGGTGCTCGACTTCGCCGACGTGCCGGCCGATCTCTTCACCCCGCTCTTCTCATGCGCGCGCGTTGGTGGCTGGGCAGCACACGTGCTCGAGCAGAAGCGCGAGGCGCGCCTGATCCGGCCCACGGCCAGGTACGTGGGGCCGGGGCCGCGGCAGGTCGTCGAGGTGGCTTAGCGTCATGGCCATGGAGGCGGCGACGACAAAGCAGTCCGAGCAGCCTCTCGAGGGGGTCTCCTCCTTCTCGAAGTCCCTTTTCCTCGGGGAGATTCACGAGGAGATCGTCTTTCCCTTCCCCAAGCCGGACGACAGCGAACAGGAGAAGATCCGCGGGCTCTGCCAGGCCATGCGCGAGGTGGCGGCGGAGATGATCGATCCGCGCGAGGTGGAGGAGAAGCGCTGGATCGGGGACGAGACGATCGCGGCGATGGGCGAGCGGGGCCTCATGGGCCTCTACGTTCCCGAAGAGTACGGGGGGCAGGGCCTGTCGCAAACCGGCTACTGCCGCGTGTCGGAGGTGTTCGCCCAGGTGGACCCCACGCTGTCGGTGATCATGGGCGTGCACCAATCGATCGGGATGAAGGGCATCGTGATCTTCGGCACCGACGAGCAGAAGGCCCGGTTCCTGCCCGACCTCGCCAGCGGACGCAAGCTCGCCGGCTTTGCCCTCACCGAGCCCGATGCGGGCTCCGACGTGCACGGCATGCACACGCGAGCCGAGCGCGAGGCAGACGGCGCGTGGCGCGTGAACGGGATGAAGCACTACATCGGCAACGGCGAGAAGGGCAGCACCTTTGTGACCTTCGCCGCCACCGAGCACGACGGGGAGCGCCGCCACACCGCGTTCATCCTCGAAAAGGGCATGGAGGGCTTCGAGGTGGGCAAGCGCTTCGACACGATGGGCCTTCGCGGCAACGACCTTCGCGAGCTGCACTTCAACGGCGTGCGGGTGCCACCCGAGAACGTGCTCGGAGAGCCCGGCGACGGGTTCAAGATCGCCATGCACATCCTCAACAACGGCCGGATGAGCCTCGGCACGGGCTCTGTGGGTGGCGCGAAGTTCCTGCTCGACCGCACGATCGAGCACGTGAAGGAGCGCAAGCAGTTCGGCCAGCCCATCGCCGACTTCGAGCTTGTGCAGGACAAGATCGGCTGGATGGTGTCGTACCTGTTTGGCATCGAGTCGATGGCCTACCTCACGTGCGGGCTGGTGGACAAGGGTGTGCCCGACTACTCGCTCGAGTCGGCGATGGTGAAGGTGTCGAGCACCGAGTTCCTCTGGTACGCCGTGAACCGCTCGCTGCAGCTGAAGGGCGGAGCTGGCTACATGCGCGACGAGCCCTACGAGAAGGTGCTCCGAGACACGCGCATCTTCCCAATCTTCGAGGGCTCCAACGACGTGATGCGTGCCTTTGTGGCCCTGTCGGGAATGAAGCCCGTCGGTGAGCGCCTGAAGGGGCTCGGCGGCGTGAACCTGGGCGACCCGATCGGCTCGATCGGCGTACTGGCTGACTACGTCGCGGGCCGCGTGCAGCGCGAGATGCGCCCCGATCGGATCACCAAGGCCCACGCCGACCTCGACTCGATCGCCGCCCCGGTGACCGAGCAGGTCAAGCGCCTGGCCTCCGCCTCCGAGTCACTGCTGCGCGAGCACAAGGGCGAGATCATCAGGCGCCAGTTCCAGCAGAAGCGCCTGTCCGACGCCGTGTCCGACATCTATGCGCAGATCGCGGTGCTCTCGCGGGCCACCGCTCACCTCCACGAGCACGGCGTCGAGCCTTCGGGCCAGGAGCGCTACATCGCGAAGTCGTTCTGCACTCGGGCGGCAAGGCGCGTGGACTCCAACCTCGACCAGGTCGAGAACAACGACGACGAGAGCCAGATCGCCATAGCCAAGCTCGCGTACAAGCGTGGTTCCTACGGCTACGCCTTCTTTGAGGACTGACCTGAACGCCCTCGCGCGTCGCCTGCCTTTGTCCTCGGTCGGCCGCGTGCAAAGCACTGCGGCCTCCCTGCGTCCTCGGCATGCTCGCCCGAGGACGCCCAGCTCAGTCCTCGACGAGGACTAGAACAGCCGGTGGCCGCCCGTGGGCGGCCACCGTGCTCGTAGAGGGAATATCGAGCCGCACCTCTTGCGCGTTATGGCCCGTCCGTGGGCCGCTCGAGCCAGTGATCGGCACCGTCTCGCGAGCCCGCGAACGCCCATCTGCATACTCGACGTATGGCCGATGCCCAGGCGCCCTCCCTCGACGAGCGCCGCAAGCGGCTGATCCTCGCGGCGGCCATCCTCGGGTCCACGGTGGTCACCGTGGACGCCACGGTGGTGAACGTGGCCCTGCCCGCCATCCGGGACGATCTCGGTGGCGGCTTCGCGGGCCAGCAGTGGACGGCAAACGCCTACCTCGTGACCCTGGCCTCGTTGATTCTGGTGGGCGGCGCGCTCGGGGACATCTTCGGAGAGCGCCGTGTCTTCTCGCTCGGAGTGCTGGGCTTCGGGCTCACGTCGCTCGTGTGCGCGCTCGCGCCGACGATCGAGGTGCTCGTGATCGGGCGTGCACTCCAGGGCGCGGCGGGAGCCCTGCTCACCCCGGTGGCGCTGGCCGTGATCGTGGGGGCCTTCCCGGTGCAGGAGCGGGGCAGGGCGGTGGGGTCCTGGACGGCGTGGGGCGCGGTGGGCACCATCCTCGGCCCGCTCATCGGAGGACAGCTCGTGGACGCCGCCTCTTGGCGGTACATCTTTGCGATCAATGTGCCCCTCGTGCTGATCACCCTGGTCCTGATCACCCGGTTCGTGCCCAAGGGCCGCGGCTCCGATGCCAGCGCGAAGGTCGACCTGGTCGGCGGAGGGCTGTGCGCGTTCGGCCTGGCCGGATTCACCTTCGGGCTCATCCGCCAGCCGGACAGTGGTTTCGGCGACCCCACATGCTTCGTGCCACTTTTCGGGGGCATTCTGCTCTTCGTGGCCTTCCTGCTCTACGAGGGCCGAGCCTCACATCCGATGCTCCGCCTCGACCTGTTCGCCCGGCGCAACTTCGCGGTGGGCAACGTGGAGACCTTGGCCATGTACGCCGGCCTGTCGCTCCTGTTCTTCTTCCTCGCGCTCTTTCTCCAGGGAGCGGCCGGCTACAGCGCCGTGGCCGCCGGCACGGCGGCGCTGCCGGTCACCATCCTCATGTTCGGACTCTCGCGGCGCTTCGGCGCGCTCGCCGACCGGCTGGGTCCGCGGCTGTTCATGGGCGGTGGGCCCCTCGTGATGGCTGTCGGTCTCGCCCTGCTGACACGGCTCGGGACAGAGGTCGACTACGCCGCCGATCTCCTCCCCCCGCTGGTGATCTTCGGAGTGGGCCTGTCGATGACGGTGGCGCCGCTCACGGCGACGGTGCTGGCCGACGTGGAGGACCGCAACGCCGGTATCGCCAGCGGGATCAATAACGCTGTGGCGCGGGTCGCCGGCCTACTGGGGATAGCGATCGTGGGAGCTGTAGTGGCGGCACAGTACGGCGACAGGGCCGACTCCTCGGTGCAGGCCTTCCATCTGGCCATGACGATCTCCGCCTCGCTCGTCGCTCTGGGCGGCCTACTCGCCCTGCTCGGGATTCGCAACCCCGAGAAGGGGCGCCCGACGGAGGCGGATGGATGCTCGGGCGGGCAGCTGGTGGGCGCTCCCCGGCCGGTTGCCCAGAACCACCGCGTGGGCCCGCGCGCGGCTACTCCAGCGTCGAGAGCAGAAACGCGAGAGCGAACCCCAGCGAGGTCATGAGGCCCACCACCCGGCCGCCGTTCTCGAAGGCCTCGGGCATCATCGTGTCGGCCAGCATCGTGAGCACGGCTCCGGCCGCGAAGGCCTGGATGAAGCCCGTCACGTTGGCCGAGGCCCCGTCCAGCGTCGCGTAGCCCACGGCCGCCGCGATCGCCGAGATCAGCGCCACGCCAAGCCACAGAGCCAGGATGCCCGTGCGCCCGTGTCCTGCCTTTCGCATGCCCGTGGCGGCAGCCAGCGACTCCGGCACGTTGGACAGGAACACGGCCACGACCACGGCGATACCCACTCCCTTGCCCTCGAGCAGGGTGAGTCCGATCGCCACCGACTCCGGGATGCCGTCGAGCAGGGCGCCGAGCACCAGTCCGGTGGAAGAGTTGCCCTCCTGCTCTCCGCCCGAGCGCTTACGGTCGCGGCCGCCCTTGCTGTCGAGTGCCCGGTCAGCCAGGAAAAAGGTGATCGCGCCGGCTCCGAGGCCAAGGGCGAAGGCGTCGGCGCCGCCGCGGTCGAATGCCTCCTGGCTGAGTTCGAAGGCGAGAGCCGAGATCAGGATGCCGGCGCCAAAGGCCATGATCAGGGCGATCACGTGCTGGGAGAAGCGCACGTAAACCCCGATGCCCGCGCCCAGAATGAGTGAGGCGCCGCCCACGAACCCCCAGAAGCCGGCTTCGAGCATCGGCGCGGCCTACGTCTCGGTTGGCGGCAGTCGCACGGTGCGCTCGTCGTGGGAGGAGAGGCGCACGGTCTCGTCTTCGTCAAGGGGTTTGCGCACCGGTCGAGCAACGTCATCCGCAGGGCGCGTGCTTCTCTCCCGTAGGCCCGCGGCTGCCACAACCGCTGCACAGGCCAGCGCGAGCACGCTCTGGCCGAGCGGCCGGTCGAGTATCCGGGTCAGGATCAGGACAGCTGACCACAGGCCGGCCAGGAGAATCACCGTGCCGTCCCCCCCGGGGAGGTGGAACTCCCTGCCCCCGCCGCGCTCCCTGAGTAGCACCAGCACGCCTATCCCCGTGAGCACGACTGCCGCTTCGATGAAGGAGAACTGTCCGAACGTGCTCACCACCAGCAGCACGGCACCGACCCCCGCCACCCGTTGCTCGGTGCTCAGCCCGCGCCAGGTCTCAACCATCTTCGAGTGGGCGCCGCCCGTCGAAGCCGGCCTCTGGCTCGTGCCAGAACCACACCTCGTCCTCGTCCTCTACCCAGCAGAGGTACACCTCGCGCCCGTCGCGCAGCGAGGGAAAGTCCACCAGGCCGCGATCGAGATCGCGCAGCACCACCTCCATTTCGCGGAGCTCGCCGAGAGCGCTACGCATCGCCAGGAAGGCGCTCGACACCAGGTGCCCGGGGCCGCCGCCGCCGTTGGTGGGGCCGGCCTCGGAGAGCGCCGCCCGCGCCTCCTCGTCGTTGAGCTCGGCGCGGGCGGTGCGCAGGCCCTCGAGGCGCTCGCGGACCCAGGGGATCGCGGCATTGGCCTGCTCCACCGTGTAGTGGCGACCGTGCTCCACCCGTCAGGCCGCCGGTGCCCGCGCCGCTGCGCCCATACGCTCGTGGAGGAGAGCGGCGTCGGCCTCAGAGACCGTGCGCAGTTGCCCCTGGAACGCGAGGTGCCAGTGCTTGGCCGGCCACTTGCGCACGTGCTCGAGAGCCGAGGCCAGCTCCACGGCGGGCACGAAACGCTCCTCGTCGAGCACCGCCACCGGCTCGGTCTCGAAGCGCCACGGATACTGATCCGCCTTGCCGGGCTTTCCCGGCCACACCTTTGTCCGGTCCTCGAACATCTCCGACACCACGCGCACCGCGCCCCCGAAGGCCTGCACGCCGGTCACGTAGAACACGATCTCGTCGCCGGGCTCGATCTGCTCCGCCATCGCTCGGCGGCCCTCCTTGGCCCCGATCAGCCCGAAGCCCCCATCGCGGGTGGCGCGGAAGTTCTCAAGCGAGCCGGTGAGCACCCAGGTCTTCACTCGGGCGAAAGGCTATCCACCGCTCCGCCGACTGCGGTTTCTCGACCGATGGCCCGGGGTAGCCCGAGGGCATGGACGGTGAACGACGTACCCGCGACGAGGAGGAACGACGTAAGGAGGAGGAGCTGCGCCCGCCGGGGCAGGACCCCCACCATGCGTTGAACAACCCGATCTCCGACCCGGATCCCACGGAATGGCCCGACCCTTACGAGAAGCGCGAGGATCCTCTCGATCCGCCCGACCCGGACGGCCTGCCCTTCGGCGAAGAGCCCCACGCTCCCACGGGCGGCACTTCCACGAGCCAGCCCCACCCCTCACAAGACCCGGAAGCGCGCGACGCCTGGAAGCCGCCGCAGCGCGACAAGCTCGACGACTGAGAAATCTCGAACGCTGAGGGCTTCAATCTATGGGGATGTCCTCCACCCGCGGTCGGGGCGGGGGGCTTTCAAGGCGCTCGAGGTACCAGTCGATCAGCGAGCGCAGGGTGAGCAACGTCTCGCGGATGAGGGCCGCGAGGCGGTCTTGCAGCTCACCGGGCGCGGCCCGGCGCAGCATGTCGAGCAGCACGAAGACCGCGGAGAAGTCGAGGCCTGCGCGAGGGGGAGGTGGGGGAGGCGCGCCGCCGTAGCGTGCGCTCCAGTCCTCGGCCTCCCCGTCGGGGTAGGGGAAGTCAGGCCCCGTGTGGGGCGCATCATCGAATGTCGGCTTGGGTCGCTCCATCGCTTGCCCTCACGAAGGAGACCTCGAGAGTGCCCTCATCGAACCGGGCACCGCTCGTGTCGTAGGCCGCCATGGCGGACGGCAGCATGATAGTCCGCTTGTGCGGGCCTACACGCACGACCACCTCGAGGCCGATCTTCTTGAGGTCGATGTCGCCGCGCTCGGCAAAGGGCAGCGGTAGCCGTAGAGTGGCGACTCCGTCCTCGGCGGTCAGCTCCCGTGACAGCTCGGAGTGGAGCACGTCATGGGCCACGGCGCCGTCCTCGAAGACCTCGTCACCAAGCTGGTCGAGCATCCGGGCACCCACCACCTCCGTTGCGAAGTACGGCGCGGTGAGCACTGGAACGGGGGAGAAGCCCTCACGCACCAACTCCATGTGCTCCTGCTGGAGCTTGCGCCAGGCGGCGAAGTAGCCGTCGCCGGCCTCCTCACCGAAGATCCGGTTCACCACCACGGCGTCGGTGAGATAGCCGTAGAGGCTGAGGTAGGTGAAGGTGCGCATCGCCTCCTTCACGACCATGCGGTCGGGGTTCATCACGAGCCGGACCGTTGTGTGCTCGCGGTCGCGCAGGATGGCGTTCATCGCCACGAGGTTGCGCACGAGGCGTTCCACGTCCTCGAACACGGCGTCGCTCGGCAGGGGCACGTCGGGCATGAGGCTGCGGGCGAACGGTCGCGCCGCAGCGAGCATCTTCCCCTGCCACGGAAACACCTTCTCGAGCCACCACTTGCACACGTCCGGGAAGGAGAGAAGGCGCAACGTCTCGCCGGTCGGCGCGCAGTCCACCACGATCACGTCGTATTCGCCCGAGTCGTGATGGCGCTTGATCTGCAGAAGCGAGAACAGCTCGTCCATGCCCGGCGGCACGGTGAGCTCCTCGGCGGAGATCGGGTCCACGCCGCGCTCGGCCAGAAGGTCTCCCAGCCAGCCCGACACCGCCTCCCAGTTGGATTCCATCTCCTGCTGGGCCTGCACCTCTTGTCCGTGAAGCAGAGGCCCCACCTCCGTCGGGGCGTTGCCCAATTCGACCTCGAGGGAGTCCGAGAGGCTGTGCGCGGGGTCGGTGGAGAGCACGATCGTGCGCAGCCCCGACGCTGCGCAGCGGCGCGCGGTGGCGGCGGCCACGCTGGTCTTGCCCACTCCGCCCTTGCCGGTGTAGAGGATCGTGCGCGGCGTGCTCAGGGCGTCTCGGCCTCGATCGTGCCCGTGTCGTACGTGCGCAGTCCGTCGCCCGTGCGCAGCTCCTTGGCGGCGAGGCGGACGCTGAAGGTGGCGTTCGCGCGCGGGGTGAAGGCAAATGAGCCAGTGCCACGACGGAAGGTGGCTACGCGGTCGAACACCACCTTTCCCGCGCGACGGATCGTGATCTGCACGGCGGCGAGCTTGGACACGGAGAAGCGAACGGCCTCAGGCTTCCCGCGGGTCGCGACATCGGGGCCCAGCAGAATCAGCTTCGCGGGCTCGGTGGTGTAACTGGCGAAGTTGCGGGCGGTGTCGCAGTAGGCGTCGCGGCGCAGACGGCTGCATAGGCTCGCGGCGAACTCGCGGAGCAGCTCGTGGTACTCCCGTGAGGAATCGGCCCCCCCGAACGAGTAGGTCGACCAGTCGCCCGTGTCGTTGCGCAGGAGCTCGCCGCGCGCCTCCGGCTCGGCTCGCTCGAAGAGGCGGCGAGCCGTCGCGTCACCGGTGATGTCCGCGTAGTCGTAGAGGCCGATCACCGACTGGAGGAAGGCGTTGATGATGTAGAGGCGAGGAGCAAAGGAGTACTGCAGGTAGTGCGTGCCCCCCAAGGGCCCGCGGGTGAGGATCCCGGTCGGCGCCGGCGTGGTGAAGGCCGGGAGGCCCTCACGGGCGTAGCGCAGCAGGCCCTCGTCACGAAGGAGCTGCGACGCCCGGGCGAAGGCCTGAATGCCCGTGGCCTGAGCCATGGCGCTCATCCACGGCGGGCGCCCTCCGCCGAACTCGAAGTAGTACTCCCAGGCCCGGAAGCCGCCGCGGCTGGCCGAGGTGCGCACCATCTCGCCGAGGAGGCGCCGCAGCCTGTCCGGCTCGCACGGTGCGGTCCGCTTCACGCACGCGCCGTGCAGGAGGTTGGCCTTCTTGAAGTTCAGGAGCGGCTGGAGCTGGAGTCCGCTGCCGCGGTAGTACTCGAACACCAGCTCGCTTCCGCTGAAGGTCACAAAGCCGCGGTTGGCCGGGAAGGCGCTGCGGGGCCAGAACTCCGCGTTGCGGCGCAGGATGAGAAAGAGCGCCGGCATCCTTGACGCGGTCAGCTCCCTTCGCAGCGCCATGGAGCCGACCGTCTCGATCACGCTGCCAAGCTCCCGCCGCCGTGCACCCCTGAGGCGCCTGTGCCGAGAACGCGCGAGCGAGTAGATACGCCGGTAGGCGGCGAGGCGCGCTCGGGAGATCGCTCCCTTGCGGCGCGCCCGGCGCAGCGAGGCGCCCACCGCCTTCGGGCCGCGCTTTCCTACGATGCCGGCGCCGGACGCCGTGAGCCGAGGCGTGCGGGGCTCGCGGCCAAGGTCCGAGGCCAGCCCGCCAGGCACGAAGGGGTCGTCCGCGCGGGTGACTCGTGAGCCATCCACCTCGAGCACCGGGCTTGCCTGGACGGGGGCCGCGGCGAGCAGCGCCGATAGGGCGATCAGCGCCGCGAAGAACCTTACGCTTTGCGGGAACATCGAACTCGACACCGTAGCGTGGATAGCCTCACTCTCCGGCAATGCGAACCGTGGCCAGCAGCCTCTCAGGGTCCCGTCGCGCGATCACGTGGTTATTTCTGGCGGCCGTGCTCCTGGCGGGCTGCGGGGGGTCCGACGGGGGAAGCGACAACGAGGAGAAGAACGTCGAGGCCTTGCTCGATCGGGCGTTCAAAGCCTCGATCTCGAGCGCCGACCTCAAGATCGACGCCCAGCTCGACGTGGACGGTCTTGCGGGCCTCAAAGGCCCCGTGCGGCTCGAGGCCGAGGGTTCCTACGTGGCGGGTGAGGGGACACTGCCGAAGCTCGACCTCGACGTGAAGGGCGGTGCTCCGGACGCCGGACAGGCCATCGAGGTGGGACTGCTCTCCACGGGCGATCGGGCCTTCGTCGAGTTCGGCGGCGAGTTCTACGAACAGCCGCAGGCTGACGTGGATCGCGCCAACCGCGACCTGCGCCGGGAGCAGGGCGGATCCCCGTCGGCGCTCGGCCTCGACCCGCGGAAATGGGTGATCCAAGCCCGTGACGAGGGCGAGGAGGAGATCGCAAAGGTGCCGGCGGACCATGTGTCGGCCCGGCTCGATGTGAAGGCAGTGCTCGACGACCTGAACGGCCTGGTGCAACGCGCGGGTGGCGCGGGCGCGAAGGCCAAGCCGCTCTCCGGTGAGCAACTCGCCCGGGCCGAGGAGATCGTAGGCGACCCCCGTTTCGACGTGTACGTGGGTAAGGACGACTCGATCATCCGCCGGATGTCCGCCAACCTCGAGTTCGTGGTGCCCGAGGCCCAGCAGGCCAGGTTCCGCGGCGCGAAGCGCGGCTCGCTGCGGATCTCGGTCGAGCTCTCGGACGTGAACGGCGACCAGCGCGTGAGGGCGCCCGCCGAGGCGCGGCCGATATCTGATCTCGCCTCGCAGCTGGGCGGCCTCGGCGCCCTCAGAGGGGAGGGCGGCCTGGGTTCGCCCGAAGGGGGCGAGAACGATCAATCCGAGCCGGGCGGGGGCTCCGAGCTCCAGCGCTATGACGAGTGCCTGGACCAGGCCGCGCCGGACGACGCGGCGGCCCTCTCTCGGTGCTCTGACCTCCTCCGGTAGGCCGTGCTCGGCGTGTACCGTAAATAGATGGCCCTGAAGGAGATAGCCCCGATAGCGGGGTTGGTATTCGCCCTCGTCTTCTTCCTGTGGCTGGACCTGCACTTCTTCGCCCGGGGGCGGGAGGCCAACTTCAAGGAGGCCGCCGTCTGGTCGATCGGCTGGCTGGTGCTCAGCCTGCTGGTGGCCCTGATCGTGCTCTTCCTCGACAACGGCACGAGTGCGATCGAGTACACCACCGTCTACCTCATCGAGCGCTCACTGTCGCTCGACAACCTCTTCGTCTTCATCATCCTCTTCACCTACTTCGGCGTGCCCGAGGAGCGCCGGGCGCGTCTGCTCTTCTGGGGGATCGTGGCGGCCCTGGTGCTGCGCGCGGCCTTCATCCTCGTGGGCGTGGAGCTGATCGAGCAGTTCCACTTCGTGATCTACATCCTGGGCGCGGCGCTGCTCTTCCTGGCCTACCGGATCTTCAAGGGCGTGAGCGAGAATGTGGATCCGGAGAAAAATCTGATGGTGCGCCTCGTGCGCAGGATCTATCCGGTGACCGACGACTTCCGCGAAGGACACTGGTTCTCGGACGAGGACGGCAAGCGCTACGTGACGCCCCTCTTCCTCTGCCTGGTGGCGATCGTGTTTGCGGACATAGCGTTCGCCATCGACTCCATTCCGGCCGCGTTCGCGATCACCGACGACGCCTTCCTCATCTGGATGGGCAACGTGTTCGCCCTCCTCGGGCTGCGGGCCCTGTTTGTGCTTGTCGAGGGCCTCATCGCGCGGTTTCGCTACCTCGACGAGACCATCGCCGTGGTGCTCGCCGTCGTGGGCGTGAAGCTCCTGATCGAGGACCTGGTGGTGATCGGGCCGCTCGCCAGCCTTGCCATCATTGCCTTCTGCTTCGCGGCCGGGATCGCCGCGTCGCTCTACGCGGACAGCCGAGATCCCGACGCGCAGCGAAAGCGCGAGGAGCGGCGCGAGGAGAAGGAGGCCGGCGGCGGTGCGGACTCGGAGAAGGAGGAGGAGGAGACCCGCGAGCCGGTGAGCGGCTCCTAAGCGCCCCCCAGCGCTCGCACCACTGCCCCGACCTCGATCTCGCCGCCGCTCGTGATGTCGGCACGCAGGCCGCCCCGGTGCACCAGGCCACGCAGCGCTCCTTGGCGCGTCAGACGCTCGAGGTGCGCGCACGGCTCGCATAGCCGTTGCCCTTCGCACTCCACGTTCCCAACGAGGAAGCGCCGACCCACCAGGGCGTCGAGGTCGATCCCGCGAGTCACGAGGTTACGCCGCGCCTCGGCCGTTCCGAGACCCGAGCCGTCGGGCAGCCGCAGGGCCTCCAGCACCTCCGCCTCCACCAGCGTGAGGGCGCGACCGACACCCGTGCCCCCGGAGAAGGTGCCCTCGCCGCTCGCATAGCGATCGCCGGCGAGGCCCCGGCCGGGGATGGCTGTTGCCCTGTCGACCAAGCGCAGTGGCGACTCCGCGGCGGGAGCGATGGCGATCGCCTCGACGCGACCCTGGCGGAGGGGCTCGCGTCTTGCTGGCCACGCCCCGCGCGCGAGGTTCAGCGGAGCCACCACCCAGGCCTCCTCGATCTCCCCGGGCTCCCCGCCGGCCGGGTCGCTCACCACCCCGGGCGGCACCCCGAACATCACAACTCCTCGCCGGCTCTCGCCCGTGTCGATCACCGCCAGGAAGCGACCCGGCCAGCGAAAGCCTCGTGGCTCGCGCACCGGCACCAGCCCGAGGTTCCTCGCCGCCAGCCACTCATGCCAGACGGCCCACGGAGAGACATGGTCGTGCGCTTCGGGCACCGGTACCTCCCCTTCGGGGACGCCGACGATCTCGGCCAGCGCCGTGGCCACCGATCGAGTGTCGAGCTCTCGGTGCACCGGCGTCTAGGCGAAGTAGAAGACCAGACCGAGCACCGCGTACAGGGCAAGTAGCTGCACGCCCTCGAACCAGTTTGATTCGCCGTCGCTCGTGATGTGGTTGGCGATCAGCACGGCGAAGATCAGCCCTCCCAGCTCGTACCCGTTGAACACGAGCGCCAGAGGGTTCGGTCCGATCACGAACGAGAGCAGCACGAGCACCGGGGCCACGAAGAGCGCGATCTGGGCGCTTGATCCCACGGCGATGCCCACCGCGAGATCCATCTTGTCCTTTGCCGCCACCAGCACGGCCACCCAGTGCTCGGCCGCGTTGCCCACGATGGCCACCACGAACACGCCCACGAAGAACTCGGAGATGCCGATGTCCTCGGACGCCTCGGAGATCGAGCCGACGAGCACCTCGCTCATGATCCCCACGAGCACGGCGGCTACGGCGAGCAGCACGAGCGACTTCTTCATCGTCCACTGCCCCTCGTGCTCCTCCTCCTCACCCTCGAATGGGTTGAAGACCTTGCGGTGGGTCTTCAGCGAGAACACGAGCCCGGCCGCGTAGGAGAGGATGAGCACGATCGCCACCCCGAGCGAGAGCCGCTCGACGTCCGAGCCGAAGTTCACCCGCTCATCGGCCACGGAGGGCAGGCCACCGCCGTTCACGAGCAGGAACACGGCCGGGAGGATGAGCGCAATGACCGCCAGCAGAAGCATGCCCGACTGGGCACTGGCCGCGGTGCGGTTGAACTCCTGCTTCTCGCGCTTGAGCCCGCCCACCAGCATCGCGGCACCGAGCACCAGCAGGATGTTGCCGATGATCGAGCCGACGATGGAGGCCTTCACGACCTCCTGAAGCCCCTCCTTCAGGGCGAAGAAGGCGATGATCAGCTCGGGCGCGTTGCCGAACGTCACGTTGAGGAACCCACCGATCCCCGGGCCCGTCTGAGCCGCCAGGTGCTCGGTGGCCTCGCCCATCACGGCGGCCGTGGGAATCACGCCGAGGGCGGCCGCGCCGAATACGAGCACGGGCGAGGCGTGCACGACCTCGAGCACGATCGCCAGGGGGATGAAGATCCCCAGTCCGTAAACGGGGCGCACTACTCGTCGACTTCTACTACGGACGCGCCGGCGGGGGCCTCGCCGTCCTCGTCCGGATCCAGCTCGATCTCGTCGTCGGAGACATCGGGATCGGCCATCGCCCGGGTCTGACGCCCATCGCCACCGTGCCACGTGGCCTGAAAGCCCTCGAGCAGCTCGTCGCGCCGGGCCTCGTCCACCGGGAGATCATCGGACACGAGCACCCAGTCCGCGCCTTCGAACTCCTCGAGGTTGAAGATCTCGGCGTCCATCGAGTTCGAATCGTCCACCACCACCAGTACCTCGGTCTGGGGGTTGAAGTAGGTGCCGGGGCGAACCAGCAGCTCCTCGATCTCGTAACGTCGGTCGTCGGCCACAAAGCCTGTATATCCGATCGTGAGCTAGGAGACGGCCACCGGCGAGAGGAGCGCAGCCCGGACGCCGGCCGGGCGAGCACCGAACGAGATTCTCATCCCCCGAATTCCTCCAGCTGGCGGTTCACCTCGGTCTCCACGTCGAGCGGCTCCTCGCCACGGCGCATCCGCCGCTCGTTGCGGGCAATCACCAGCTCTCGCACCTCGGCCCGCAGGCCGGCGTCGACCGGAGCCGTCGGCGTCGAGAGAGCCAGCATCTCGTCGTCGATGTCGAGGGGCGCCTCGCCGCGGCGCACCTGGCGATCGGACTTGGCCTCGAGCATCTGGCGAATCTCCTCCTGCGCCTCGGCGTTGGCGGCCGCACTCCCGGCCATCGGCTCGGGTCTGAGGTCCGGCTCGTCGAGCGTGAGCCCGGTCTTCCCAAGGCCCTGGTAGATGCCGCCGCTGCCGATGTAGCTCGCAGCGGCCACCACGATCCCCACGAGGACGATGATGATCAGGACCGTGCCGAAGTACTCCACGAGACCATAGTCTGACGGGATGCTCGAGAAGCTTCGCCGCAGGACCATGGCGCCCAGCCGCCCGATTCTCTACCCGGACCAGATCGGACTGGCGTTCTTCTCGCTGCTTGCCGTCCTCGGGGGCATTTACGCCATCGTCAAGCTCGTTTCGTGAGGGAGATGGAGTGGCCCTTCGTGCACTTCGAGCGCGTGCGCTTCGGGGACCTCGACGCCATGCGCCACCTCAACAACGTGGTGTTCCTGCGCTATTTCGAGACCGCGCGCATCGCCTACCTGCGGGAGCTGGTGCCCGGGCACGACCCGGCCCACCCCGAGGCGGGCGGTTTCGGCCTCATCTTTGCCGCTTGTGAGATCGCCTACCGCTCGCCGGCCACCTTCGACGAGGAGGTGGCGGTGCGCTGCCGCGCCGAGAGTCCGGGCAAGTCCTCATTCCGCGTGGCCTTTCAGATGACGGTGGAGGAGCGCCTGATCGCGGAGGGACACGGGGTGCTGGTGGGCTACGACTACGACCAGCGGCGATCGCGGCCGCTGCCCGACGCCCTCCGGGCCGCCGTCAAGTCCTAGACAGGCTCCGCCCTTGGCTCCGGCTCCGCCTTCCAGTACCCTCCCCGAAGGCTTATTGACTGACGAATCAATCGGGCGCTGCGAGCGCACCGCAACCGCTGCGCTCACGCGCACCTCTCCAAGGAGATGAGCAATGGTCGATTTCACCCTTTCCGACGAGCAGCAGGACATCCAGGAGATGGCCCGCGACTTCGCGACGAAGGAGATCCGCCCCGTCGCCTGGGAGCTGGACAAGGACTCCACCTGGCCCCAGGCGATCGTCGATAAGGCCTGGGAGACGGGCCTGATGAACACCCACATCCCGGAGGAGTACGGCGGACCGGGTCTTGACTACTTCACCGGTTGCCTGATCGAGGAGGAGCTGGGATGGGGCTGCTCGGGCGTCGGCACCTCGCTCACCTGCAACGGCCTCGCCACCGCGCCGATCATGCTCGGCGGTTCCGAGGAAGTGAAGAAGAAGTACCTGGGCATGCTCACCGAAGAGGCCAAGCTCGCGTCCTTCTGCCTCACCGAGCCCGACGCCGGCTCCGACGTGTCCGGCATGAAGACCA
>JBBJNU010000159.1:0-4390 GCA_037721005.1 Thermoleophilaceae bacterium | reverse complement strand
GCCGAGGTGATCGGCGTGGAGGTGGTGGAGCGCGCGGTGGCCGACGCGATCGAGAACGCAAAGCGCAACGGGGTGGACAACGCGCGCTTCTACGCGGGCGACGTGCGAACGGCGATGCGTCCGCTCATCGAGGCGGAGGGCAAGGCCGACGTGGTGGTGGTGGACCCGCCGCGGGCGGGCCTGTCGCAAAAGGTGGTGCGGCGTGTGCTCGAGGCCGAGGCCAAGCGGATCGTGTACGTGTCGTGCAACCCCACCACGCTGGCGCCGAATGCCCGCCAGATGGTGGAGGCCGGCTACGAGCTGAAGGCAGTGCGCCCCGTGGACATGTTCCCGCAGACGCCGCACATCGAGAGCGTTGCTGTGCTCGACCGCTACTCGGGGTAGAGGTCGGCGACCGGCAGTGAGAAGCCGGGCAGGAGCGCCGACTCGAGGGCGTCGCCCACGCCGAGCTCGAGGGCTACGTCGAAGCTCGTCGCGGTTGGCCCCGAGCGCCTGAAGACCAGCACCTCGTAGGCAACGCTGTCCACGAGCCACAGCTCGGGGAGCCCGTTTCGCTCGTAGGCGGCCTTCTTGGCCCCGATGTCAAAGCGCCAAGTGGAGGGTGAGCGGACCTCGATCGCGATGTCGGGGAGGGGGTACGGCGGCGGGTCCTTTGGGCCAGGCGCCCGGCCTTCGCGATACCAGAGGAGGTCGGGGATGAAGAAGTTCAGCTCACCGAGCCGTGTGTCTCGAGGCCACGCCGCCTTGCCCCGGCCAGCCGCGGCCCGGGTCCAGTTGGTCAGGGCTACGAGGAGGGTCTGCTGGATGTCGCCGTGCAGGCCGCTAGGACTGTGCACGACGAGCTCCCCTTCGACCAGTTCGTAGATTCCCGGGTCGTCGGGTCCCACGGGCAGGGCCATGAACTCCTCGGCGGTCATGCGCTGCACTGTCTGCACGGCGGTAATCGTAGCCCTCCCTCGTGTAGCTCACACGAGGTAGAGGGCGCGAGCGCGCGCTTTCGCCCCCTCAGTACGGCGGGAACTCGGCGTACCAGTCGCCGAGCGTCCTGAAGGCACCCCAGAAGGCGCGCTTGGCGCGCTCGTCGTCCAGTGAGGCGTCGATGTCAGGCACCACGAGGGCGTCGCAGCTCGGGGTGAGCTTCTGCACCTCGCCGACCTGCGGGCCCACCTCGGCCGCCATCGGTACGCCTAGGCCGTTGAGCTCCTCGCGCGCCTCCTCGCCCATCACCACCACGATGCTCGGCTGCACCACCGCCAGCTCGTCGATCACCCGTGCGCGGCACTCGGGCGCGGACAGGTCGGTGTCGGCCACGGGACACTTCACGAACACGGTGCCGTATACGGCGAGCGGATCGATGCCCAGGCGCTTGAAGCTCTTCATCAGGGCGGAGCCCGCCCGGCCGTAGAAGGCCACCCCCTCCTCGATCTCCGAAGGCCGAGGAGCGAACTTGAGCATGAAGATGTCGGCCTGGGGGTGGCCCGAGCCGAGCACGGGCATGAGGTTGCCCCGCGGGCAGTGATCGCAGCTCTGAACCGCACGCGTGAGCGTGTTGAGCTCGCGAATCGCGCGCTCGAGGTACTTCTCACGAATCTCGTCGTCGGTAACAGGCACCTGAGGTGAGGGATTAGACGGAGCCGCTCGCCCTCCTCCACCCTGCATCACTCCTTGCTCTCCTCCGCCCGCGAGGCGCCCTTGCCCGGCCTGGCCGTGCGCCGGCGGGCCGGCTCGGGTGTGGCCTTGGTCTGGATGAACTTCAGGGCCTGCACGTACGCGAGGCTCTTGGGGGTGCGGACGATGTCCGCGTCGCGCAGGGATTCCAGGAACTCCTCCGGCCCGTCGAAGTCGCGCATGCGGATCCGGACCGAGCCGAGGCCCGCGGCCACGTGACTGTCCGAGCCGGCTCCCGCAACGATGCGGTACTTGGCCGCGAAACGCTCGGCCTCCTCGTTGAAGGCGGAGAAGGCCACACGGGGGTTGAACACCTCGATGGCGTCCACATCCTCGACCACGTCGAGCAGGTGCTCGTAGTCGGGCACGGAGTGCATCCGGTCGAAGGGGTGGGGCACGTAGACCAGGCCGCCCTGCTCGCGAATGGCGGCGATGGTCTCGCGCAGGGACATCCCCCGGGGGATCTTCTCCTCGATGAAGAGGCCGATCACCTCGCCCTGGTCGGCGGTCTTCACCTCCTCGGCCACGATCACCTTCACCGGGCCGTTCTCTCCGGCCTGCCTGCGCGCCTCGTGCGCGCCGGACACCTCGTTGTGATCGGTTACGGCTATCGCTCCCAGGCCCGCTTGCGCGGCGGCCTCGAGGAGGGTGGTCACCGGCGTGGCGCAGTCGCTCGAGTGGTCGGTGTGCATGTGCAGGTCAACGTCGATGAACTCGCGCGACGCAAGGCGCTTGCGTACCCCGGGCTTGCCCTCGGACGAATGCCGGCGCGCCGCCACCGTGCGGTAGAGATCCTCGAAGTCACCGGCCGCGCGGCTCCAGGTGAGCTGCCCCTGCGCTGCCCCCACGCGTCCGGCCAGCCCGGCTACGAGCGCCGGATCGCTGATGAGGCGCTCGAGTTGGGCGGCGAGCGTGACCACGTCGCGCGGCTCGAACAGCAGCCCCAACTCGCCGTGGTCGAGCAGCTCCTCGTAATGAGGCAGCCGTGAGGCCACGGGCACTACCCCAGCGGCGATCGCGTTCACGAGCGGCTGTGCAGCGGGCGCCGCGCCGGTGGAGGTGGCCACCGCGATCGTGGCGCGAGCAAGGTGCTCGGCCTCTGACCCGTCGGCGGGCACGGCGAAACGCACGCGGTCTCGCATCCGGCGCGAGAGCTGTGGTGGCACGGCCGACGGGTCGCGGTTGAACACCGTGGCTCTCCAGTCGAGTTCCGGGGGAAGCTTTCGTAAGGCGCGAAGGAGGAGCCGCAGTGCCCCACGCTCCTCCTCGGCGCAGAAGAAGATCTCCGGCGGCTCCCCGGCCTGGGGTCTCGCGCGCGGCGGCGGCGGGTCGGCGCCCGGTCCGATCACGCGATAGGCGCCGGGGAAGAAGCGCTCGACCAGGTCGCGTGTGGCCGCGAACGAGGCAGTCCGGCCGTCCAGGCGCCCGAACATGCGCTCGACCAGCGGACGCGCCATCTGGGTGGAGATCACCCTTTCGCTGGGTGAATGGAAGGTGCCGATGTTCAGCGCGCGCGAGTGGCGCAGCGCGGCGCTCGACGCACTCGGGGCGAAGGGCTCGTGCACGTGCACGAAATCGAACTGCGCACGATCGAGGAGAGCTTCAATCGTGCGCGATACGTCGAGGGGCAGGGCCACCGAGCCCCCGCGCCGGAAGGGAAGGCTCTGGCCCACGCCAAGCACCCGCGCACACCCGCTGCTCTCGAAGATCACCCCTGGGTCGGACTCACAGCGCCGGATGAGCTCGCGGCTCTCCCTGATCAGCTCCCGCGAGTCCGACGGCGCCACCACGACCACTCGGTGCCCGCGAGCGCACAGCTCGTCCGCCAGGCGCGCCACATAGAGGTTGACCTCGTGGTGCTGCTCCCATGGGTAGGGAGTTACATGCGCGATCGAGAAGCGCTCTTCGGAGGGCACGGGCGCAGAATACGCCCGTGCCCCCTGAGGGCTCTACGCCTCGGTCTTGGCCCTGATCTTGCCCTGGCCCGGAAGCTTCGGCCCGCCGCCGTACTGGGCGATGAACTTCTCGGTGTCATCGCGCGCCTGGTCGTCGGGCACCTGCACGGGAGGGGACTTCATGAGGTAGGAGCTGGGCGCATCGAGCGGTCCCGATAGGCCGTTGTTGAGCGCCAGCTTGCAGCAGCGCACCGCGTCGGTCACGATGCCGGCCGAGTTGGGGGAGTCCCACACCTCGAGCTTGAGCTCGGCGTTGAGTGGGACATCGCCAAAGGCCTGGCCCTCGAGCCGGATGTGCGCCCACTTGCGGTCGGTGAGCCACGGTACGTAGTCCGACGGCCCCACGTGAACGTCGTTCGCGGGCAGGTCGTGCTCCACGATCGAGGTGACCGCGTTGGTCTTCGAGATCTTCTTGGACTCCAGGCGCTCTCGCTCGAGCATGTTGTAGAAGTCCATGTTGCCGCCCACGTTGAGCTGTGAGGTACGCATCATCTTCACGCCGCGGTCGCCGAACAGGCGGGCGAGCTGGCGATGGACGATGGTGGCGCCCACCTGGGACTTGATGTCGTCGCCCACGATCGGAAGGCCCGCCTTGCGGAAGCGGTTGCCCCAGTACTCCTGGCTGGCGATGAACACCGGGATGCAGTTCACGAAGCCACAGCCGGCCTCGAGCACCTGCTCCACGTACCACTTCGTGGCGTTCTCCGAGCCCACCGGCAGGTAGGACACGACCACGTCGGTCTTCGTGTCCTTGAGGATCTGGACGA
>JBBJNU010000025.1:0-15973 GCA_037721005.1 Thermoleophilaceae bacterium | reverse complement strand
GGTGTACTGCTTCCACCATGCGGCCCCGGAAACGCTTCCCGCCTCGGGCCGGTCGCCTTCCACAGTCCCCGCCGAGTGGATCCGCTGGTAACGCAGGCCTTCGCCTCCCACTTCACCGACCGCCTGGTCACCGGGCGCCTTCTGGCCACGGGGCGCCGCCTCATTCCCGAGCTGCGGGCCCCGTTTCGAGCTCGAGCGCATCACCTGTCCCGTGCTGCTCGTTTGGGGTCGCCACGACGTGGTGGTCTTTCAGACCGGGGCCGAGAGGGTCATCGCCGCGGTGACCGATGCCGAGGTCGTGACGATCGAGGATTGCGGGCACTGCCCTCAGCTCGAAGCTCCCGACCGCCTGGCAGAGCTGCTCCTAGAATTTCCCAAGTGCGGCTCGTTCCCAACCCCGACGGCGTAATCGACTCGGCCGTCACGGCCTGGGACCTGTTCCTGGGAGACGGCGTGGCCGACCTGGCCCGCACTCCCTCGTCGATCATCCACGAGGGCCCTCAGTGCACGGTGCACCGCTACCGCTCGCGCCGCCAGGCCCGCGCTGACCGCTCGCCCGTGCTCCTGGTGCCTCCCCTGGCCGCCCCGGCAACCTGCTTCGACCTTCGCCGGGGATGCTCCCTGGCCGAGCACCTCACGGCGCTCGGCTACCCCACCTACCTCGTGGACTACGGCCCAATCTCCTACAGCGACCGCGCGCTGGGCCTCGAGCACTGGACTGAACAGGTGATCCCAACCGCTACCCGCACCGTGGCCGCCGACGCCGGCTCATCCGTGCAAGCGGTGGGCTGGTGCCTGGGCGGGATCATGACCCTGCTCGCGGTAGCCGCCGACCCCGGCCTGCCGGTGGCCTCGGTGTCCATGGTGGCCAGCCCGTTCGACTTCGCGCAGGTGCGGATGCTCGCGCCGATCCGCCGCCTCTCGAAGCTCACCGGCGGCGCGCTCGGCACCGCCCTGTACAAGGCGCTGGGTGGGGCGCCGGCGCCCCTCGTGAGCCGTGGCTTCCAGCTCACCTCCCTCGACCGTCTGCTCACCAAGCCGCTTTTTCTCGCTCAGCATCTGCATGACCGCGAGACGATCGCCCACTCCCAGGCCGTGGACGACTACATGGCTCACATGTTCGCCTACCCGGGGCGCACCTTCGGCCAGCTCTACCACGCGTTCTTCCGGGTGAACTCGCTCGCCGGCGGGCGGGTGGCGCTCCACGGCCATGAGTACATCGATCTCGCCGATGTCCGCCAGCCGGTTCTCTCGGTGGCCGGCGCTGCCGACGTGCTGGCCCCCGCCGCCGCGGTGCACCACGTGGGGGAGCTGCTGCCAAACGCGGCGCAGGTGCGCCTAGAGACGGCGCCCGGCGGGCACCTCGGGGTGCTCACGGGCCGCTCGGCCCGGACCAGCACCTGGGAGCACCTGGACGACTTCCTGGCCGGTCACGACCCGATGCGCAGCAGTCCGAGCTCGGCGCGTACTGCAGTGTCCGCCGCCGAGGCCTCCTCGTCAAGCCAGCGCCAACCGGGCGCGCCGAGCATCTCGGTGCGCCCGTCGGCCAGATGATCCTGCACCCGCTCGACCCGTAGCTCGACCGCCGCCACCGGCGCGCTCTCAAGCTCCTCGCGGAGAACCCGGGCGTGACCGTGTGCCGTGAAGGCCAGACCCTCGGAGAGCAGGCAGAAGGCCACGGCCGGATTCGAGCGCAGCCGCGCCAGCGCCTCGCGCCGGCGGGCCAGAGCGAAGACCAGGCTGTCAGCCGCCAAGCGGGTTGCCGTCGAGATGGGAATGGCGTGCGGCCCGGCCACGCACAGCACACCGGCGGTGCCGGGCTCCCAGTGAGGGAGCTGAGGAGCCGTTGGCCTCAGACCGCTGCTCGCGTAGCGACGGAGCCTTCCATGCCAGGGAGTATCCCGAAAACGAAAGAGGCGCCCACGAGGGCGCCTCTTCGAGAACCGGTCTTGCTTGACGCCTCTAGGAGGTGACGGGCGCCGATGGCGTCGACGACGGGGTGGTCGTCGAGCTGTACTCGAACTCCTCCTCGGCCCCAAACAGCGCGTCGAGAACCTTCTTACGCAGATCCTCGCTGAGCGCCACGGCCGCGATTCCGCCGATGATTGCGACGCCGAGCAGCGTTCCAATGCCCCGGCGCTTGCGCTTCTTGGGGCCATCGCGCAGCGATGAGGCCGCGCTCTGGAACGAGGACGCCGCCGCCTTGAGATCCTTTTGGACCTTCTTGTCGTCAATCGCCTTGGCCGGGCCCTTGCCGTTGGCCCGGTTTATGGCCCTACGCGACGACTCGAAGGCCGTACGCAGGTCATCACGTAGATCAGCGTCGCTGACGAGACGCTGCAGGTATTCGTTGTTCTTGGCCGCGACGCCGGCCGACATGGCCCCTGCGCCGGCCTTTTTTGCCTTCTTATTCGCTGCCATAGCTCTCCTCGGTCCGCTTGCCTGTCGGCACCTTACCCTGGAAAGGCTGGTCAGGAACCCGAATCTGCAGCTACCTGTTCGCGACGGACGCGCGAGCGGCGCCCGGGGGTGGGCTTTCGGGCCCGGCGAGAGCCCAAGCCAGCCTCGGGCTCCAGGGCCTCGGCCAGTACCTGGTCCACCGTCTGGACGAAGATGAACTCCACGGCCTTTGTCAGGTTGGGCGGGAACTCGGCGGCGTCGGGCTCGTTGCGGTGAGGGGCGATCACCCGGGTGATCTCCGCCCGCTGCGCAGCGAGCGATTTCTCCTTGAGACCCCCGATCGGCAGCACCTGACCGGTGAGGGTGATCTCGCCGGTCATCGCGGTGTCCGAGCGCACCGGGCGCCCCGTGACGAGCGAAGCGAGGGCGGTGGCCATGGTGATCCCGGCACTTGGGCCATCCTTGGGAATCGCGCCGGCGGGCACGTGCAGATGAACGTCGTTGGTCCGAAACCAGTCCTCGGGCACTTCGTCCCCGAGTGAGGTCACATTGCGCTTCACGTAGGAGAGCGCGGCCGCAGCCGACTCCTTCATCACGTCGCCGAGCTGACCGGTGATCTGAAGCTTGCCCTCACCGGGGAAGGAGGTGGCCTCCACGAAGAGCACATCTCCGCCCACGGGCGTCCAGGCCAGGCCCGTCGCCACCCCCGCTTCGCCCGTGCGCCGCGCGACGTCGGGTTGAAAGCGCGGCGGGCCCAGCAGCTCGCCCACCGCCTTCGGTCCCACGGTGCGCTTGGACTTGCGGGTGCCCTCGGCGTACTCGCGGGCCACCTTGCGCGCCACCCGGCCCAGCTGGCGCTCGAGGTTTCGCACGCCTGCCTCGCGCGTGTAGCCCTCGATCACCTCGCGCAGGGCGGGGTCCGTGAACTCGATCTTGGACTTCCCGAGACCACTCTGCTCGGTCTGGCGCGGCACCAGGTAGCGCTTGGCGA
This sequence comes from Thermoleophilaceae bacterium, assembly GCA_037721005.1. GTDB lineage: Bacteria > Actinomycetota > Thermoleophilia > Solirubrobacterales > Thermoleophilaceae > JAAYBF01. The sequence continues at coordinate 12,582 of JBBJNU010000025.1, read as the reverse complement.
TCTCGAGCTTCTCCGCCTCGGTGTACCCCGACAGCTCGATCATCTCCATCCGATCGCGCAACGGCGCCGGAATCGGGTCGAGCTGATTCGCGGTGGTGATGAAGAAGACCTTTGAGAGGTCGAACGTGAGGTCGAGGTAGTGGTCGCGGAACGTCGAGTTCTGCTCGGGATCGAGCACCTCGAGCATGGCGCTGGAGGGATCGCCGCGGAAATCGGCGCCCATCTTGTCGATCTCATCGATCATCAACACGGGGTTGTTGGCTCCCGCGTCGCGCATCGAACGCAGGATCGTGCCGGGCATGGCCCCGATGTAGGTCCGCCGGTGGCCGCGGATCTCGGACTCGTCGCGCACGCCGCCGACCGAAATGCGCTCGAACTCGCGCCCCATGGCCGCGGCTATCGACTTGCCGAGCGAGGTCTTGCCCACCCCGGGCGGGCCCACGAGGCAGAGGATCGAGGAGCGAGCGTCGGGCTTGAGCTTTCGCACGGCCAGGAACTCGAGGATGCGGTCCTTGACCTCCTCCATGTCGTAGTGGTCGCGGTCGAGGATCTTGTGCGCCGCCTTGAGGTCGAGGTGGTCGTCCGTGGACACCGACCAGGGGAGGGACACGATCCACTCGATGTACGAGCGGATGACGCCGTGCTCGGCGGCTTGCGGCGGCAGCCGCTCGAAGCGAGCCAGCTCGCGGTCGGCCTGTTTCTGGGCGTGCTCAGGCAGCTTTGCGGCGATCACCTGCTCGCGCAACTCCTGGGTCTCGGCCTCCTGCTCGTCCACCTCGCCGAGCTCGTCCTGGATCGCCTTGAGCTGCTGGCGCAGGTAGAACTCGCGCTGACCGCGCTCCATCTCGGACTCCACCTGGGACTGGATCTTCGAGCCGATCGAGATCAGGTCGAGCTCGCGGGCCAGCAGCTCCGACAGCCGGCGCAGCCTGCGCTCCAGGTCACGCTCCTCGAGCAGCTCCTGGCGCTCCTCGGTCTTGATGCGAAGCGAGCCCGCGATCATGTGAGCGAGCTCGCCCGGGTCCTCGAGGTTGGCCACCGCCATCTGCAGCTCCTCGGGCAGATAGGGCACCTGCTCGATGATCTGGGAGAAGGTGCTCTGCACGTTTCGAAAGAGCGCCTCCAGCTCGGGGGAGGCGTTCACCACGTCGGGCGCCTCGGTGATCTGGGCCACCAGGTAGGGCTCGCGCTGGGTGAACTCACCGAGCTCCACGCGCTGCGATCCGTGCACCAGGATCCGAAGGGTGCCGTCGGGCACCTTGATCATGCGGGCCACGGTGCCCACCACCCCCACCCCGTACAGCTGCTCGGGCCCGGGGTTGTCGATCTCGCCGTCGCGCGAGGCCACCATCACGAGCATCCGGTTGCCGGCGAGCACGTCATTCACGAGCGCCACCGAGCGCTCCTGGCCGATGGCGAGGGGCATCAGGGCCTCCGGGAAGGGCACGCTGTCCTTCAGCGGCAGCACCGGGAGGGCGTCGGGCAACCCGACCTCCACCTTGACCTCCTGGGGCTCGCCGGAACCGTCGGGTGCGGTGGGGATCTCGATCACCGGTCGCGGGCTTCCTCGATCGGCACGCGCCGCGTGCGCTGCTCACGCCGGGCCAGGGGTACCTCCACCACGAGGATCCCGTCGTCGTAGCTCGCTCGCGCCTCTTCGGCCACCACGTCGGCGCCCAGCTCGACCGCCCGGCGAAAGGGCCCGTGCTCGATCTCGATCTGCTGGAAGAGCCGCCCCTCGGCCCCCTCGGCACGACGCTCACCGGTGATCAGCAGCTGTCGGCCGCGGATCTCCAGGGATACGTCTTCGATGTGCACGCCGGCGAGGTCGGCTCTCACGACGGCCCGCGCCGGGGCATCCTGGTAGAAGACATCGACCGACGGCGAGAAGCCGCGCCCGCGAAAGCCGGTGCGCTCGAACGCGTCACCAAACAGCTCGTCGATCTCGCGGCGCATGCGCTCGAAGTTGGCGAAGAGATCGAGGTCGCGAGGCGGCACGTGGGGAGCGTACCCATGAGGCGGGGGGCGAATCCGGGGGGCCGGGCGCCTTAGCGGACATATGGTCCCTCAAGGTGCCCCACCCCCCGATGATGGCCGTGGGCCCGGGACCCGCGCTTAGTCACAGGGCAGCACCCGCGCTCTGGGACCTTCGTCCGGTCCCAAACGGGGACATCGACGTCTCGATATCAGCCCGATCCGGACGAAGAAAGCGACAGGGCATAAAGTCACACCGCTCGGGCACGCTCTTCTCACTCGACGTCGTTGTCCGAGACGGCATACCTGTCACGAGCGTGGCGCGCACGCTCCTGGACCTGGCCGATGTCGTGCCGCGGAGACAGCTCGAGGGCGCGCTCGACCGAGCGGAGCAGCTCCGGCTCTTCGACCTCAAAGCGCTCCAGCGGCAGATCACGCAGGGCCGAGGCCGACCCGGCGCTGCCCTCCTCCGCGCGGGCCTCGTCGAACACACGGCCGGCTCCACGCTCACCGAGAGCGAGACCGAGGAGCGCTTCCTGCCGCTCGTACGCAGAGCCGGCCTTACCCAGCCGGCGGTGAACGAATGGATGGTCCTGGCCGACGGAACTGCCCTTCGTCCCGACTACCTCTGGAGCGAGCACCGCCTCATAGTCGAGCTCGACGGCTTCGGACCACACTCGACCCGCCAGGCCTTCCGAGCCGACCGACGGCGCGACCGCAAACTCCGCCTCGGGGGCTGGAGGGTACTTCGCTTCACCTACGCCGACGTGACCCAGGACCCCCACGGCGTGGTCGCCGAGCTACGCGTTCACACCTCGTAGACGGCGCCCTCGGTGGCCACCTCGACCGGGGCCCCGAAGGCCTCGCTCGCCTGCTTGCGCGCCCATGTGGCGTCCAGCTCGTCGGAGATGTGGGTGATCACCACCCGACGCGCGGCCGCGGCCTTGGCGTGCTCACCCGCCTCCTCGGGCGTCAGGTGCCCGCGCATGCCCGTGCGCTCAGGCCGCGGGAGCGTTGCCTCGATCACCAGGAGCTCACAGCCCTTCACGAACTCCACGAGGTCGTCCGAGGGACTCGAGTCGGCGCCGTAGGCGAGGCGTCCGCCGCCATTGGCCGCGGAGTCCACGGAGATCGCGAAGGTCTCCGTGAAGTGCGGCACCGACCGAAACGCGAACGACAGAGGGCCGACCTCCGGCTTGGAGTCTTCCTCGTACTCCTCGACCTCGAACGCCTTGTCGATCAGATCGTCATTGCCCCACGCCCCGACAATCCGCCTGAAGGTCTCCGCCGATCCGGGTGGGCAGATCAGGCGGGGGCGCGCCGGGTGGTCGGTGCCCGGCCACGGCGGCACGGGCACGGGCTGCTGGCGCGGTGCGTAGGTGAGCGCGTAGGAGAAGGGGACGAGGTCGAGGAAGTGGTCAGCGTGCAGGTGGGAGATGACCACCGCGTCCACGTCCACGTAGTCCACGAACTGGCGCATCTTTGAGAACACGCCGTTGCCGCAGTCCACGAGCACGGTCGTGCGCCCCTCCTGCAGGAGATAGCCGGAGCACGCGCCGCCGGCGTCTTGCCAAGACGGCGATTTACCGAGCACGGTGAGCCGCATGTAAACGCAGACTCTACCTGCGTTCTAGGGCCCGGGCGCGGAGCCCGAAATCGCCGGAGGAGCGCGGACCAATCTCGGGCGAGACTCTCACTCCGGCTGGGGAAAGGCGTACACCGCTCGGGTGCGCTCCGTCCTGAACGAAAAAGCCAGCTGGCGCTCGGGCGCGAGGTTGCGCTCCGCGGGGCGAAAGGTCGTGCAGGGACCATCCAGCTTCAGGGCACACAGCATGTGCTGATGAAAGAAGCAGTCCTCGCACTTCGCGCTCTTGCGCTTGCCCTTCGCCATTCGGTCGATCTTCCTCCTCGGGGTGTTGGGACGCCCTCGTCGAGAGCCGTGCGCCATGCTGCACGACCCGAGCCCCTCGCGCATCCCGGGTTCCCGCAAAACCGTGACTTTTCAAAACCTCCGAAATTGCAGCCTCTTCGGCGTTGGCCCCGCTCCTTGCGTGGTTTGCCGGGGGGCGAATTCTGGCCTCGCGGAGCGTCGCGTCGCGTAGAGAGCTGTCGTGGAACTCGTCACCGGCGCGACCGGATACGTGGGCGGGAAGCTTGTGGACCGTCTGCTCTCGGAGGACAGGCCGGTGCGGGCGCTCGCTCGCGACCCCTCGCGGGTAGGGCCCAGGCCGGGCCTGGAGGCGGTTCGGGGCGACCTGCTGCGAGGCACAGGTATCCGCCAGGCGCTCGACGGCTGCTCGGTGGCCTACTACCTCGTGCACTCCATGGAGGCATCGGCGGATGGCGACTTCTCCGCCCGCGACCGCCGCGCCGCCGAGAGGTTTGCGCAGGCCGCCCGCGCCGCAGGGGTAGAGCGCGTCGTGTACCTCGGAGGGATAGTGCCGAGTGACGGCGAGGTGTCCCCCCACCTCTCGTCCCGGCTGGAGGTGGAGGAGATCCTGCTCGATGCCTCGCCGGCCGCGACCGCATTGAGAGCCTCGGTGGTGGTAGGCGCGGGCTCGTCTTCCTTCCGGATGCTGGTGCGCCTGGTTGAGCGCCTGCGGGTGCTGCCCATGCCCGCGTGGCGGGGCAACCGGACCCAGCCCATCGCCGAGCGTGACGCGATCGAGTACCTCGCGCGCACGCCCTCCGTGGCCGCCGCCGCCGGGCGCTCGCTCGACATTGCCGGCCCGGACGTGATCACCTACGCAGGGATGATCGAACGGATAGCCGAGTCGATGGGGGTGGCGCGCACGCCGCTGTTCCTGGGCTTCTCGCTCACCTCACCGGCCAGTGCCGTGGTGAGCGCCGTGACCGAGCAGCCTCTGGATCTCGTGCGCCCGCTCATGGAGAGCCTCCAGCACGAGCTCCTACCGCGCAACGCCTCCGAGGCACCGCGCATGTACGGCCTGAAGCCCCTCGGCTTCGACCGCGCGGTGGAGCGAGCGCTCGCCGAATGGGAGCGAACCGAGAAGCTGGGCGCGCGATGAAGGTCGAGGAGCAGGTGGAGATCGCGGCCACGCCGGCCAAGGTCTACGACTTCATCTCCGACGTCAACCGGCTGGGCGAATGGGTCTCCATTCACCAGTGGGCCGAGAGCGCGGAGAAGGGCGAGCTCGAGGCCGGGGATGAGCTCACGCAGTGCCTCAGGCTCGCCGGACGGCCCTTCAAGGTGCGCTGGAAGGTGGTGGAGTCTGACCGCCCCAACCGCCTGGTGTGGGAGGGCCGAGGGCCGGTCCGGTCAAAGGCCAAGGTCGTGAACGAGCTCACGGAGACCGACAAGGGCACGCGCTTCACCTACTGCAACGAATACGAGCTTCCCGGCGGAGCGCTTGGCCGGATGGCAGGACCGATGGTCACTCGGGTTACCGGCGGCGAGCTCAGAAAATCTCTAAAAACGCTCAAGTCCATTTTGGAATAAAGGTTGTGTCACACTGGTAAAGGTGACTGACTTTCTCGATGAAAAGCGCAAGGAGATAGACGCCCGGCTGAAGGAGCTGCGCCCGCTGGTGGACGAGTACTCGCGGCTGGAGAAGGCCGCCGAGGCTCTCGCCGGGGTGGGCTCTGAGTCCGCGCAGCGCCGATCGCGCCGCCGGGCCTCGAACGGGCGCAAGCGATCGCCGGGCACCGGTCGCCGCGGAAGGCCACCCGGCTCCGGCAAGCGCGCGCGTCAAGCCGAGGAGCTGGTGAACGCCCGGCCGGGGATAACCATCCCCGAGCTGGCCGATGCCATGGACATCCAGGCCAACTACCTCTACCGCGTGATGCCCACGCTCGAGAACGAGGGCAAGATCTCGAAGCAGGGCAAGGGCTGGCACCCCGGTGCGAACGCTCCAGAGCCGAGCGACTCGGCAGCTGAACTCTCGGCCAACGCGTCGCCGACCGAGGCCTAGCTCCTACAGCAGCCCGAGCTTCTCCACCGACTCGCGTTCGTCGGAGAGCTCTGAGGCCGTGGCGTCGATCTTCTCCCGCGAGAAGTCGTCGATCTCGAGTCCCTGGACGATCTCGTAGTCACCCTTGCCCGAGGTGCACGGAAAGCTCGAGATGATGCCCTCGGGAACGCCGTAGGAGCCGTCGGAGGGCACCGACATCGAGACCCAGTCGCCCTCGGGGCTCCCGAGGTACCAGTCGTGCACGTGGTCGATGGCCGCGTTCGCCGCCGAGGCCGCCGAGGAGGCACCACGCGCCTCGATGATCGCCGCGCCCCGCTTGCCCACGGTCGGGATGAAGTCGGCCTCGAGCCACTCCTTGTCCTGATCGATCGCGTCCCAAGCCGGCTTGCCGGCCACCTTCGCGTTGAACACGTCGGGATACATGGAGGGCGAGTGGTTGCCCCACACGGCCAGGTTGGTCACGTCGGCCAGCGGTGCGCCGGCCTTCTTGGCGAGCTGGGTCATGGCCCGGTTCTGGTCGAGACGGGTCATGGCCGTGAAGCGCTCGTTGGGTACGCCGTCGGCGTTGGACATGGCGATGAGGGCGTTCGTGTTCGCCGGGTTGCCCACCACGAGCACGCGGACGTCGTCGGCCGCGTTCGCGGCGATGGCCTCGCCCTGGGGCTTGAAGATTCCGCCGTTGGCCTCGAGCAGGTCGGCGCGCTCCATGCCCTTCGAGCGCGGACGCGCGCCGACTAGCAGGCACACGTTGGCGCCGTCGAAGGCCTTGGCCGGGTCGGCGGAGATGTCGATTCCCTGGAGCAGTGGGAAGGCGCAGTCGTCGAGCTCCATTGCGGTGCCCTCGGCCGCCTTCACCGCGTCGGGGATCTCCAGCAGGCTCAGCGCGACGGGCGTGTCCTCGCCGAGCATCACGCCGCTGGCGATCCGGAAGAGCAGGGCGTAGCCGATGGCGCCGGCGGCGCCGGTGACCACCACACGAACGGGGGCGTCACTCATGGTCAAACAGCTCCTTTGTCAGTGGTCATGGCCTGCTGCAGGCCCTCGTCGATCGAATCGAGGAACTCCTGCGTGGTCTGAAAGTCCTGTTCGGAGCCCACCAGCGCGGCGAGGTCCTTTGTCATCCTTCCGCTCTCGACTGTCTCGACGCACACCCGCTCAAGGGTCTCGGCGAACTCGCTCACGTCAGGGGTCTCGTCCATCCGGCCCCGAGCGGCCAGGGCACGCGTCCAGGCGAAGATGGAGGCGATCGGATTGGTGGAGGTCTCCTTGCCTTCCTGATGCTGGCGGAAGTGGCGCGTGACGGTGCCGTGGGCGGCCTCGGCTTCCACCGTCTTGCCGTCGGGGGTCATCAGCACGCTGGTCATGAGCCCGAGCGAGCCGAAGCCCTGGGCCACGGTGTCCGACTGAACGTCGCCGTCGTAGTTCTTGCAGGCCCATACGTAGCCCCCCTCCCACTTCAGGGAGGCAGCCACCATGTCGTCGATCAGCCGGTGCTCGTACGTGAGCCCCGCCTTCTCGAAGTCGTCCGCGAACTCGGCCTCGAAGATCTCCTGGAAGAGGTCCTTGAAGCGGCCGTCGTAGCGCTTGAGGATGGTGTTCTTCGTGGACATGTACACCGGATAGCCGCGTTCCAGGCCGTACCGGAACGAGGCCCTGGCGAAGTCGCGGATGGAGCTGTCGAGGTTGTACATCGCGAGCGCCACGCCGCTGTCGGGAAAATCGAACACGTCGACCTCGATCGGGTCGCCGCCGTCCTCGGGCTGGAAGTTCAGCGTGAGCTTGCCCTTGCCAGGCACCACGATGTCCTCGGCTCGGTACTGGTCGCCAAAGGCGTGACGGCCGATGATGATCGGCTTGGTCCACGTGGGCACGAGCCGGGGCACGTTGGAGATCACGATCGGCTCGCGGAAGATCACCCCGCCGAGGATGTTGCGGATCGTGCCGTTGGGCGAGCGATACATCTCCTTGAGCCCGAACTCCTCGACGCGGGCCTCGTCGGGGGTGATGGTGGCGCACTTCACGCCCACCCCGTGCTCTGAGATCGCGTTGGCGGCATCCACCGTGATCTGGTCGGAAGTGGCATTGCGGCTCTCGATCCCCAGGTCGAAGTACTTCAGGTCGACATCGAGGTGGGGAAGGATCAGCTTCTCCTTGATGAACGCCCAGATCACTCGGGTCATCTCGTCCCCGTCCAGCTCGACGATGGGGTTCTTCACCTCGATCTTCGCCAATTCGGTCTCCTTGCTGGTCAGGGCGGGCGCACACTACCTGCCACCATCCCTGGGGAGTGTTCGGCGGCGGCTCAATCAAGCTCGCGCGCGTCTTCGGGATCCGAATCGGCGTGGAGCCCAGCTGGTTCCTCGTCCTCTTTCTGATCATCTACCTCCTCACGGGCTTCTGGAGGGACGAGTTCTCCGCGAACACGGCCTTCGCGCTGGCCGTGGCTTCGGCGCTGCTGTTCTTCGCTTCCGTGCTCCTGCACGAGCTGGGCCACGCCGCTGTTGCCAAGCGCAACGGCATCGGCATCGTCGGCATCGACCTCTGGCTGCTCGGCGGCGTGGCGAAGATGGATCGCGACACCGACTCCGCGGGGGTCGAGTTCCGCGTGGCGGCGGCCGGGCCCGCCGTGACCCTGCTCATCGCCGCCGTGTGCTTCGGGCTGGGATCGCTGATTGCGGGGGGCGGCGGCGCGGTGGACTCCGCTCGCTTCGAGGCCGTGGCCGGTGACGAGGTACGCGCGCTGCTCGGCTACCTCACGATCGTGAACCTCACCCTCCTTGTCTTCAACCTCATCCCGGCGTTCCCACTGGACGGGGGCCGGATCGCGCGGGCCATCGTGTGGTGGCGCACGGGCGACCGGACGAAGGCGACAAAGGTGGCCGCCCGGCTCGGTCGCGGCTTCTCCTTTCTCATGATCGCCTTCGGCGCCTACCTGGCACTCGTGCAGGAGGCACTCGTGGATGGCATCTGGCTCGCCTTCGTGGGCTACTTCTTGGGCCAGTCAGCCACCCAAGCGGAGAAGCAGTCCGAGCTCACGAGCCGCATCGATGGCCTGCGGGTGGCCGACGTGATGGACTCCGAGCCGGTGGCCGTGCCCGCCGACCTCACCCTCGACAGGGCTCACGACGAGTTCTTCCTGCGCTACGGGTTCCCCTGGTTTCCGGTTACCGACCCCGATGGGCGCTTCTCGGGCCTCGTGACCCGCGAGTCCGTGGAGGCGGTGCCCGAGGCCGACCGTGCCGACCGCGCGGTGGCGTCGGTGATGGCCGCGGACCCGCGGGAGGAGAAGAGCGGTATGCGGGTCGGCCTCGAGGAGCCGCTGGAGGCTCTGCTGGGCCTCGAAGGGCTAACCCGCCTCGGGGCGATCATGGCCGTGGACCCGGAGGGCCGACTGCGTGGCGTGGTCACGATCGACCAGGTGCGCCGGGCGCTGCAGCCACCCGCTCCCGCCTAGTCCAAGTTCTCAGGGGCCCTTCAGCGAGCGGAAATCTGGCGGAGCCTTGCGCGCCTCCTCGCTCTCGGGCTCAGCGCAGGGACCCGTCGCTCCCAGGAGGGCCCGTCTGGCCTTGAGCGTCACGTCGAACGACATCTGGTGCCCGTCGGTCTGGGCCAAGAGCGCCGGGCCGGGTACCTGCTGAACCCGGTAGCCCTTCTGCTCCCAGTACGCCTTCACCCGGGCCACGAGCCTGTCCGCATCCTCCGTCTCGGCGATGGAGAACTCGAGCGCGCCCGTCGGCCCATACTCTCCTGTCGCCGCACCCTCCCCCCCTGCCGATCGGCACGGAACCGCCACCCGGCCGAAGGGTCTCGGGCTGAGGTCCTGAAGTTCAGCTTCGTAGGTGGCGTCCACCAGATCAGCCACGCCGCGCTTGCCCTCGTCGAAGCTCATTCCTCCGCCCCCGCACGAGGTGACGCCCACCGTCGCGAACAGTACGACCATCCAGCGCGCGAGCTTGAATTGGCAACCCATTCCATCGCGGGACGCTAAGCGCCTCACCTCAAGGGCAGGGCAATAACGCATCGACTTCAACGGAGATCCAGACACCGACGCAGCACCGGATGCGCCAGCACGTAGGCCTTCGCGAGTTTCGGCCCGTAATCGTGATGGAGAGGCATTCGCGTAGGATTGCCGCCCCCTCGCCAGGTGGGGTGCGCGCAGACCGATCGTCGATCGGGCGAGCACCGAACCAAGACCATGCCCCAGCACGATGTCCTCGTCATAGGAGCCGGCCTCGCCGGCCAGCGCGCCGCCCTCGCCGCGGCCGAGAGCGGCGCGTCCGTGGGCATCATCTCCAAGGTCCACCCGGTTCGCTCCCACTCCAACGCGGCGGCGGGTGGGATCAACGCGGCGCTGAACGTGGAAGACTCCTGGGAGTCGCACGCGTTCGACACGGTGAAGGGCTCGGACTACCTGGGTGACCAGGACGCGATCGAGATCATGTGCCGCGAGGCGCCCGACGAGGTCCTTCACCTCGAGCACCTCGGTGTGACCTTCCACCGCAACGACGAGGGCAAGCTCGGCACCCGGGCCTTCGGCGGCGCATCGGCCGCCCGCACCTACTACGTGGCCGACATCACCGGCCAGGCCCTGCTCCATGTGCTCTACGAGCAACTGATGAAGCACGACGAGGTGGACCGCTACGAGGAGTGGTTCACGACTGCCCTCGTGCGCGACGACACGGGCCGCATCGCCGGCGCCGTTACCCGCAACATCCGCGACGGCTCGCTCGAGGTCTTCACCGCGAAGTCCGTGATCCTCGCGACCGGCGGCAACGGGCAGGTGTTCAACCCCACCACCAACGCCCTGATCTGCACCGGGGACGGGATAGCCATGGCCTACCGGGCCGGTGCGCACCTCATGGACATGGAGATGGTGCAGTACCACCCCACCACGCTCGCGGGAATCGGCCTGCTGATAACCGAGGGCGCACGCGGCGAGGGCGCGCACCTCTACAACGCGCAGGGCGAGCGCTTCATGGAGAAGTACGCCCCCAACAAGATGGAGCTGGCCTCGCGCGATGTGGTCTCGCGCGCGGAACAGACGGAGATCGACGAGGGCCGCGGCTTCCCCGACGGCACCGTGGCGCTCGACATCACGAAGGTGCCTCGCCACCGGATCCTCCAGGCGCTGCGCGAGATCGTAAACGTGGGCCGGGACTTCGCGGGCGTGGACATCACCCGCGAGCCCATTCACATCAAGCCCGGCAACCACTACGTGATGGGCGGGATCAAGACCGACGTCAACGGGGAGACCGAAGTTCCGGGGCTCTACGCCGCCGGCGAGTGCGCGTGCGTGTCGGTGCACGGCGGCAACCGCCTCGGGGCCAACTCGCTCCTGGACACCCTCATCTTCGGCCGGCGCTCGGGCGCCCACGCCGCCCAGGTCGCGAAGGGCATGGCCATGCCCACGCCCGCCGGCTCGGAGCTGGCCCGCGAGCGCGAGCACATCGACGCCATCGTCTCGCGCGAGCGCACGGGGCGCCGCCTCTCGGAGATCAAAGCCGAGATGGGCCAGAAGATGGACGCCGACTGCTCGGTGTTCCGCGACGAGGCCCGCCTGCGAGACGTGCTCGAGGTGGTCAAGCGCCTCCAGGAGGAGACGAAGACAGTGGCCGTGGACGACAAGGGCTCGGTGTTCAATCAGGACGTGCTCGGCGCCCTCGAGCTGCAGTTCATGCTCGACAATGCGGAGTGCATCGTGATGGGCGCGATCGAGCGTAAGGAGAGCCGAGGGGCCCAGTACCGCACGGACTTCCCCGAACGCAACGACGGCGAGTGGCTCAAGCACATCAACCTGACCGTGAACGGCGGGGACATTCCCGAGGTCTCGTACTCCGAGGTCACAATGACGCAGTGGGAGCCGGAAGAGAGGACGTATTGAGCGCTGAGGAGAACGTGGACGCAGGCACGCTTGAAGCCGAGAAGGGCAGCTCGGCTCCTGCCTCGGGTTCGGAGAGCTACCAGCTCAAGGTTCGCCGCTACAACCCGGAGTCGGGCGAGACCGCCTACTGGCAGGAGTTCGGCGTGGACCTCGACCCCGAGCGCTCGGTGCTCGACGGGATCCTCCAGGTGAGGGACCGCGAGGACGCGTCGGTGGCCGTGCGCTGCTCCTGCCGCGCCGCCATCTGCGGGTCGTGCGCCGTGAAGATCAACGGCAAGACCGCCCTGGCCTGCAACACGCGCATCTCCGACGCCGCCGCAAAGGCCGGGGTCAACCAGCCGATCGTCGTGGAGCCCATGAACAACATGCCCGTGATCAAGGATCTGATCGTGGACATGGACGCGGTGCACTGGAAGAAGGTCCAGCGCGTGGTGCCGTGGCTCCTGCCCGACGGCGACCCGCCCGAGCGTGAGTACATCGTCGATCCCGAGTCGATGATCGACATCACCCAGTCGATGGCGTGCATCCAGTGCGGCGCCTGCGTGGGCGCGTGCCTGTCGCTGGAGGTGGATCCCGAGTTCATCGGCCCCGCCGCGCTCGCGAAGGCCTACCGCTTCATCGGCGATCCACGCGACGACCAGACCGAGGAGCGCCTGAAGGACCTGGCCGAGGATCCCCACGGCCTCTACGACTGCACCCACTGCTTCGCCTGCATCGAGGTGTGCCCGAAGGACGTTGCCCCCATGAGCCAGATCATGCGCCTGCGCCGAAAGGCCACCAACGACTACGGCATAA
>JBBJNU010000024.1:0-16015 GCA_037721005.1 Thermoleophilaceae bacterium | reverse complement strand
GACTTCTTCGCGGCGCCGCCCTCGAAGACCACCATCGAGGCCACCGTGTGGGTCTCGCCCAGGTTGGAGATGTCGAAGCACTCGATGCGCATCGGAATAGTGGCCATGCCGAGCGCCTGCTGGAGACCGTCGAGCGCCGCGATCCGCCGGTTGCGCCGGTGCTCGTGACGCAGACGGTCCTGGTCGAGCGCCAGGCGGGCGTTTCTCTCCGCCAGCTCGAGGATCCGCCGCTTGTCGCCGCGCTCGGCCGAGCGCACCTCGACCGCGCCGCCACGGCGCTCCGAGAGGGCAGCCGCCAGGCTCGGGTCGGGAGTCAGGCCCCGCGGGATGATCACCTGCGGAGGGATGGCCATCGCGCTCGCGTAGTACTGGAGCACGAACTCCTCCAGCACCTGCGACTCGTCGTGCGCTGCCGCGTTCTCCAGGTAGAACGACTGGCGGTCCGCCAGCACCCCGTCGCGCACCTGGAACACCTGCGCATTGGCGTCGGTGCCGTCGGCCGCCACGGCGATCGCGTCGAGCGTGCCCACCGTCTCGTTGGCCACGCGCTGGCGTTCGAGCAGTGAGCGCACGGCTCGGAGGCGGTTGCGAAACCCGGCCGCGGCCTCGAACTCCTGGTCGGCGGCGGCCAGCTTCATCGACTCCGTGAGCTCGCGCTCGATCTGGCGGTAACGGCCCGAAAGGAAGGCGATGATCGTGTCGATGTTCTCGCGGTACTCCTCTTTCGTGATCACGTCGATGCACGGGGCCTGGCAGCGGTTGATGTGGTACTCGAGGCAGGGCGAGCCCGACAGGCGGCCGGGCTCCTTGCCCTCGCAGGTGCGGTACTGGAAGACCTTGCCGAGCAGATCCAGCGTCTCGCGCACCTTCTTGGCGTTCGAGAACGGGCCGAAGTAGGCGCGGTTGCGCCTGTGCTTCTCGCGGGTGAAGTACACACGCGGGTAGTCCTCGTCGAGGGAGATGGCGATGAACGGGTAGCTCTTGTCGTCGCGCAGCCGGATGTTGAAGCGCGGGCGCAGGCGGCGGATGAACTCCTGCTCGGAGAGAAGGGCCTCGGTCTCGGTCTCGGTGGCCACGAACTCGATCCGGTCGGTCTGCTCGAGCATGTCGGCCTCGCCCCGTACGTGGGACTTCGAGAAGTGGCCGCCCACCCGCTTCTTGATCGACTTTGCCTTGCCTACGTAGAGGACCTTGTTCTTGGCGTCTTTGAACACGTAGACGCCCGGCGAGTCGGGCAGGCCGCGACGCTGTTCGAGTACCCGCTCAGCGCGAGTCTTTGGGGCGTCCGACTCGGCGGTCCCGGGCACCCTCCCGAGGATAGGACTCGCTCAGCGGGAGGAGCGCAGCCCGACCGGCAGTCGGGCGAGCACCGAACGAGAATCTCAGACGAGAGCGCGCGTCACGGAGTCCGCGACGCAACAGGGCTTCTCAGAACCCTCGACCTCGACGGTCCAGCGCTGCACGATCTGCCACCAGCCGCCGCCCACGTCGGAGACCTCGACGGTCTCGATACTCGCTCGGATGCGTGCCCCCGACTGCACCGGCGCGGGGAAGCGAATCTTGTTCCAGCCGTAGTTCACGCCCAGCTTGAAGCCCTCGGAGCGCACGAGGGAGTCACGAAAGCCGTCGATCATCGCCAGGGTCAGATTTCCGTGGGCGATGGTGGTACCGAAGGGGGACTCGCTCTTCGCGCGCTCGGTGTCCACGTGGATCCACTGGTGGTCGCCCGAGAGGTCGGCGAACGTGTCGATGTGGTCCTGGGTGACCTCGCGCCAGTCGCTGGGGCCGAGCGTCTTGCCGGCCAGGGCCTGCAGCGCTTCGATGCCGTTGACGGTGATGGGCGCCACGGGCGGCAGCGTAGTCCAACGGCGTCCGTCGACGTCGGCCTCCGGATTCCTGCAAGGTCCGTTTCAGGCCCCCACGGGCAAGCGAACCGCGCCTAGGGTTGCGCCCCTGTGCGCTTGCGGGGGATCTGCGCTTTGGTGATGGCGGTCGCGGCCTCGAGCCTCGTGCTCGAGCCCGTCGGCGCGCACGCCCGGAGCGGAAACGTGGCCGCGTTGCAGGTGGCCCTCAAGGCGCTCAATCTCTACGGAGGCCATATCGACGGGGTTCGCGGTCCCGGCACTGCCCGGGCGATCAGGCGCCTTCAGCGGCGCCGCCACCTCGCGGTGGACGGCGTGGCCGGACGGCGCACCCGGCGCGCGCTTGGCCGCCGCGGGCGGCCCCGCCTGGGCACGCGGGTGCTGCGGCGCGGCAGGCGCGGTTGGGACGTGGCCGCGCTGCAGTTCATGCTTCGCCGCCGGGGCGCCCGGCCGGGGTCGATCGACGGCGGGTTCGGGGGCGCCACGAGCACGGCTGTGCGGCGCTTTCAGCGCCGTGCCGCGCTCACCGCCGACGGGGTCGTGGGACCCTCCACGCTACGGGCCCTCCGGCGCAGCCGTCCCGGGCGAGGGCGAAGAGCGCGGCGAAGAACACCGAGCGCGGGCGGCCCAGTCGTCTTCTTCAGGCCCCTCAACTACCGGATCGGCGACGGCTTCGGCATGCGCTGGGGACGCCCCCATCAGGGACTCGACTTCACCGCTGGCATGGGCGCCCGCGTGGGCGCTGCCGGCCGGGGCGTCGTGTCCTACGCCGGGTGGAACGCGGGCGGCTACGGCAACCTCGTGATCGTGGACCACCGCCTCGGGTTTCAGACCTACTACGCGCATCTGTCACGGGTCACGTCCTACGTGGGAGAGAGCGTGAACGGCGGTACGCGCGTGGGGCTCGTGGGATCGACCGGTCACTCGACGGGTCCGCACCTTCACTTCGAGGTTCGACTGAACGGCATCCCGATCGACCCGCTCCCGCGGCTGCTGGGTGGCGCCGCGTCGGCCTCGGCCACCAGGTCGGCGCCCGCGCACGGTGGTTGCGAGAAGGCGGGCCTCGAGCGGCAGCGCTTGCGTACGAACGGGCGCGAGCCCGCGGCGGTCTGCTGATTGGGCCCGGCCTGACTCACTCGACCAGCCTCACCTCGAAGGCCGGCATCGCCAGATCCCCCACCCCGCCGAGTAAGCCGAGGATCTTGGCCACGTAGGCTCGGGTCTCGGCGAAGGGCGGAATACCCCCGTAGCGCTCGACCGCACCCGGGCCCGCGTTGTAGCCGGCCAGGGCCAGCGCCGGCTTGCCACCAAAGCGTTCGAGAAGGTCGCTCATGAGGCGCGCCTGGGCGTCTATCGCCCTGTCGGCGTCGAAGGGATCGCTGAGTCCGTACGAGCGTGCGGTTTCCGGCATGAACTGGGCGATCCCCTCGGCGCCCGCGGGGCTCTGAGCGAACGGGTTGAAGCCCGACTCCGCGTAAAGCTGCGCCGCCAGCAGGTTCATCGGGACGTTCCAGCGCAGCGCCGCCCGCGCGATCGGGTCGTGGTAGCGCGCCGGCACGAACGCGGGCAGGCCGTGGTGCACGCGCCCGTGGTCGCCGCCGGGAGGCTCCCATGAGCCCTTGTCGTACTGCGCGGGGTGCGCCCGATCGCGCGGGTTCTCGCCGAAGCCGTAATGCCACGGCTCCCAGGCGTAGCGGTGGATGAAGCCGAACGCCCGGGCGTTCTCCTTGAGCCAACCGTAGGCGACCGGCGGGCCCAGGTCGAGCTCGGTAGCCCAGCGGTGGAGGCTCGTGCCCGGCGGCGCCACCCACTTCGGGTTCGGGTTGGCGGCGAAAAGGCGGGCCTGCTCGGCGTCAGAGCGAAAGGCCGAGGTGACCGACAGGGCGAGGCCGACCCGGCGAGCCGCGGCTGCCATGCGGTCAAAGGCCTGCGCCACGTCGGGGCGCATCGGCTTGCCCATGCGGTAGGCGAGCGGGCCGCTGTATCCGCCGCCCGACGCGACGGCGGGCATCCCCGGCCCGCCTCCGAGGGCCGGCGAGAGCTCGGCGCTGGCCCTTGCCGAGACCGGCACCTGGCTGCGAGCGTCGCGCTCCGCGCCCGCCGCGACGTTCACGTTCACCGTGCCGCCCACGCGGACGCTCACCCGCGTGGGAGCGAAACCGCCGGAGAACGAGACGTGGCGGGCGCGTACCCCGATGCCGTTGCGAGCGCCGATCCGTACCGCGGCCCGGCGCGCCCGGGCGAGGTACCGCGCAGTCGACAGATGCCGCGGATTGGGTAGGCCGTTGGGGAGGACCGGCGCTTCGAAGAGGCGTGGATAGTCGTCGCGCATGGAAGTGGCCGCGGAGACCGCGGCGAGGTCGGCTCCGCGTTGGTGGCGGCTCTTGCCCCCCAGGGCCTGACCGAAGCCCGCCAGCACGAGCGAGCCGACCAGAAGCGCCGCGATCATCCCGAGCATCAGCACGAGCGCCTGCCCCGCCTCGTCCCCGATGCAGCGGCGGGCTCTCACCGCGCGCCCGCGAGCGCATCGGCGAGCCGAGCAATGGCGCGCCCGAGCTCCCCGCGCGGCTCGCGTCCGGCCAGTGCCAGCTGCGCGCCCATCCGCGACTCGGGCAGCTCGAAGCCGGCGCGACCACTCCACCTGTGGTCCTCCCCCACCGCGACCCGGTTGAGCACGACCAGCGGAGCGCCGGCCCCGCGGCTTAGCGAGTCGGCCACCACCGCTGCCAGGGCCGGCTCGACCCGCGGCGCGGCCACCAGGATCACCGAGTCGGCCAGCGCGGCCGCGACCCAGGCTTCCTGGGGGCTCGCCACGTCGAGCACCAGCGGCGCTTCGTAGAGCACTGCGCCGGCCAGGGCCGCGCTGTCGCAGCACTCGGCCAGGCAGAGCCGCCCACACGCCCGGGCCGCCACGCCGGGCACTCCCGCGAGCGACCGAGTCAGACGACCCGCCG
Organism: Thermoleophilaceae bacterium; assembly: GCA_037721005.1. Taxonomy (GTDB): domain Bacteria; phylum Actinomycetota; class Thermoleophilia; order Solirubrobacterales; family Thermoleophilaceae; genus JAAYBF01. The sequence goes on along the minus strand of JBBJNU010000024.1, from coordinate 11,199 downwards.
CAGGCAGGCCGAGGGCCACCACTCCACCGGCCTTCGCGGTGGTGACCACACACGCGCCGTCCTCATCCCGCGCAGCCAGCTCCGCCCCCAGGCCCCGGGCGACCGCGGTGGCCCCGCACCCGGGGGCCAGCCCCACCACCGCCACGACGACCCGCTCGGCGGGAATCTGGCACCCATACGACGACCCCTCAACCGGATCGGCAGGCTCCACCAGCCAACCGGCGGCAGCAGTGAGCGCACTTGCCACGGCGCCGCGGGCACCGAACGCCGGAGTACTCACAACCTCACCGATGCCCTCGCGCTCACCGCGAGGCGCTCCTCCAGGCCGCGCAGCAGCGACGGCGGCCGTAGCCGGACAGTCACGGTGCCTCCGCTCACCGTGACCCTGGCGCGCGCACGCGACCAGCCCGGCAGGGCTTCCCGGACGCCCCCCCGCGCCTCAGCACCCGCACCGAGGGCGAGCGCGCCCGCCTCCGCCGCCGTGCCGGCGAGCACCGCGGAGTAGCCCACGGCCAGGACCTGAAAGATCACGAGACCGAGCGCGAGCACCGCGGGCAGGGCGCCGAGCAACTCGACGCTGGCCTGTCCCTCGGCGCGCCGGAGACCCGTCAACGCTCCGCCCGCCCGAGCGAAGAGGTGGCGGCCAACGTGACGGGCCCTGGCCAGCGATAGGCGAACAGCGGCATCCGTACGCGAACGCGCACGCCCCCTTCCGCGAGGCGCTGAACCCGCAGCCCCGCCTCGAGCCCGCGAGGCACGGCACTGCGAGCCGCAGCCTGCACATCGCGACCGACGGCGTCGGCGCGGGCAGCCACCCGCGCGGCATGGGAGGTGACCCACAGTGCGTGCCCCGCGAGCGCAAGCTGCCAGGCGACCGCCCCGATGAGCAACACGAAGGGGATGACCGCCACGAGCTCCACGCTGGCCTGGCCGCACTCCGAGCGCCTCGATCGAGCTGGAAGATCCACCCGTCAGACGATCCCGCCACACGCGTGACAGGACAACCGCCTTGGTTACAACTGAGCTACGAGAGTGCGACGAGCGGGGGCGTCAGGCGATGTCGCGGTACTGGGTCCAGACCCAGTAGAGCCCGTACGAGCACAGCGCGAGCAACGCGAACCAGACACCCGCGCCCGCCCCACCGGCGCCGAACAGGCGATCGGTGGCGCAAAAGGTGAGAAAAGCCAGCCCGATCGAGCTGTAGAGCACGAACCGCTGGCGATCCTCGAGCGAATCGAGCTCAAAGCCGAACTGGCGGTACAGGCGGTATCCGAGCACGGCAATGGCCGTAAAGAAGGCGATCGAGAGCAAGGTGAGCATCACGCCGAGCGCGGGACCACCTCCGGGCAGCACGGTGAAGGCCAGCGCGATCAACGCGACCACGCCGTACTCCACCGCGATCTTTCCCCTCCAGCTCACGAGAACGGAGGCTAGCTCTAGGAGATGACGCCGGCCGCGGTGAGCGAGAGCACCACCACGCCGAGCACCACGCGGTAGCCCACGAACACGTAGGTGGAGTGCGAGGCGAGATAGCGAAGGAGAAAGGCGATCGAGGCGTAGCCCACGACAAAGGCCAGGGCCGTGGCCACCAGAAGGGCCGCCAGGCCGGTGTCGCCCGCGCCGTCGCCTCCCCCCACGAAGTCGCGCATCTCGAACAGGCCGCTGAGCACCACGGCAGGCACCGAAAGCAGGAACGAGAAGCGCGCCGCCGCCGCCCGGTCGAGCCCGAGGAACAGGCCGGCGGTGATCGTGGCGCCCGACCGCGACACGCCTGGCACCAGCGCCATGGCCTGCGCCATGCCCACCGCGAAGCCGTCCTTGGCCTCGACGTCGTCCATCGAGCGATCGCGCGTACCTACCTTCTCGGCCACGAGGAGCACAAGGCCGAGCACGATCAGGGTCGTACCGATCAGGTAGAGGCTTCTCGCGCCGCCCTCGATCGTGTCCCGGAAGGCGAAGCCCAGGATCGAAATGGGGATCGTGCCGAGGATGATGTACCAGCCGAGCCGGGCGTCCTGGTCTGAGCGCAGGGAGGGGTCGCGCAGGCTGCGGGTCCACATCCGAGCGACCCGCCAAAGGTCATCGCGGAAGTAGAGGAGCACGGCTGCGACCGTGCCCAGCTGGGTCACGGCCGTGAAGGCGGCCCCAGGGTCCTCCCAGCCGAGAAAGGCCGGCACGATGCGCAGGTGCCCGGTGCTCGAGATGGGCAGGAACTCGGTGAGTCCCTGCACGATGCCCAGCACGATTGCCTCGAGGATCGACACGGGCGCGGACCCTAGCCGCGCCGGCCGCTAGTCCGGCCTTTTCCCGCTGGGCTCCTCGGGGTGCTCCTTGAACCGCTCGCGCGAGGCCTGGATCTCCTCGATCGCATCCTCCCTTGAGTACCAGCCATCGACCTTCACCGCCTTCTGCTCGAGATCCTTGTAGATCGAGAAGAAGTGCCTGATCTCGTCGCGAAGCTGGTCCGGTAGGTCCTCGAGCTTCTCCATCTTGCTCCAGGCGGGGTCGGACAGGGGCACGCAGAGCACCTTGTCGTCGATCCCCTTGTCGTCCTCCATGCGAAAGAGGGCGATGGGCTTCACGTCGATCATGCACCCGGGGAAGGTGGGCTCGGATAAGCAACAGCACACGTCGAGCGGGTCGCCGTCCTGACCGAGGGTGTCCGGAATGAAGCCGTAGTCAGTGGGATATACGACCGATGAGAAGAGGAAGCGGTCGAACACCAGGCGCTCGCGCTCGTGGTCCCACTCGTACTTGTTCCGGCTCCCCTTGGGGATCTCAATGATGCACTCGAAGGCGCCATCGTCCACGGTTCGAGAGACCCTACCCGGTAAGATCGCAACCGATGCTCCGGGTTCGCGCCGCACTGATATGCGTCCTCTCTCTGGTCCTCGGACTTGCTCTGGTCCTCGGACTTGCTCTGGCCGCACCCGTCATGGCGGCGGGGGGACACGACAACGGCGAGGGCCTGGTCGGCGAGACGAACGACAAGATCATCACCTTCTTCTCCCTCGGAGTGGTGCTGTTCTTCTTGCTCGTGGTGTGCCTCGGCTCGTACATCCAGGGCCGGGGCGAGAAGCGCAAGGACGAGAAGAAGGCGTCCGAGCTGCGCTCACCCATCGGCTGGTAGCTCCGCCCGAAGGGCACCGAGCACCTCGTCGGGGCGGTCCATGACCTGGGCCCAGGTGAGGCGTAGCGGCCGATAGCCGTGGGCAATGAGCCAGGCGTTGCGGGTGCTGTCGGTTTCGCGCTGGCTTGTCCTGTCGTGGGATCGGCCGCCGTCGGTCTCCACGGCGAGGCGCTGGTCAGGCCAGAGGAAGGCGATGGTCCAGGGGCCAAGGCGCACGTCACCTCCGGCTGCGGTAGCGCGGCTTCGCGTGTTAGGACGAAGAAAGCTTCCTCGAACTGGCTTCTTGTCCTAGTGGTGCCGGGCTCGTGCCGACCAAGCGTGGCCTTCAGGCGCGCGGCGCCGGTACGGGATGCGTTTCTCTCGGCGCGTCTTGCAGGGCCTGGCGATCTAGAAGGCGCAGGTACTCCGCCTCGTCGAGGGCGCGTTCGAGCGAACGTGTGCCGAGGACCTCGGCGAGGTCGATCAGCGTTCGGGGCACCGTGGTCACTCCGATCCCGTGGTGCCGGGTCAGGTCCTTGGGATCGAGCGTGCTCGGCCGGTGCACGCGAACTCCGGTGCGCAGCCGTTTACGGCGGCTGGGTGAGGCTACGTCGATCACCGGCGGGTCGACGGGCCGGAGCCGCCACAGGGCGGCGGCGGAGCGATGGCTCAGCACGGTTCCTTCCCCGCACGCGATCACTGCGGCGGCCCACCGCTGCTCGCGAGTCCGTGGCGCGTCCGGGAGGGCGTAGACACCTCGGTGTAGCCGGACCAGGCGCCCGGTGCGCAGCCGATGCTTGATCGCCTCGGTCCCCAGCCCCAGCTCGAGCAGTCGCCGGCGGCCAAGTGCGTGCTCGCGCAGCGCGACCCGTGTTATCTGCTCCTCAAGGGCCGTTCGGGCGCAAACTCGCCCCCCTTCAGGGCGCGAATTCTCAGACTGTTCACACGCTCCGCCCCCGCGCCGCCGATCATGGTTAGTGCAGATCCCTCCTCGTACGCGGCCCCGGCGCTCCCCGCTCGGGGCCGCGTGCTTTTCCGGGGTCGGTTGGCTTAGGCTCCGAGCCCATGGGACTCTCATCGGACCAGATCACCTACGAGCGCCGGGGTGCCGCCGCGGTGATCACGATCGACCGTCCCGAGCGGCGCAACGCCATCGACGGTTCCACCGCGGAGCTGCTCACGGAGGCCTACCGGCGCTTCGAGGACGACGCCGACGCCCGCGCCCTGGTGCTCACCGGTTCGGGACCCGACGCGTTCTGCGCCGGCGCTGACCTGAAGGCCATCGAGACCTTCGCCCCCCGCCTCAGCCTGCCCGACGGACCGCTCGGCTTCAGCCGCCTCACCCCCACCAAGCCGGCGATCGCCGCCATCTCGGGCTGGTGCCTGGCCGGGGGCCTGGAGCTCGCCCTCTGGTGCGACCTCCGCATAGCCACGGAAGGAGCCAAGATGGGCTTCACGGAACGGCGCTTCGGGGTGCCTCTGATCGACGGCGGCACCCAGCGCCTCCCGCGGCTGATCGGCCTCGGCCGGGCACTTGACCTCATCCTTACCGGGCGGATCGTCGAGGCTGAGGAGGCTCACGCGATCGGCCTCCTCACCGAGGTCGTGCCCGAGGGCGCCCACCTCGAGCGCGCGCTGGCGATAGCCGAGGCTCTGGCCCGCTTCCCTCAGGAAACGATGCTCGCCGACCGCCAGGCGGCGATCGGCGGAATCGGCCTGACCTTCGAGGAGGGCATGGCCTTCGAAGCCGAGAGCGGGCCCCGCACCTTCGCCACGGCCGCCCAGGGTGCGGCGCGCTTCGCCGGAGGCGAGGGACGCGGCGGAGCAGGCGCCGGGGCCTGAGAACCTCGTTCGGTGCTTCCTCCCGCTGAGAACCTCGCCCACTTGCCATAGTCCGCGGGCGTGGGTGAGCTGGCCATCGAGGTCTCGGACCTCCGCAAGAGCTACGGGTCCGTGGAGGCGATCCGCGGCCTCTCCTTCGAGGTCGAGCGGGGCCAGGTGTTCGGTCTGCTGGGACCCAACGGAGCCGGGAAGACCACAACGGTGGAGATTCTCGAGGGCTACCGCGACCGTAACGGAGGGCACGTGCGTGTGCTCGGCCACGATCCGGCACGGCGCGACCGGCGCCTGCAGGAGCGGGTGGGAATCGTGCTCCAAGACTCGGGCTTCTATCCGCGGCTGACGGTCCAGGAGGCGGTCGCGCACATGGGCCGGGCCTATCCCAAGCCCCGCGATACGGACGGGACGGTGGGCCTGGTGGGCCTCTCAGACAGCGCAAACGTGCGCTCGAACAAGCTCTCAGGCGGCCAGCGCCGGCGCCTCGACCTCGCGCTCGCCCTCGTGGGCGACCCCGAGCTCGTGTTCCTCGACGAGCCCACCACCGGCTTCGACCCGGCGGCCCGTCGCGAGGCTTGGGAAGTGGTGCGCAGCCTGCGCGACCTCGGCAAGACCGTTTTGCTCACCACCCACTACCTCGACGAGGCCCAGGCCCTGGCCGACCGGGTGGCGATCGTAAAGGACGGCGCCATCGTGGCCGCCGGGCCCCCCGGGGAGCTCGCCCCGTCAAGCGCGGGCTACCGGGTGTCCTACCTCGCGAACGGCGAACGAGTAAGCCACCAGACCGCCGACCCCACCGATCTGCTGCACCGACTCACGGGGGACGCGATCGCGCGCGGGGAGCGCCTCCAGGGGCTCGAGGTGGCGCGACCCACGCTCGAGGATGTGTACCTCGAGCTCACTGACGTGGAGGACGAGCCGGGCGCATGAGCTCCGTCGCGCTGGCCTGGCAGCAGTTTCGCCTCGAGCGAAAGCTCTTCTGGCGCAACCCGAGTGCGGCGTTCTTCTCGTTCGTGCTGCCCCTGGCTCTGCTGCTGCTCTTCGCGTCGGTGTACGCGGGCAACGACGACCTCCTCGAGGTCCTCATCCCGGGCATCGCCGGCCTCAGCGTGATGGCCACCACCTTCAACTCGATGGCCTTCAACCTCACCTTCCTGCGCGAGCAGGGCATCCTCAAGCGCCTACGGGGCACCCCGATGCCCACCGTGTCCTACCTGGCCGGCTTCCTGGGCAGCGCGGTGCTCAACGCCTTCGTGCAGGTGATGCTGGTGGTCACCATCGGCCACCTCCTCTACGGGGTCTCCTGGCCACAGGACTGGGGAGCGCTCGTGGTCTTCACCGGAGTGGGCGTGATCGCCTTCGGCTCGCTCGGCATAGCCCTCTCCCACGCCATCCCCAACTTCGACTCGGCGGCGGCGTACGTGAACGCCATCTTCCTTCCGGTCATGTTCGTGTCGGGCGTGTTCTACTCGAGCGAGAAGCTGCCTCCGGTGCTCGAGGGGGCGGCAGGGGCGCTGCCGCTCAAGCACGTGATCGACGGGCTCTCCGGGGCGATCGTGACCGGGGCCGGCGTGGCGGACAACGTGGAGGCCCTGGCGGTGGTGATTCTGTGGGGCGCGGCCGGGATGCTCCTCGCCGTGCGCGGCTTTCGCTGGGAGTAGGCGCCCGAATCGCCACCGCCGTGCCCTCGGTGAGCGAGCGGGATCAGAGGCGCAACAACTGACCGTGGCGCCGAAGCCAGCGTTCGTGCTCGCGCACGTCGGGGGAGCGCGAGGCGAGTAGGGACCAGAAGCGCTCCGAGTGGTCGTGGACCTCGAGGTGGGCGACCTCGTGCTCGACCACGTAGTCGAGGATCTCAGGCGGAGCGAGGAGCAGCCTCCAGTTGAAGCTCATCGCCCCGTCGGACGAGCAGCTGGCCCAGCGGGTGCGCTGGCCACGGATCTGTAGGCGGCTGTAGCTTGTGCCGGCCCGGGCGACGGCGGCGTCCAGGCGCCAGGCCACCTCGTCGCGCGCCTGACGGCGAAACCAGCGCTCCAGAGCGTCTTCGACCGCCTCTCGGCCGGGAAGACCTACGCGCGCCCGCAGGGTCTCCCCGAGCCGTGCCACGTGTGGGCGCACTCGCCCGGCCTCGACCCGCACGTCAAGGCGCAGCCGCTCGCCCAGGTAGGGGACCTCCCCACCGTCCTCGAGACGGGCCGGCGGGCGTTCGGCCTCGGCCTCGGCCATTCGCCGCAGCGTGCGCTCGATCCACTTGCGCTTCTCCTCCACGAACGGCTCGACCTCCCGCAGAGGCAGGCGGCGCGGCACTACCACCTCCACCCCGTCCGAGGACACCTGGATGCGAGCGCGCCGGGCGCGGTCGGAGCGGCGGATGCGGTAGGGAACGGCCGTCACACGCTGAAGATACGGTTCGAACCGGACCTCGTGAACCGCAAGAGCCCCATCCTCCCAATCCTGCTCGGGGCTCTGACCGTAGGACTCGCGGCGCTCGCGTTCGCCCTCGCAAGCAGCTCCGACACCGAGAGCCGTAGCTCTGGTCCGGCGGTGCGCGTGACCCCGGCAGGGGGCGGGTTCAGCGGCGGGCCGGACCGGTCTGAAGCCGTGCTGGCTGTGAAGGCGCTCCGGCCCGGGCAAAGCGCCATCGGCGCTGTGCGCGTGCGCAACTCAGGAACCAGCTCCGGCCTGTTCACGCTCTCTCGGACGGGGCTCAGCGACCGCCCGGGTCCCAACCGGGGGCGGCTCTCCGAACGGCTGGAGCTGGAGGTGCTCGACGTGACCGAGCCAGCCAAGCCGAAGATCGTGTACACGGGAGGCGTGGCTCCGCTCGACACCAGGCCGCTCGGGGTGCTCGCTCCGGGCGCTTCGCGCCGCTACGAAGTGAGGGCCACGGCGCTGAAGGGCCAGACAACCACGGTGCCCCTGGGCGGCGGCTACGCCTACGAGGGGTCAACCACGCAGATCCGCTTCCGCTGGCGCGCGATCGAGGGTTTGCCGTCCACGCAGCTCGCGTCGCTGCTGCGGCCGGTGGACCGCACGGGTCCCGAGATCCGCTTGCTGGTGGCACCGCGCCAGGAGGTGATCGGGTCGGGGCAACTGACAGGCCGGCTGCGATGCAGCGAGCCCTGCCGTGCTTCGGCCACGGCGACCGTGCCCGTGGGGGCTCGGCAGCAACGCCTCAAGGTGCGGGTGCCCGACGGAATACGCGCCGAGCACCCGCTCCTGCTGGCCTTTCCGCGGCGAACACAGAACGCGCTGCGCGGGGCCCTCGAAGCAGGACGGACCGTGACCATGACACTGCGGTTCCGCGCGGCGGACCGCACCGGGAACCGCTCGACGCTGACCGAAACGCTGCGGCTCCAACCGCGCCGCCGCTAAGCCGGGCGGCAGAGGGAGCGCCTGGCGGCCAGGCGGAGCACCGTTGTAAGCGCGAGCTCGGGCTCAGATGATCACGGGCACCGCCCCGCCGTCCACCGACCACGCCGCGCCGGCCACGTTGGCGGCGAGCGCCGAGCAGAGCACCACCACCACGCCCGCCACCTCGTGCTCGGTCCCGAACCGCCCGAGGGGAATCTTGGCCGCCTGAGCTTCGAGGGCCTCGTCTCGCGATATGCCCTTCGCCGCGGCGGCCTGATCGGCAAGGCCACCCTCGGCCATCCAGAGCCCGGTGTCCACGGGCCCGGGCGCCACGGCGTTCACCAGCACACCCCGGCCGGCGTAGGCGTCGGCGTAGGAACGCGAGAGGGAGAGCTGCGCGGCCTTGGTCACCGAATACGCGGCGTTGGTGAGCGACGGGCGCTTGCCCGACGAGGAGCACACATTCACGATCCGCCCTTCGCCTTTGTCGGCCATCCGCGGCGCGGCCGCCCGCATGAGGCGCATGGGAGCCATCACGTGCAGTTCCCATTGAGCCTGCCAGTCCGAGTCCCCCAGGCGCTCGAGTGGGATGGCCTGGGTCGTGCCCGCGTTGTTCACCAGCACGTCGATCGACCCCAGGCGCGCCTCGCACTCCCCCACCACGCGCTCGCCGGCGTCGGGATCGGTGAGATCGAGCGCGAGGTCCGCTTCCTCGCCGCGGGCGACCGTGAGCACCCTCGCCCCCTCGGCGCGCAACAGGCGTGCGACCGCGGCGCCGATGCCGCGGCTTCCTCCGGTCACGAGGCACGACTTGCCCTCCAGGCCCAGGTCCATGGGTGCATCATGCCGAGCCATGACCTCTCACACCGCCTACCGCACCTTCAACACAACCGAGCGCCGCGAGTTCGTGCGTCTCACCGACGACGTGCAACAGGTTGTGGACGAATCGGGAATCGCCGAGGGCATGGTGCTGGTGTCGGCCATGCACATAACCGCCGGCGTGTGGATAAACGACGACGAGCCGGGACTCCAGGAGGACGCGATGGAGTGGCTCGACAAGATCGCGCCACCCACTTGGAGGGAGCCGGCCAACCCGACGGCTGCGGCGCTGCTACCCGATCCGGGCGACTACCGCCACCACCGCGGCGGCGAGGACAACGGCGACGCCCACCTGAAGAACCTCCTCATGCACCATCAGGTGATCGTGCCGGTCACGGAGGGCCGCCTCGATCTTGGCCCCTGGCAGGCGATCTTTTACGTGGAGTTTGACGGCGGGCGCGACAAGCGGCTGATCATCAAGGTGCTTGGGGAGTGAGGTCTTCGATGACCGCTCTGGCCGCCAGCAGGCCCGGCGCGCCGGTCACCGCGCCGCCCGGGTGGGCGCCCGACCCGGCGAGATAGAGGCCCTCGATGCCGCCGAAGCGCCGGCGGTCCGGGCGCTCCTCGATCAGCTGGCCGGGCAGCATCTCCCCATGGAAGATGTGCCCTCCGGTGATGCCAAAGCGCTCCTCGAGCTGGCGCGGGCCGAGCACGATGCGGTCGACCACGCGGTCGGGCAGCTCGGGGCACACCTCGGCGAACCGGGCGATCGCCGTGTCCGCCGCGGCCTCAGCGTCGACATCGACCGGGAAGCACTGGCAGAACATGGAGAGCACGTGCTTCCCGTGGGGCGCCAGCGTGTCATCGGTGGCCGTCTGACACGCAGCTTCTATCCAGGGCGCGGCTGCGGGCCGGCCGGCGCGGGCGTCTTCGGCCGCCACCGTGAGGTCGCCGAGGGTGAAGCCGATGTCGATAGCCCCCCGCCAGGGCTCGGGGCCCGGCCACGACGGGAAGTCGGGCAGGCCGTCCAGCAGCACCATCACCTTCACCACCGGGCCGGCCTGGCGCCAGCCCGCGGGCGCCTCAACACCGGCCAGGGCGGCGCTTCGCAGGGGGTCGCTGTTCAGGAGCACGGCCCTCGCGCGCACCTCCTCCCCGTCCTCGAGTACGACGCCCAGCGACTCGCCGGAATCGGATTGGAGCACGCTGGCCACCGGCGTCTTGAGCCGTACTCTCGCCCCAGCCGCTTCGGCCGCAGAGCGAAGGGCGCCCGTGACCGCCCCCATGCCCCCGCGCGCGTAGCCCCATGCGCCAGGCACTCCGGCCGCCTCGCCGAGGTCGTGGTAGAAGCCCACAAAGGCCGTGCCCGGGTCCTCGGGACCGGCCAAAGTGCCGATCAGGCCCTGCACGGCAAAGGGCACGCGCACCTGCTCCGAGGGGATGTCGCGCAGCTCGTCCGCCACGGAGCCCTCGAGGATCCCGGGGCCCACCGCCTCGAGCCAGCGCTCGCGGTCGGGCGGCTCGGACATGAGCGGGCGAGCCCGCTCAGCGGCCCGCTCCCACCGTTCGGCGAAGGCAACGTAGGCGTCGGCGTCCTCCCGTGAGAAATCGCGCTCGATGCCCTCGCGCGTGCGGTCGCGGGAGGACCAGGTGACCACCTTGCGCCCGTCGGGAAACGGAGCGAACAACCCGGGCTCGTGTGTCTGCACGTGCAGCCCGTGTCCGGCGAGATCGAGATCGTGCACGATCTCCGGGCGCATGAGCGAGAAGGTGTAGGCCCCGGGTGAGGCACGCACTCCCGGCCAGAGCTCCTCGGTCACGCACGCGCCGCCCACGATGTCCCGGCGCTCGAGCACCTCGACGCTCAGCCCGGCACGGGCCAGGTAGGCGGCGGCGGTGAGGCCGTTATGCCCCGCGCCCACGACCACGGCGTCGAGCGCCCCGGCGCTCACAACGCCGCCAGCACCTCGCGAGCCGCGGTCTCTCCCGATCGCACGGCGCCGTCCATGTAGCCCGACCACACCTGCCCGATCTCCGCGCCCGCCCAGTGCAGCGGCCCGATCGGGGCGCGGAGGGCCTCG
>JBBJNU010000158.1:0-4499 GCA_037721005.1 Thermoleophilaceae bacterium | reverse complement strand
CCCGAGCCCGAGCCCGAGGCACCAACTGACGCCCCGATCACGGGTAGGCCCCGGACCGGGGGGCTGCGCCGGATCGCGGGCCGCGCACGACACCCGCGCGATGGCTAGCGTGAATAACGTGGCCGACCCCGGCACCACGTGCCCGGTATGCGCCGCGCCCGCCCAACGCGGGCAGCTTGTCTGTCTCGAATGCGGGTCGCGGATCACCCTGGGCTACCGGCGGCCTCCGAACTGGAAGGTCCCCGTGGTGCTCACCGCCCTCGTGCTCCTGCTCACCGGCGCAGGAGGTGCCTTGGCCTACGAGGCCATCGGCGACGACGCCGAACGCGAGGCTGCGCGGACACCCGCCAACCCGAAGGAGGTCACATCCAGGCGTGACGAGAACGCGTCGACCGACCGCGACTCCGCCGGATCTGACGATGCGTCCGGCTTGAAAGCGCCGGGCACAGCCGACAAGTCCAAGGATGACTCCCCGAGGCCCAGCGACGGCGGGGCGCAGCTGGGCGCCGATGACCCGGTCATCCGGGACAACAACACCGCCGACGCGGGAACCGACGCCGGCGGCTTGACCAGGAACGGTGACCTCTACACCTGGCCGGGCAGCCTCCGCGCCTTCACCGTGGTCCTGCTGTCGGCTGAGGACCGGCCGAGTGCGTCGAAGTTCGCCCGCTCAGCCGGCGAATCGAGCGGGGACAAGGTCGGCGTGATTCGCTCGAACGACTTCGTGACCCTCCCGAGGGGGTTCTTCGTGGTCTTCGCGGGCGCCTATCCGAGCCGCGCGCGTGCCGACCAGGCCGCGGGCCGTCTCGAACGCCGTTTCCCCGGGGCCTTCGCCCAGCTCGTGCGCAAGTAACTCAGCCTGCGCTCGAGCGCAGGACCGGCCAGTAGCTGCCGACGACCTCGGCCGCTGCGCTCACTAGGGGTCCCGGCTCGACCCGCCGCGCCTCCCCGCCCTGCGCCAGGGCCTCCATCGTCGCCACCGCGGAGGTACAGAGCGCCTGAAGGTCATATCCACCCTCGAGCACGGCTCCCACGGGCACGCCGATCTCGTCCGCGAGCGCGCGCGCCTGCCGGCCGAGGTGGCTGAAGCTGACCGCTTCGAGGCGGCAGTCGGCCAGCGGGTCGTCACGGTGGCCGTCGAAGCCGGCCGAGAGGAGTACGAGGTCCGGGTTGTACTCGCGCGCAACCGGAGCCACGATGTGCTCCACGTAGCCGAGCCACTCGTCCTCTCCCGCCCCCGCCGGCAGTGGGAGGTTGAGCGTGAAGCCCTCCCCCTCCCCCGCCCCGGCGTCGGCGAGCGCCCCCGACCCGGGGTAGAACGGCCAGCGGTGGATGCTCGCGAACAGCACCTCGGGAACGGAGCGAAAGGCCTCGTTGGTCCCGTTGCCGTGGTGCACGTCCCAGTCGAGCACGAGCACCCGATCGGCCCCCAGCGCGTGGAGCGCGTGCCGTGCGGCCACGGCCACGCTGGAGAACAGGCAGAACCCCATCGCCCGGTTGGGCTCGGCGTGGTGGCCGGGTGGGCGCGTGGCGCAGAAGCCCGTCGGCGCCTGCCCTCCCATGAGCGCCTCCGTCAGCGCGACCGCCGCTCCGGCGCTTCTCAGCGCGGCGTCCCACGAGCCCGCGCTCGCCGGGGTGTCCGCGTCGAACGGCGCCCCCTGCCGGCAGTGCTCACGCACGTTCTCGAGATGCCCTGGGGAGTGCACACGTAGGAGCTGCTCCTCCGTCGCCGCCGGCGCTTCGCGCAGCTCGTAGCCGAGCCAATCGCGCTCCTGCAGGGCTGCGTCCAGCGCGCGGATGCGCTCGGCGCGTTCGGGGTGAGCGCCTGTGTCGTGTTCGAGAGAAGCGGGATGGCGAAAGAGGAGCGGCGCGGCGATGGCGTTACGGTACCCGGGCTCTCGCGTATGGACGGCGCCGCCCCAACACCGCTGCGCACCGACGTGACCGTGGTCGGCGCGGGCGCCGCAGGCCTGTTCTGCGCGCTGGTGGCCGCCCGTGAGGGCGCGCGCGTGGCGCTCGTGTCGCGCTCTGAGCTGCCCGGCTCGGCGAGCTACTGGGCCCAGGGAGGCATCGCCGCCGCTCTGGCCGCCGAGGATTCGCCGGCTCGCCATGCCGAGGACACCCTTGCCGCAGGACGCCGAGCGGCGCGCCCCAGCGCCGTAGAGGTGCTGAGCGAGGACTCGCCGAAGCGGGTGCGAGAGCTCGAGGAGCTCGGCGTGCGCTTCGACGCCGATCGCCACGGTGCGCTCGCGCTCGGCCTCGAGGGAGGACACTCGGCGCGGCGGATCGTGCACGCCGGCGGGGCGGCTACCGGGCGGCGGATCACGCGCGAGCTCTCTGCCCTGGTGGCCGCTCACGAGCGGATCGACGTGCTCGAGGAGACAACCGCCACGGCGCTCCTCCTTCGTGACGGAAACTGCGTCGGGGTCGGGGTTGCCTCGGACCGGGGCTCGGCGGAGATCGTGGCGCGGGGAACGGTGCTCGCCACGGGAGGAGCCGCCGCACTCTGGGAGAGAACCACGAACCCTGAGGGCTCGGTGGGAGTGGGCTTGGCCCTGGCCCACGCGGTGGGGGCGGACCTCGCCGACCTCGAGTTCGCCCAGTTTCATCCCACCGCTCTCGTGGCCGAGGGCGCCCGTGACGGCTTCCTCGTGACCGAGGCCGTACGTGGAGAGGGAGCCACGCTCCACGATGCCGACGGAGAGCGCTTCGTGGATGAGCTGGCGCCCCGCGACGAGGTGGCGCTGGCCATCGAGTCCGAGCTGCGTAGGTCCCGAAGCCGGTCGGTAGCACTCGACATGCGCGGCGTGGACATGGCCCGCTTCCCGAACATCGCCGAGGCGCTGAGCGACATCGGCCTGAACCCGGCCACCGACCGGGTACCGGTCGCGCCCGCTACCCACTACACGATGGGCGGCGTGGCCACCGACCTCGACGGGCGCGCATCGGTGCCCGGGCTTCTGGCCGTCGGGGAGTGCGCCTGCACCGGCCTCCACGGCGCCAATCGCCTTGCCTCGAACTCTCTGGCGGAGTGCTTCGTGCTCGGCCGGCGCGCGGCGCTGGCGGCGGCCGAAGGGGCGCTCCCGGCGGATCCTGCCGTGACCGAGCCGGTGCCGCTGCCGGCGCCACCGTCGCCCAAGACCCGGGCCGCCCTCTGGCGCCGTGCGGGCCTGCGCCGTGATGCCGAGGGCCTGCGCGAGCTCGCGGGAGACCCGTACCCCCTCGCCCGGTTGATCGCCGTGTCCTCCCTGGCACGCGAGGAGAGCCGTGGCGCCCACCAGCGCCGCGACTTCCCGGACACGGACCCCGCCCTCGACTCGAGGCACGCAGTGGTGGGCGCCGACGAACAGGTGAACATGGAACGCTGGGAATGACGATGAGCCCAGGGGACATCCGCGATCTCTTTCACGACGCCATGTCATCGCTCGCCTCGGGGGTCGCCGTGATCACAGCACGCCGCGACGACGGCCACCCGTGCGGGCTGGCGGCCACCTCGGTGGCCTCCTACAGCGCCGACCCTCCGTCGCTGCTCGTGTCGGTGGACCACTCCTCGCGCTGCCACGCGGCGCTCGCGGCCTGCGAGAGCTTCGGGGTGCACATCCTCGGCATCGGCGAGGAGCCGCTGGCGCGCGTATTCGCCGGCAAGGGCGACGACAAGTTCGCCGGGCTCGGCTGGAGCTGGGATCGCGACGTTCCCGAGATACACGGCGCACTGGCCTACCTACGCTGCCGGCGCGCGGAGAACTTCCAGCACTACGACCACACGGTGCTGATCGGCGACCTCCATGGTGGGCGCCACACCGCGGGCGAGCCGCTGCTCTATGCACAGCGGCGCATGGACTGGCTCCTGCAGCCGGGCGCCTGAACCTCGAACGCGGGTTCAGCCGGACACGGTGGCGGCGCCCGGCGGCCATATCCCTTCGCTCTCGGAAGCGGTCGGGGTCGATTTACCCCCTCCTGGTGCCCGGT
The DNA here is from genome assembly GCA_037721005.1 of Thermoleophilaceae bacterium. Classification (GTDB taxonomy): domain Bacteria; phylum Actinomycetota; class Thermoleophilia; order Solirubrobacterales; family Thermoleophilaceae; genus JAAYBF01. The sequence continues at coordinate 530 of JBBJNU010000158.1, read as the reverse complement.
GAACCGATCGCGACGTTAACCCGAACTTAACTTCGCATTCGTTGTCACTACATGGAGTGATGCTCCAATCGCGAAAGGGAGTAGTGAAGGCGGCACCCCAAGGCCGCCAAATGGGTTAGGGAGGCCTGCGTCATGTACCAGTTCAGCCGTGAGATCTACAGGGAGCTAGGGCGAGAAGTCCTGCCCGGCCCAACCGCCGCCGTCTGCGAGCGGCGCCAGCGCCTGCTGCGCCATTGCGAGTCAACGATGGAACGTCTGGCCACGGACCGCCACTACTTCGCGCGGCCGGTGAAAACGCTCTTTGCGGACATCCGCGCCCTGTTTCCCATGAGCAGCCAGCTGCACGTGTACCGCGTGATTGAGCAGAACGTGCTGCTGGCCACCGAGTACGTGGACACACAGGCTCGCGACGGAGTGACCTTTGATGGCAGCCCGCTCTGTTGCCACGCGACCACGCGTAAGGGCACCTCGTGTCAGCGCGTGCCGCTTCCGGGCAGCAAGTACTGCCCGTCGCACAAGCACCTGGACGA
>JBBJNU010000157.1:0-4509 GCA_037721005.1 Thermoleophilaceae bacterium | reverse complement strand
CTGTGGGCAGAGGCGGCGGGCGAGCGCGGCACCCATAGCCGAGCGCACGCCACACGCGCGCGCCTCGTAGGAGGCGGCGAGCACGACACCCGGCCCGACAGGGACCGGTCGACCGCGCAGGCGGGGATCGTCGCGCTGCTCGACCGAGGCGAAGAAGGCGTCGAGGTCGGCGTGGAGGATGGTGGCCTGGCGTAGCACGAACGTATGTTCTCATAGGCTAGGGACGACCTTGTCGGCCTGCGGTCGCGGGCCGGGGTTCCTAGACCTCCGAGCCGAGACGCAACGGCGCAGGCTCTAGGGTCGGAAGCGTCAGTCGCCGAGGCGGATCGGCTCGAAGCGCAGCACCCGGGCGAGGACCACGAAATGGCGGTCGACGTGCAGGACATCAGCCGAATGCTGCTGGGCGCAGGCCGCGACCAGCAGGTCAGGCAACGCTACGCGGTGCTGGCCGCGTTCGGCGAGCTCGCGCTGCGCTCCCGCGGCGGTGCTGAGCGTCTCCGCGTCCACCCGCAGCTCGCGAAACGCATCCAGGTGCCCTTCAAGCGCTTCGAAGTCCTCGGCCGAGCGCGCGCTGTAGAGCAGCTCCAGACGGGTCACGGCGCACAGGCAGAGCTCACCGAGCTCAGTGGCGGCACGCCCTCCGCGTACGAAAGCTGACTTATCGACGAGGACGAGGCGCTTTGTCTCGGTCACCGCCAGGCTTCATCGTCGAGCAGCACCGAGGGATCGACCAGATCGGGCACGGCTTCGAAAGCGGTGGCCTGGCGCTCACCAAGACGATCGTGACGCGAGGCATCCAGGTCGCGGCGCACGGCATCGCTGCCGGCCTCCGCGAGCCGAAGCAGCAGCGCCTTGCGGTCGGTCTCCTCGGGCCAGCGCTCGCGGGCCAGGTCGAGCATTCGCCCGATGTCGCCCGTATCGGTTATCGCGTACCGCGGCTTGGAGGTGGGCACTGCGCCGAGTGTAACACTCAACTTCGGTAGGTGTGACACCTACGCCTCAACGGGAGTTGACATAACGGACCTTATCGAGCATTCGTAGGGTGCTTGGGCGCCAGGGACCGTTTGCCCAGCGCCCCGCCGGGTATCTGCCGATCTCGGCCGTTCAAAGGCTGCCGTGCAAGCCGCGGCGCCAAGGAGGTGGCAGATGAGGGCGCTGGCATGGCACGGGAAGCGAGACGTTCGCGTGGACACCGTTCCCGATCCGAAGATCGAGGAGCCCACCGACGCCATCGTGAAGATCACCTCGACGGCCATCTGCGGCTCTGACCTCCACCTCTATGAGGTGCTCGGACCCTTCCTCGACGAGGGCGACATCCTCGGCCACGAGCCGATGGGCATCGTCGAGGAGGTCGGCTCCGAGGTCAAGCACATCAAGAAGGGCGACCGCGTGGTCATCCCCTTCAACATCTCGTGCGGGAGTTGCTGGATGTGCGACCAGTCGCTCTTCGCCCAGTGCGAGACCACCCAGGTGCACGAGCAGGACAAGGGCGCGGCCCTCTTCGGCTACACAAAGCTGTACGGCCAGGTGCCGGGCGGTCAGGCCGAGTACCTGCGGGTGCCCCAGGCCCACTTCGGCCCGATCAAGGTGCCCGAAGGTCCGGCCGACGAGCGCTTCCTCTACCTCTCCGACGTCCTGCCCACCTCGTGGCAGGCCGTGGAGTACGCCGCCATTCCCGAGGGCGGCAGCGTGGCGGTGTTCGGTCTCGGCCCGATTGGCCAGATCTCGAGCCGCATAGCCCAGCACAAGGGCGCGCGCGTGATCGGCGTGGACCTCGTGCCCGAGCGCCTGGAAATGGCCCGGCGCCACGGCATCGAGACGCTCGACCTCAGCGCCGTGGACGACATCAGCGACGAGATCCGGGGCATGACCGACGGCCGCGGAACCGACTCTACGATCGACGCGGTGGGTATGGAAGCCCACGGCTCACCCGTGGCCAAGGCAGCCCAGACAGCGGCGGGCCTGCTGCCCGACGCGATCGCCGCACCGGTGTTCAAGAGCGCCGGCATCGACCGGCTGGCTGCGCTGCTCGGCTGCATCGACTCGGTGCGCCGCGGCGGCACCGTGTCGCTCAGCGGCGTGTACGGCGGCATGGCGGACCCGATGCCGATGATGCAGCTCTTCGACAAGGGCATCCAGCTGCGGATGGGCCAGGCGCACGTGAAGCGCTGGATCGACGAGATCCTGCCCCTGCTCGAGGGTGACGACGATCCTCTCGGAGTCGAGGACCTGAAGACCCACACATTCGGCCTCGAGGAGGCCCCCCACGGCTACGAGATCTTCCAGAAGAAGCAGGACGGGGCGATCAAGGTCGTCCTCAAGCCCTGAGGGAGAAGCGCAGTCCGATTCCGGGAGGAGCGCAGTCCGATCGCCGATCGGACGAGCACCGCACTATTCCTACCCCCCCCCCGCAGTCGGGCGAGATCGCCGGTGGAGGCCGGCGGGTGTAGCTGCCCTCGCCGGGCTGCCCGATCACCTTGCAGAAGGCGAATTTGCCGCTGCGCGGGTCGGCGAGTGCTCCGTAGAGGTAGCCGACCGAGCCCTCCACCGAGAACTCCCCCGCCTCGATGTCGCTGGTGACGGCCGTGCAGAAGAGCTGGGTCTTGCCGCCTCGTGGCTGTTCGCGAGCGGCCTCACAGTCACTGCGCACGGCGGGGGTATCCACCTCGCCCGAGCGGACCCGCCGTGCCACATCGGCAACTATGGCCCCGTCGAGCGCCGCCAGGGTTCCGGCCCGCCCCGCGGATGCCGAACGCCCGTAGTGGGGGCGCTGGCGGGCGATCAGCTCGCGGCGCCGGTCGACGAGCCTCTGCCGCTCCTCCTCGCTCTGCTTCGCCTCCCCTTCGCGCTTTGCCTCGAGCACGAGGGGCACCGCCGCGGCGGCAAGCACGAGCGCCGCAACCAGGGAAACGGCGGCCGCCGCCCGAGCGTGCCTGGGCATGCGCCGGTAGAGGTAGCCCGGTAGCCCCAGCACCCCCGGAAGCGGCTGGTGGCGCTCCGGCCGCGGCGCCCCTCGGCCGCTCACGCTCAATCCGTCTCGGTGGCCTTGACCACGAGTGCGCCGAAGGCCAGTTGCAGGGGAAGTCGCGCCCAGAGCGTCCACCGGGGCAGCTGGGCCGGGAGGCCCCGGATGTCGTCCGGGTTGGTGGCCATCCACACGTTGGCCGGGAACACCGCCGCGAGGAGTGCCAGCAGTCCCCAGCGTGCCGGTCCTTCGAGGCCAGGCGTGAGCACCGCGAGGCCGCCGGCCACCTCGGCGACCCCGCTTGCGAGCACCATCTCGCGGTGCGCCGGTATGTAAGGTGGCATGATCGCCTCGTAGCGCTTGGGCACCAGGAAGTGCAGAGTTCCAGCCACCACGAACGTGAGGCCGCAGGCCTTTCGCAGCGGGGTCATCCGTCGGCGAAGGGCTGGATCGTCACGCCGTGGTCATGCTCGCGCATGCCGAGCTCGTACGCGGCGCCGCCCTCGACCCGGAGCGAGAGGGGCGGGCGCCCGGGCCTCGACACGGCCAGCTCCATGTCGGCGATCGAGCAGTTCACCGCGTGGTGCTCTGAGCCGTCGGGATCGGCGTAGACCCACCCCACGAAGCGCTCGCGCTCCGACCCGGCGGTGCCCTGCACGGTGATCCCGTCGCCGGTGAGCACGAACTCGCAGCGCTCCGGGACCTCCCGAACCTCCGTGCTGCGCACCTTCACGGGCCCGCCCAGCCGATGCCGCTCGCCGTCGAAACTCAGCACCGCGTTCGCGATCCAGGGCGTGGTGAGCGGGCCGACCTTGATCCGTCCGAGCGCCGCGTCGAACCAGGCGCTCTCGTTCTCGGCGAAGCCGGCCCCGTGCATCCAGATCCAGCGTTCGGCGTGCTGCGCGCCCCAGTTGTGGCCCACCATTCCCCGCCATCCCTCGAGCTCCACGCCGTGTCCGTCGATCTCGGCACGGCCGGAGAAGCGTAGGTCCGGATGCGGGCTCAGCAGCTTCGTGCGCGGAAGTGGGGCGCGATACATCAACTCGCTCGGGAGGTGGCGAAAAGGCTCTGCCGACCCTTCGAGTGACAGCTCCCAGGAGGCGCGGCGCCCCTCCCCCTCCGCCGAGCCCCGCACCCCAACCGGTGAGAAGACGGACTCCCCCATGGCGATGTAGGCGTCCGCCGGCACGTGCACGCGATCGAAGGTCTGCTTGACCGCCCGCGGGCCATCGGCGCCGAAGAGCGTGAACCACAGAGATCCGGTCGGCGCGGCGTCCGGGCGCTTGTGGACCGTGTAGCGCACCCAGAGGCCGATCGGCTCGCTCGGGTGACAGGCCTTGAGGTAGAGGCTCTCATAGTGGCCCGCCCCGGATTCCACGCTCGGGAATCTGGCGCTGGTCCGCTCTCCGGCCACGAGGCCGACCCTAGCGAGAGGAGCGCAGCCGGATCCGGGAGGAGCGCAGCCCGATCGTCGATCGGGTGAGCACCTCACCGAGTCATCGGCGAGCACCGATCGAGACCATCACTGTCCTGATAGAACCCGC
>JBBJNU010000156.1:0-4521 GCA_037721005.1 Thermoleophilaceae bacterium | reverse complement strand
CAGCGCCACCGACACACAGGCGTGCACGTCGAGCACATCCATGCCGTCGCAGCGGGTGCCCGGTACGCCGTAGCCATCGGCCTTGCGCGAGAGGTCGGTCACGGCCGAGTGGCGCTCGAGCGAGGTGCCCATGCCGAACTGGTTGTTGATCACCATGAACACGATCGGGAGGTGCCACAGCGCGGCCAGGTTCATCGTCTCCCCGAAGGTGCCCTGATTGGTGGCGCCGTCTCCGAACATGCACAGCGTGGCGTCCTCGGTCTCGGAGTAGTCGCTCGCCAGCGCGACGCCCGCGGCCAGTGGCAGGTTTCCACCCACGATCCCGTAGCCGCCGAGAAAGCGCCGCTCGTAGTCGAACAGGTGCATGGAGCCACCGCGCCCGCCCGAGCAGCCGTCGACCTTTCCGAACAGCTCGGCCATCACCACCTTCGCCTCGGTGCCGCGCGCCAGCGCTTGGCCATGCTCGCGGTAGGTGGACATGAGGAAGTCCGTGTCTCGCAGCGCCTGGGTGGCGCCGACCACGGTGGCCTCCTCGCCGATGCACAGGTGCAGGAAGCCGCCGATCTTGGCCTTTGCGTACATCTCACCGGCACGCTCTTCGAAGCGGCGGATGAGGAGCATCTTCGCGAGCACCTTCTCGTAGGTCTCGCGGCTCGGGAGCGGCCGCTGCTCGGCCTGGACCCCCCTGTCGTCGGGGCCACGGCCCCGGGTCGCGTCCTCGGTGGCCATCGCTGCTGACCTTACCCGCTTCGCTTCGCTTGCCAAGCTCCGCGTTCGCGAACCGTCAGCCGGGCTCCCAGAGCTGCGCCAGGCTCAGTCTCCCGTGAAGGCCACAGCCTCGATCTCAACCAGCATGCGGGGGTCGAGCAGCGCCGCGCCGACCATCGTCGCCGCGGGCAGGGCCTCGCCAAACACCTCGCCGTGCGCGCGACCCACCTCCTCCCAGAGCGAGACATCGGCCAGGTACACGCGGGTCTGAACCACCTGGTCGAGCGTCGCGCCCGCCGCTTCGAGGGCAACCGCGATCTTTCGAAGCGCCTCTCGCGCCTGCTCGTAGGCGCTGCCCACGACCTCGCCCCGATCGTTCACCGCCGTAGTGCCGGCCACGAACACCCACCCCCCGGCGCGCACGGCCGCGCTGAAGCCGATCGGTCGCGCGTAGGGCGAGGAGGAGGAGACGCGGTCAGATGCCATTGCTCTCCCCGGCGCGCTGGCGGCGCTCCGCTTCCTGCCACGCTTCGGCGAGCACGAAATTGTCGGTCTCCCAGGTGGCGGAAGCGATGTTCCACATGTGGGCCTTGTTCGCCCGCACGGCGTCGCCGTGGTCGTCCGAGCCGATCCAGCGTTGCAGATCCTCTTCGCTCTCCCACGCCGACAGAGAACCGAGGCGTCGGTCGATTGGCCGGACCCAGAGCGCGAGGCCGAGGGAGCCCCGCCGGGTGCCCCACTCCCGGCGTACCGCGGTCGCCGTTCGGCTGACGGGCAGGAGGTGCCTGAACCCCCGCACCCTGAAGTCGGTGAAGCTCACGAGCACGGGGCCGCCGGGCTTGGCCCCCGGCCCCGGTTGCCACGGCGTTCGAAGCGCCACGCCGTTCTGTGTACTCAATCTCTCGCTGTTCACCATTGGGCGCACCCGTTCATGCTCCTCCTCGTCCACCGTGGTCTAGCACCGGCATGATCATCCCCGACAACTTCAAGCTGATCGAACGCGAGCAGGGCCCGGTGATCCAGCCGCGCTACGACGAGATACCGACCGCACAGGGACGGGCGCCGCCAACGACCGGCGCCTCGGCGGCAAGGGGGGACCGATCCCCTTCGTGGAGTTGAACGCGTCGTCGAACGACGAGCGTCCGTGGATCCCCTCGGTCCAGCTCTACTGGCCCCCGCCGCGCGAGGGCTGACCAGCGGATCCGCCTGCGTGATGGCCCAGGCGGCGTAGGGTCCAGGCGTGGGCGTAATCCAGTACTACGTGGCGCAGTCGCTCGACGGCTACATCGCCGAGAGCGACGGCGGCCTGGACTGGCTGCTGGGATACGAAGGGTCGATAACCGACGCGTCGGAGGCCACCGAGGGCACCTACGACGAGTTCTTCGCGCAGGTGGGCGCCGCCGCGATGGGCTCCGCCACCTACGAGTTCATCCTGGCCGAGGCGAATGAGGGCTGGCCCTACGAGGGCAGGCCCTGCTGGGTGTTCACCACGCGCGACCTGCCGGTGGCCCGGGGCGCGGACGTGCGCTTCGTGAACGGTCCCGTGGGAAGCGTGGGCGAACGGATGAAGGCATCGGCGGGAGAGCGCAACCTGTGGCTGATCGGAGGCGGCGATCTGGCCTCGCAGTTCGCTGACGAGGGCCTGCTCGACCAGCTGCTGGTCACCGTCGTGCCCGTGGTGCTCGGCGCCGGCCTGCCCACTTTCGCGCGCCGGCTTGAGGGCAAGGGGCTGCGCCTCACCCGCACCCGCGCGTTTGCCAACGGGATGACCGAGCTGGCCTATGACTTCGTACGCTGACTCCCGAAATGCCCGCCGCCAAGAAGGACCTCCCCACCGTCCCCTTCCCCTCGCGCGAAGCGTTCACGGGGTGGCTGACCGAGAACGGCGGCTCGTCGTCCGGGCTGTGGGTGAAGTTCGCCAAGGCCGGCTCGGGCCACCCGAGCGTGACCAAGGCCGAAGCCGTCGAGGAGGCCCTGGCCCACGGGTGGATCGACGGCCAGCAAGCCAAGTTCGACGACGAGTGGTGGCTCACCCGCTTCACGCCCCGCCGGCCGCGGAGCAAGTGGTCGAAGGTGAACACCGAGATAGTCGCCCGGCTGATCGAGAACGGGCAGATGACCCCAGCGGGAATGCGCGAGGTGGAGTCCGCCAAGGCCGACGGGCGCTGGGCCGTTGCCTACGAGCCCCAGAGCCGGGCCACGGTGCCTGAAGACCTCCAGCGAGCGCTCGACGCCACGCCAGCGGCACTCGAGTTCTTCCACACCCTCAAGGGGGCCAACCGCTACGCGATCCTCTACCGGGTGGGCGAGGCCAAGAAGCCCGAGACGCGCGAGCGGCGCATCCGGCACTTCGTGGCCATGCTGGCCGAGGGCAAGACGCTGCACTGAGCGCCCGGGGCTCGCACCGAGCGGGAAGTCTCTACTTGATCGACACGAGATCGAGCACGAACACCAGCGTCTCGTTGGGGCCGATCGCCGGCGGCGAGCCCTGCGGACCGTAGGCCAGCTCGGGCGGGATGGTGATCTGGCGCCGGCCGCCGGCCTTCATGCCCTCGAGGCCCTGCTCGAAGCCGGGGATCACTCCGCCGGCGCCGAGCTCCACCGGGAGCGTCTGGCCGCGGCCGAAGGAGGAGTCGAACACCTCGCCGGTCGAGAAGGCCACCCCGTGGTAGTTCACGGCGAGCTGGTCGCCGGACTTGGCGGCGGGGCCCTTGCCGGGAGAGAGGTCCTTCGTCTCGAGCTCGGTGGGCGCTTGCGCGCCCTCGGGCACGGTCACCGTCGGCTGCTTGCCGAAGGCGCCCTTGGTGGTCGCGCCCTCGCCCGAGGAGCTCGGCTCCGCCGGGGCCTCCTCGGTCGCCTCCTCGTTGGGGGCCGCGCCCGAGCGCGCCTCCTCGGCCTTCTCCTCCCCGCATCCGGCGGCGGCAAGGGACAGGGCGGCGAGGCCGCAGGCGATGAGGTGGCGGGTGCGCATGGCGGCGGACTCTAGGGAAAGGCTCTCCGGCCGGACTCAGGCGAGGGCGGCCGCGGCGTCCTCGAGGCGGTCGTCGCCCCAGAAGAGCTGACTGCCTACGGCAACGGTGGGCACGCCCTGCACGCCGCGCTCGGCCGCATCGGCGGTGGCCTGCTTGAGCTTGTCCTTCACCGAGCGCGTCTCGATGCCCGTGAGGATCGCCCGTGGGTGGAGCTCACAGGCCGCGCCGGCGATGAGCACGTTGTCGGTGACGGCGAGGTCCCGGCCGCCGGCAAAGGCCTGGCGGAAGGCGGCCAGGGAGAATGCAACCGTGCGGCCGATCCCCTGGCAGAAGGTGGCGGCACGCATGGCGGTGAGGGTGTTGGTGGGCCAAGGCTCGGGCCAGCGGACGGGCTGGAGGTTGCGCTCCCTCGCCCGGCGCTCGACCTCGGCCATGCCCTCGTCACGTTCATCGGTGAGCGACCAGGACCCGCTGCCGGTGTGCTGCCAGATGCCGCCGAGGAGGATGGGCTGCCAGACGGGAACGACCGGCAGGATTTCGTTGACGCGCTCGGCGGCCAAGTAGGCGTAGGGCGAGCCGAGGTCGAAGTAGAAGGTGGGCTGGTCCGTCATACCCGGCCGAGTATGGCCGCGGCTCCGGGGTTCAGGGCAGCTTGAGCTTTGTCCCGACCATGAGGAGGTCCGGATCGCCGGTTCCGATCGCGCCGGAGTTGAGCTCCCAGATGCGGTTGACCTCACGGGCGATCTGCGCCGGGCTGGCGCGGCCTCCGAGGTCGGTGTTGGCAATCGACCAGAGCGACTCGCCGGGTTGCACGACGTGGACGCGGTCTGCGCGGGGGCCC
>JBBJNU010000155.1:0-4530 GCA_037721005.1 Thermoleophilaceae bacterium | reverse complement strand
GCGAGCGCGAGATGGCCACCTACAACAAGTCGCTCGGCAAGTTCCAGCTCACCGGGATCCCCCCGGCGCCGCGTGGCGTGCCTCAGGTCGAGGTCGGGTTCGACATCGACGCCAACGGCATCCTCAACGTGTCGGCGAAGGATCTTGGCACGGGCAAGGAGCAGAAGATCGAGATCAAGTCCGGCTCCGGCCTGGCCGACGCCGAGGTCGAGCGGATGGTGAAGGACGCCGAGACCCACGCCGAGGACGACCGCCGCCTGCGCGAGCTGGTGGAGGCCCGCAACAACGGTGAGAACGCCGCCTACCAGGCCGAGAAGCAGCTGGTGGACCTCGGCGACTCGGTAGACGAGTCATCGAAGGCCGACATCCAGAAGGCGATAGAGGACCTCCGCGGCTCACTCGAGTCAGAGGACGCCTCCGAGATCGACGGCAAGACCCAGGCGCTGCAGACCTCGTTCCACGCGGTGTCCGAGCAGATGTACGCCGCCGCCGCGCAGCAGGCGCAGGCCGACGGTGAAGCGGCCGGCAACGGCGCATCGGCCGACGGTTCCACCGAAGGCGAGGAAGAGGTAGTGGACGCCGAGGTGGTAGAGGGCGAGGAGAGCCGCTAGATGGAGGAAGAGGTGAAGGTGATCTCCTCGGACGCAGACGAGGAGGTTCCCGCGGAGGACGAAGGGGTCAGACCCCCCGACGGGGACGCTTCGGATCGACAGGAAGAGGTCGAGGGGTCTGACCCGTCCCCCGAGCCCGAGGATGCCACGGCGGTGCTCCAGCGCGAGCGCGACGAATACCTCGCGCTCGCCCAGCGTACCCAGGCCGACTTCGAGAACTGGCGCAAGCGCGCAACCAGGGAGACGGGCGCGGCCGGACAGCGAGCGAGGAGCGGACTGATGACCGAGCTCCTGCCGGTCGTGGACAACCTCGAGCGTGCCCTCGCCTCGGCCGAAGCCGAGGACGGGCTCGCGGGCGGGGTGAAGCTCGTGCACTCCGAGCTGGTGTCCGTCCTTGTGCGCAACGGCGTGGAGCCCTTCGATCCGAAGGGCGAGAAGTTCGACCCCGGCGTGCACGAGGCGATCTCCACTCGTCCCGACGAAGAGACGGGCGCGGGGGTCGTGCTCGATGTCGTCGAGAAGGGCTACCGTCTGGGCGAGTCGGTGCTGCGTCCTGCCCGAGTGGTCGTATCGGCCTGAGGCGCTAGACCATGGCCGTAACCAAGAACCCCTACGACGCCCTCGGCGTCGACAAGAAGGCCTCCGACGAGGAGATCAAAAAGGCCTACCGCAAGCTTGCGCGCCAGTACCACCCCGACAAGAACCCGGGGGACGCGTCGGCCGAGGAGCGCTTCAAGGCTATCCAGGAGGCCCACTCCATCCTCTCCGACCCCAAGAAGCGCAGGGAGTACGACCAAGGCGGGGGCATCTTCGGAGGAGCCGGACCGGGAGGGTTCGATCCGGGCGCTTTCCGCGGTGGCTTCGGGGACATCCTCTCCGACCTCTTCACCAGCGGGGGCCCCGGGGGCCGGCCGGGAGGCGGTCCGCGCCCCGAGCGCGGCCGCGACCTCGAGACCGAGGTTCACATCTCCTTCGACCAGGCGATGGAGGGCGTGCAGGTGCCGGTGAACGTCCCGCTCTCCGCGCCGTGTCCCACCTGTCACGGCACCGGCGCCAAGCCGGGCACCGCCCCCAAGGTGTGCAGCCTCTGTCAGGGCCGGGGGGTGGAGGCCGAGTCACAAGGCCTGTTCTCGATCTCCCAGCCCTGTCGCAAGTGCGGCGGCACAGGCACGGAGATAACCGATCCGTGTGCCACCTGCAGCGGCTCCGGGCAGACGCGCCAGGTCAAGCGCTACCGGGTGAACATCCCGGCTGGCGTGCGCGAGGGCGGGCGGGTGCGGCTGGCGGGTAAGGGCGAGCCGGGCCGCCGAGGGGGAGCCGCCGGCGACCTCTACGTGGTCACCCGCGTGGCCGCCTCGCCGCTGTTCAAGCGCCGGGCCGACAACCTCGAGGTCGAGGTGCCCGTGACCATCCCCGAGGCGATCAGGGGAGCCACCATCGAGGTTCCGACCCTCAACGGCTCGAAGCGCATCCGCGTGGCACCCGGCACCCAGCACGGCACCGTGCAGCGCCTGCGGGGCGAGGGTCCGCCGCGCCTCGGCGGTCGCGGCCGGGGCGACATCCACTACCGCCTGGTCATCGACGTTCCGCGCTCGCTCTCGCAGGAACAGCGCGAGGCGGTCGATGACCTTGCCGCTGTGATCGACGACAACCCCCGCGAGCGGATCCTTGGCGGCGAGGCGAAGTCATGAGGAGACGATCGATGAATTCGGCCGACGCCCGAATCCATACAACTGCGGACGACCCTGCCCGCGGTGTGTACATGATCTCTGTGGCCGCCGAGCTCGCGGGCATGCATCCCCAGACGCTGCGCATCTATGAGACCCGAGGGCTCATCACCCCAAAGCGCTCTGCGAAGAACACCCGCCTCTACTCACGCGAGGACGTGGACCGCCTGCAGCGGATCTCTGAGCTCACCACTGAGCTGGGGATGAACCTCGCCGGCGTGCAGCGGGTGTTCGAGCTCGAGCAGGAGGTGGCGCGGATGCACCGGCGGATCCGCGGGCTCGAGGTGCACGCCGAGCGCGCCCAGGCCGAGCTCCAGGACGAGCTCGACCGCGTGCGCAGCTCCTTCCGGAAGGAGCTCGTGCCCTACGAGCCCCCGGGCCAGGCGCTCGTGCCCGTGGACCGGCGTGGCGAGCGAGCCGTGCGCATCGCCATCTCCCGTCGGTCGTAACCAAGACGATCGGGCTGCGCTTCTGAAGGCCTCGTTCGGTGGCTGTGCTCCTGAAGGCCTCGTTCGGTGCTCGCCCGATCGACGATCGGGCTGCGCTCCTCTCGCTGAGTGAGCGGCCCCTCGCTACCCTTCCCGCGGCGGTTGGCCCAGGGCGTGCACAGCGCTTGCCCCACCTGACGGAAGGACGCGATGGGAGCTCGACGGGGCTTCACGAGAAGGGACGTGCTCAAAGCCGGCGGCGCCGGCGCGCTGGCGCTTGGAGCGGCCGGCTGCGCCACCGATGACTTCGAGGTCGAGCTCGAGCGCGACCCCGAAGCGCCCAACGTGCTGATGATCGTGACCGACAGCACGCGAGCCGACTTCATCGGGGCCTACAACTCGAAGTCGATCGCCAAGACCCCGAACATCGACGCCCTGGCCGGCGACTCCCTTCGCTTCAGCCTGGCCGTGCCCGACTCCATGCCCACCGGGCCCGTGCGGCGTGCCGTGCTCACCGGTCAGCGCGGCTTTCCCTCACGCGACTGGGTGCTCACCGAAGGCCTGCCCGAGGAGCCGGGATGGACGCCCATCGGCGCCCACCAGCCCATATTCACCGAGATGCTCGGCAACGCGGGCATCAACACGAGCTACTGCACGGACAACCCGTTCCTGGCCGGGCCGCGCTTCGCGAACTTCCGCCGCACCCTGGACGCCGCTCGCCCCGACTACTCGCAGGGCGCGTACCGCGCGTTCAACAAGCCGTTCGAACGCCCCGCTCAGCGCTCGGAGATCGAGCGCTATCTCCTGCCCAACCTCTCGGACACGGTCGAGGTGCAGCGTCTTCGCGACCACGTGGGCTGGAACGCTCTCTTTCGCCGCGGCGAGCGCGACTACTCGGCGGCCCGGGTCATGCGCATGGGCATGCAGGTGCTCGACGAGCAGGAGAAGGGGAAGCCGTTCTTCCTGGCCGTGGACTCCTTCGATCCGCACGAGCCCTTCGACGCTCCGCGGGCCTACAACGTGCAGCTGTCGGGCTCAGAGCCCAAGGGCATTCAGAAGCGGGGCATCAACCCGATCCAGCCCTTCGACACGCCGTCGAACCGGGTGACCACGCTGCAGATCGACGATGAGACGCTCGAGCTGATCCGCGAGATGTACGCGGCTGAGCTCACCTACGCCGACAAGTGGATCGGCCGGCTGATGAACAAGCTGGCCGACTCGGGTCTCGACGAGAACACGATGGTCATCTACTTCTCCGACCACGGCATCACGCTCGGAGAGCACGGGATCATCGGCAAGGCCGCTGCCCTCCCACACCGCGAGATCTACCAGGTGCCCTACATGATCCGCGACCCCGAGAAGCGCCTCGCGGGCAAGACCAGCGAGTACTTCGCCTCCACCCACGACGTGGCCAAAACCGTGCTCTCGAACTTCGGCGTGCGCCCCGCGGGCATGATGGACGGCGAGGACCTGGGGGTGCTCTTCGACGGTAAGGATCCACCTCGGCGGCCCTACTTCACCGCCATCTACGCCGACTACGTGATCGCGGGGGACGGGCGCTACGTGCTCATTTCCAACATCGTCGGCAAGAGCCGCCGCCTGTACGACACGCTGAAGGATCCCGGCGAGCTCAACGACATAGCGGCGGACAACCCCCAGATCGTGGACACCCTCTGGCAGGCGCTGAACGACGAGGCAGGCGGCACGCTGCCCATGTTCGGCAAGGACTTCGTGCTCGGTGGCTGAGGGGGGGAAGGCTTCGAG
>JBBJNU010000154.1:0-4537 GCA_037721005.1 Thermoleophilaceae bacterium | reverse complement strand
AGCGCGTGCCGCTTCCGGGCAGCAAGTACTGCCCGTCGCACAAGCACCTGGACGAAGAGCGCTCCGAGCTCGCCGCGACCGCGGCGTAGCCGCCGGGCCCACGCCGCGCTGCCACGGCGATAGCGTTCGCCCGATGGTCCTTGGCGTGGACGTGGGCGGCACCTTCACCGACGCCGCGCTGATCACCCCCGTCGGGCTGTTCACCGGCAAGGCCCCCAGTACGGCGGACGACCAGTCGATCGGGGTGATGGCCGCGGTGAGAGGGGCTCTCGGCGCCGCGGACGCTCGTCCGGAGGACGTCGAGCGCCTGGTGCACGGCATGACCGTGGGCACCAACGCGCTGCTCGAGGGCAACACCGCGCGCACAGCGCTCGTTGCCACCGAAGGCTTCACCGACCTCGAGGAGCTTGGGCGCCAGGCGCGCCCCGACCTCTACCGCCTCTGCGCCCGCGGGCCAGAGCCCATCGTGCCCGCCGAGCGCCGGGTGGCGGCGCCAGAGCGCCAGGGGCCGGACGGGTTGCTGCGCGAGCTCGACGTCGCCGAGCTCGAACGCAGGCTCAGCGAGCTGCCGAGCGACGTTGAGGCGGTTGCCGTGTGTCTGCTCTGGGGCTTTCGCCATCCCGAGCACGAGCGCGTGGTCGCCGAGACGGTGAGGAGATACGCGCCCGGCGTGCACGTGTCCACTTCCCACGACACCGCTTGCGTGTTTCGTGAATACGAGCGACTGGTCACCACGGTCACCGACGCCGCCCTCTCCCCCCTCCTGCGGAGCTATCTCGAACGGGTGATCGAGCGAGCTCGTGAGGCCGCGTTGCCCCAGCCTGAGGTGATGCTCTCGAGCGGCGGAGTGGTGTCGGTGGAGATCGCCGCCGAGCACGGATCGTGGACCGTGCTCTCTGGCCCGGCGGGCGGAGCGGTGGCGGCTGCTCGCGCCGCGGAGCGGGCCGGCGTTGCGGACGCGGTGGGCTTCGACATGGGGGGCACGTCCTGCGACGTGTCGCTCGTGGTGGGCGGACGCGTGGCGGTGACCGGGGGGCGAGAGGTGGCCGGGCGCGCGCTCGCGCTGCCGATGGTGGACGTGCACACGGTCGGCGCCGGAGGCGGCAGCGTGGCCTGGCGCGACAGCGGCGGGGCGCTGCGGGTGGGTCCGCGCTCTGCGGGCGCCGACCCGGGGCCGGCTTGCTACGGCAAAGGGGGCACCGAGCCCACGGTCACCGACGCCAACCTCGTGCTCGGGCTCCTCAGCGCGTCCGCGCCTCTCTCCGGAGGCGTGGCCTTGAACGAGCGGGCCGCCCACGACGCCATCGGCGCCCTGGCGGGTGATCTCGCTCTAGGACCGCAGGAGACGGCGAGTGGCATCCTGCGCGTGGCCAACGCCGAGATGGCGCGGGCCGTGCGGGTGGTAACCGTGGAACAGGGGCTCGATCCCCGCGAGATGGCGCTGGTGGCCTTTGGCGGCGCCGGCCCCCTTCACGCCGCTTCGGTGGCCGAGGAGCTCGGGATGAGGCGCGTGGTGGTGCCGGTGGTTTCGGGCGTGCTCTCGGCCCTGGGTCTGGCCATCTCCGAGCGCCGGCGTGACCTCGCGGAGAGCGTGTTGCTCGCTGGCCCTCAGATCACCCGGGAGACGATCGGAGCCGTGGTGCGAAGGTTGGCGTCGAGCGCCCGGGAGGACATTGGCTCGCCGGACGCCGAGGTGCGCGCCACCTACGACCTGCGCTACGCGGGGCAGGCCTTCGAGTTGCCGGTCGACGGGGAAACCGAGCCCGACCCGGCCGAGCTTCGCCGCGCCTTTGACAGCGCTCACGCCCAACGCTTCGGCTACGAGGACTCCGATGCCGAGCTCGAGCTGGTGACAGTGCGCGTAGCCGTGGCCCTCGCCGGCGCCGGGCTGCCCGAGGCCGAGGCCGGCGCGGCGGGAGACCCCGGGCAGCGGCTCGTGCGCTTCGGTGAACGGTGGCGGGAGACGGCGGTGTACGGGCCGGGCGAAGCCCGCGTGCGCGGACCGGCCATCTTGGAGCTGGAAGGGTCGACCATCTCCGTGCCACCCGGCTGGTCGGGGCGCGCCGGCGCCGAGGCGGTGGTGATCGAGCGGTGAGCCGGCTTGACCCGATCGCTCTGCAGGTGATGCTGGGAGCGCTCCGCGCGGCATGCGACGAGATGGGCGCCGTGCTGGTGCGCTCGGCGCACTCGGCGAACATCAAGGAGCGCCGCGATGCGTCCACCGCACTCTTCGACGCCGAGGGCCAAATGGTCATGCAGGCCGAGCACATCCCGGTGCACCTCGGCGCCATGCCCAGCGCCGTGGCGTCGGTGCTCGGCGAGGACCACGCGCCGGGCGACGCCTGGGTCCTCAACGACCCGTTCGCGGGCGGCACCCATCTGCCGGACATCACGGTGATCTCGCCGGTCTTCTTGCGCCATGAGCTGCTGGGCTTCGCCGCCTCGCGGGCCCATCACGCGGACGTTGGCGGGCCCGAGCCCGGCAGCATGCCGGCCGACTCGAAGACGCTCGGCGACGAGGGCGTGGTGATCGCCCCCTCGAGGCTCGTGCACGCGGGCGAGCTGGACCACGGGCTGCTCGACAGCCTCATCGGGCAGATGCGGGCGCCCCGGCAGCGCGAAGCCGACCTTCGCGCACAGCTGGCGGCCAACCGCATGGGAGCCGAGCGCCTCGTGGCCCTCACGGACAGGATGGGGGTCTCCGAGCTGAGGGCGGGAACGGCGCAGACGCTCGACTACGCGGAGCGGCGCACCCGCGCGGCAGTAGCGGAGATCGAGGACGGCGAGCGCGAGGCGGCTGACGTGCTCGAGGCGACCGAGGGTGACCTCGAGCTGCGCCTGCGAGCCACGGTGCGCGGCGAGGACGTGGTGCTGGACTTCACGGGCACGGTTGCCCAGCACGAGGGCAACCTCAACTGCCCGTTGGCGGTCACGCTGTCGGCCTGCTACTTCGCCCTGCGGGTCCTCACCGACCCCGACGTGCCGCCCTGCTCAGGCGCCTACCGGCCGCTACGGGTGATCGCTCCGGAAGGCTGTCTGCTGAACGCCAGGCGGCCGGCCGCCGTGGCCGCGGGCAACGTAGAGACCTCGTCGCGGATCGCGGACCTCGTGCTCGGCGCCTTCGGAAGGGCAGCGGGCCAGGGGACGATGAACAACCTCACGCTCGGCAATGAGCGCTTCACCTACTACGAGACGCTGGGGGGCGGGCAGGGCGCCTGCCCCGACGCCGATGGGCCGAGCGCGGTGCACGTGGCGATGAGCAACACGCTCAACACGCCGGTGGAGGCGCTCGAGCTCGAGTTTCCGCTGCGGGCCATCGAGTACTCGCTGCGACGGGATACCGGGGGCGTGGGCGTCTACCGGGGCGGCGACGGCGTGGTGCGAGAGGTGGAGGCGTTGGAGGAGATGCGTTACTCGCTGATCACCGAACGCAGGCGCCACCCGCCGCCGGGAGCCTCGGGCGGGGGTCCTGGAGAGCGCGGGCGCAACCTGCTGAACGGGGAGGAGCTGGAGGCAAAGGCCTCGGGCGTGCTGCGCCCGGGCGACCGGCTGCGAATCGAGACGCCGGGCGGCGGTGGTCACGGCTCCGCGCCAAGCAGGTAGAACACCGCCTATGAGCGATCGCAAGGTGGCCTTTCTCGGACTCGGCATCATGGGCGCCCCCATGGCCGCGAACCTGGCGAGGGCGGGGGTTGAGGTGGTGGCGTGGAACCGCACCCGCGAGAAGGCCGACGCGCTCGCGGCCGAGCACGCCAACGTGTCGGTGGCCGACACCCCGGCCGAGGCTTCGAAGCTCGCCGGCGCGGCGATCTCCATGGTGCCCGACGTGCCTGAAGTCGAAGAGGTGCTGCTGGGACCCGGAGGCGCTGTCGAAGGCCTTGGCGAGGGTGATCTCGCCATCGACATGTCCACGATCTCCCCCACCGCCAGCCGCTCGATCGGCGAGCGGCTGGGCGAGAGCAGGATCGCCTTCCTCGACTCCCCCGTGACGGGCTCACGCCCCAAGGCCGAGGCCGGAACGCTCACGATCATGGCCGGCGGACCCGAGCACGCTTTCGAGCGCGCGCGGCCGTTGTTCGAGGCGATGGGAGAGCTCGTGGTGCACGCTGGGCCTCAGGGTCACGGCTCGATGATCAAGCTCATCAACAACACCCTCGCCGCCGTGAACGCCGCCGGACTGGCGGAGGGACTGGCGCTTGCACGCGCCGCGGGCCTCGACACGGACCGCACCCTCGAGGTCGTGGCCTCGGGCTCGGGCAACTCGGCGATGGTCGAGCTGAAGGCCCAGCCGATGCTCGAAGGCGAGTTCGATCCCCTCTTCAAGCTCGAGCACATGCTCAAGGACGTGAGGTACATGATCACCGAGGCCCGGGCGCTCGGCGTGGAGCCCAGGGTGGCCGATACCGCCCGCGGGCTCTACTCGCAGGCCAGCGAGAACGGCCTCGGCGAGCGTGACTTTGCGGCTGTGATCGAGGCAGTCGGAGGAGCACCGCAGCGTGGTGCGGGAGGAGCGGAGCCGGATCCGCGAGGAGCGCAG
>JBBJNU010000153.1:0-4551 GCA_037721005.1 Thermoleophilaceae bacterium | reverse complement strand
GCTGGGTGAAGGTGGAGAAGAAGGTGAGGCGCTCGACCTCCACGTCGAAGAGCTCACAGCGCACCGCGCGTTCCTCGGTGGCCGGATACACGTCGAGGATGTCCCCGCGCAGGGCAAACTGGCCGCGATCCTCCACCTGGTCGCGGCGCTCGTAGCCGCAGGCCACGAGCTGCGCCGCGGTGTCGTCGATGTCGAGCAGGCCACCCTTCTCGATCTCGAAGCCGTGCGGGCGAAGCTCGGGATCGGGCACCTTCTCGGCCAGTGCGGCGGCGCTGGCCACGACCACGGCCGCGCCGCGCTCTTCGTCGGGGGCGCCCAGCAGGGCGTCGAGAGCCGCGATGCGCAGGCCCACTAGGTGCGGCGGGGGGGCGAGATGGGACTCATACGCCACCCCGCGCGCCGGGTAGAGGCGTACCGGGCGGGGGTCGAGAAACTGCTTGAGGTCGGCGGCCAGGTCCCGCGCGGCGCGATCGTCACCGGCCACCACGAGCGCTGGGCGGCCGGCCTCTGAGTCGAGCAACGAAGCGAGGAGGTAGGGACGCAAGCTGGCCGAGACGAAGGCGTGCTGAGGCGCCTCGCGGGCGGCCTCGGTGAGGGCCTCGACCGCAGGGTCGGAGTGGGCGTATGTGAGGAGCTGGCGAAGGGACATAGATCGAAGCATTCGGCTTCCGTGCCGAATGCTTCCCGGCATGCAAAGCGGCAACGCGGCACGGGAAATTTTCGGCACGACGCGCCGAACACTCGAATACCACCGTGCGGCTCTCAGCCGAGTCTACGCAGGCCCATATAGTGCGCTCCGACCGTGAGCGTGCGTGTGCCCGAAGCCTCGATCGCCGCACCGCTCCGGGAGGCTCTCGAGCGGTCTCGCTACAACGAGGGTGGGCTGATGGTGGCCCTCGGCGGCGCGGTCGAGAGCTCTCCGGGTGACGCTCCCGTGCAGTCCCGGCGGCTCAGCGACAGCGACCAGGCCGTGCTGGCACGCCTGTTCCTGCTGGGCGTCACGGTGGACGCCGAACGCGCTCGCGCCGCGCTCGAGCCTGCCTCGTTCGAGGAGCTTCGCGACGCCGGCGTCCTGGAGGAGGTGGGCGGCGGCGCCGTACGCTCACCCATCCGGATCTCTCCATTCGAGGGCGTGCTTCTCGCGCACGACCCGGACGTGATCGAGGACCCCGAAGACGACATCGTGACCGGCCTGAATTCGGCGGCGCGCACGCTGGCCTCCCTCACCCCGCGCCTCCCCGCCGCGCGAGCGCTCGACATCGGCACGGGGTGCGGCGTGCAGGCCCTGCTGGTGGCCAAGCACGCCGAGCACGTGGTGGCCACTGATGTGAACCCGCGGGCCTTGGCCTACACCCGGCTCAGCGCGGCGCTGAACGGCTTCGACCACGTGGAGACCCGCGAGGGGAGCTTCTTCGACCCGGTCGAGGGCGAGGAGTTCGACCTCATCGTCTCCAATCCGCCATACGTGATCTCTCCCGACGACGCCCTCGTGTACCGCGACGCGGGCCTCGAGCGCGACGAGGTCTCGCGGCTCGCGATCACCGGGGCGGCGAGCCACCTGGCCGAGGGCGGCCATGCGATGCTCCTGGCCAACTGGGTGCACGACCCGTGGGAGGCCTGGGCCGATCCGATCGTGCGCTGGCTCGAGGGCAGTGGCTGCGACGCGGTCCTGCTCCACCACCTCAGCGAGGACGGCCTGGAGTACGCGGCCAAGTGGAACGCCCGCCACCGCACCAACCCCGAGCTACTCGGGGAGGTGATCGACAGGTGGACCGACTGGTACCGCGAGTCGGGCATCCTCTCCCTGGCCACGGGTGGGGTGGCGCTGCGGCGCGGAGGCAACGTTGAACCGAGAGTGACGGCGCTCGAGATGGCCACCGGGCCCAGCGGCCGGGCCGGCGAGCACGTGATGCAGCTGTTCGCGGCAGCCGATGCGCTCGCCGAGCTGGACGATGAGGCGCTGCTCGGCACGCCGCTCGCCCTCGTGCCCGATCACACCCTCCACCGCGAGCGGCCTCACGACGAGGACGGCTACGGCATCGAGAAGGTGCGCCTCGTGCTCGACCACAGCGCCGGGCTCGCCACGGAGTTCGGCCCAATGGTGGCGGCGGTACTGGTGGGACTGGACGGGCACCGCACGGTCGCCGACCTGCTCGAGCGGATGGCCGGGGCCCTCGGCACCGAGCCGAGCGACGCGCAGGAGGCGGTGCTGGGCGCCGTGCGCTCGCTGATCGAACAGGGCTACGTGACGGTGACCACCCGCTCCAGTTCCTGAGCCGCGCCTTCGACCAGGTCGCGAACCTCGGCCTGTGGCTCGGCGAAGCGCCCAAGCACCCAGGCCGAGACGATTTCCGGATCGGTGGAGTCTGGGCGCCCCACGCCTACCCGCACGCGGTGGAAGTCCGGACCGCCGAGCTCGCGCTTGAGCGACTTCAGCCCGTTGTGCCCGGCCAGGCCGCCGCCGAGACGGGCCTCCACACGGCCGAAGGGGAGGTCGATCTCGTCGTGCACCACGACCACGCGGTCGAGCTCCACGCCGAGAGCCCCTCGCGCGGGGCCGGCCGAGCGGCCGGCCTCGTTCATGAAGGTCTGGGGCAGCAGAACGCCGACCCTGGGACCGCCGGGGCCGGTGCGGCCGTCGGTGTAGAGGCCGGCGTAGCGCTTTTTCGCACGCGGCAGCTCCCAGCGCTCGGCCACGAGCGCCCCGACCTCGAAGCCCACGTTGTGCCGGGTCCGTGCGTACCTCTCGCCGGGGTTCCCCAGGCCGACCACCAACCAGTCCACCCGGCCGCCGGACTCTTCGCGCCCCTCGCCGCCGCGGCGACGGAGAAAGGCCATTACCGCGGAGCTACTCGGAGTCGCCGCCGCCGGAGTCCGCGCCGGCGGCATCGTCGGCGCTCTCGCCGTCGGCCTGCGGAGCTTCGCCGGTCTCGCCCACGAGCTCTGTCTCCTCCTCGATCTCGGGCTCCTCGACCTCGGTCGGGACCACGATCGTGGCGATGGTGGTCTCCTCCGGGTCATCCATGAACTCGACGCCTTCGGGCACGGGCACTTCGGAGAGCATGAGCGTGCCCGCCACCTCGAGGCCGGACACGTCCACGTTGATCACGTCGGGGATGTCAGTGGGCAGCGCCTCGATCGTGAGCTCGCGGGTCACATGCTCGAGCACGCCGCCCTCGCTCACCCCGGGAGACTCGTCGCCGCCGTGGAGCTCGATCGACACGGTGGACTGGATCTTCTCCCTGAGGTTCACCTCGAGGAAGTCCACGTGCATGGTCTCGCCGCGCACCGGGTGGTCCTGGCGGTCCTTGAGGATCACCGGCACGGACTTCTCGCCGCCGATCTGAACGTCGAAGAGAGCCGCGCCGCCGACTAGGAGCCGGCGAAGCTCGTGCTGACCCACCTTGAAGGAGACGGGCTCCGGGTGCGTCGCGCCGTAGAGCACACCGGGGATGAAGCCCGAACGACGCAGCCTGCGGGCCTCGCGCGAGCCGCGCTCGGGGCGCTCCTCTACCGAAAGGGATGGGCGTTCTTCGTCTGCCATGGCGGTCGGCCAGTCTAGCGAGGGTTAGATTCGTGATCGTGCCCGCCTCGCCGCCTTCGCCGCTCACCGAGGGAGAGCGCTGGGCGCGGCAGCAGCTGGAGCTGCTCCTGTCCGCGCGCTTCGCGCCGTCAGCCGTGGCGGGCTTCCTCGTAGCCTCGCAGCGCCGCGCGAACGAGGTC
Organism: Thermoleophilaceae bacterium; assembly: GCA_037721005.1. Classification (GTDB taxonomy): domain Bacteria; phylum Actinomycetota; class Thermoleophilia; order Solirubrobacterales; family Thermoleophilaceae; genus JAAYBF01. The sequence continues at coordinate 828 of JBBJNU010000153.1, read as the reverse complement.
CGCCGCGTGCGGCCCGAGCTGGCCAGCCAGAGCAGACTGTGGATGGGCGCCGGAGCCGCGCTGTGGGCGGCGCTGGCAGCCGCCGGAGTGCGCCCCTTTCGCGAGCGGGCGCGTTCAGGGCTCGCCTGGTGGGCCGCCACCGCCGTGATGCTCGACTGGCACCTCGGGATGGTCGAGACCGCCGACGGCCGACCCCGGCCCCTCACCGCCGCCGACGCCCTCACCCTCGCGCGGGTGTGGCTCGCGCCTGTGGCGCTGGAGGCGCCGAGTCCGCTGGTGTGCGCTGCGGGCTTCGCCACCGATGTGCTCGACGGCCAGGCTGCCAGGAGCCTCGGAGAGCCCACCCGCGCGGGGCGCGACCTCGAGGGTCTAGCCGACCTCTGTTTCGCCGCGGCCATGATCGTGGGCCTGAGGCGGGGCGAGAAGCTCGGGCGTACGGCCGCGGCCGCCGAGCTCACGCGGGTCGGCGCGGGGTTCTCCTACGCGCTGTTCGCCTACTTCGGCCGCGCCGAGCCACCGAGCCCCCGTCTAACCCGTGCGGCTCGGCTGACTACGCCGGTGCGGGCCGGCGGACTGGTGATCGCAGCGGCGGGACGGCGGCGCCTGGGCACCGCCGTGATGACCGCGGGCTGCGCCGCGAGCGTGGGGCTGCTGGCAAGCGCCCTCAGGCGCCCGGCTTGACCGCCGTATCGATCACGACCAGCAGCAGCAGCGTAATCTCGATCGTGTTCAGGGAGAGAAACGTGTTCACGTGCCCCCCAGCCTCCGGGCTAGCCCTCCCGTGCTCGGACACGGCGCCCTCGAGGCGCTTCAGCACCCGCGGGTAGA
>JBBJNU010000023.1:0-16330 GCA_037721005.1 Thermoleophilaceae bacterium | reverse complement strand
TTCGCGGTAGGCCCCCGACTCCGTGCCCTGGGACTCGATCAGCGCCTTGAAGCGCTCCAGGTCGCCCTCGATACGGCGCTGATCGAAGCCCAGGGTGGCTCCGAGCTTCTCCTTGACACCCTCGGGCGCCCAGTCCATCTGCACCATGATCCGCGTGCGGTCCGCGGCGAGCCGGTGGAAGGTGACCACGCCGGCATTGTCCTTGCCGTCGATGTTCTTCCACGCCACCCGCTCGTCGGGGCTCTGCTCGGTGATCTCGGCGTCCCACTCGTGCTGTGTGCCCCCGAAGGAGACGACCCAGTGCACGTGGCGGTCATCGACCTGGCGGATCTCATCCACGCCCTCCATGAACTTGGGGAACTCCTCGAACTGGGTCCACTGGTTGTAGGCGGTCGAGATCGGCACGTCTACGTCGATCGACTGCTCGATGTTGGCCATGTCGGCTCCTCTGGTCAGGGTTCGACATGGGTCCGTAGCCGCCGCCCGGGCAGATGAACGCGAACCCCGTCAGGACTGCCCGACCGCGGCCGCCGGTTCCACCGCCGGGGAACCCGGCACCAGACCCTCGACGCTTACGAGGCGTCTCCACGTCTCATGCTGCTCGGTCACCTGAGCCTCGTCCCAACCGAGGTCCGCGCCCATCGCGCGCGCCAGCGCCTCGGTGCCCGGCGAACCCGGCTCGGAAAGGCTTCGCGCGTCCAGCAACCCCAGCCGGGTGCGCCGGAGCAGGACGTCGGCGAGCGAGCGGGCCTGCTCGCGGCGGGCGGCGAACACTCCCTCGGCCACGAGGTCGGGCAGGTCGGGACTCACGCGCTGGGCGAGCTCGGGCGTTTCGGCGGCCAGCTCGAGCACGTCGACCGCCGCAAAGCCGTAGCGGGCAGCGAGGGCAGCGCGCGACGCTTCGTCCACTCCCTCGACAACGGGCAGCGCGCTGACTTCCACCGGCTCACCGAGCGGGATCTCGTGGGTGCGGCATGGAGCCTCCCGCCCCTCGCGCTCCACGATGCGGTCGACGGCCATCTTGGCCATCCGTCGCCAGGTGGTGAGCTTGCCGCCGGTGATGGTGACCATGCCCGAGCTCGTCTCATACAGCTCGGCCTTTCGCGAGATGTCCACCGACTTCTTGGGATCGCCGGTCGAGATGAGAGGCCGCACGCCTGCGTAGGCCCCGGTGAGATCCGCGGCCACCAGCGACGTGCCGAAGAACTCGTTCGTGGCGTCGAGCAGGTAGGCCACGTCGTCATCCGACGCCGGGATGTGGTCGAGCGAGCCCTCGTAGTCATTGTCGGTCGTACCTATGAGCGTGCGGCCGAGCCAGGGCAGCACGAAGATCGAGCGTCCGGAACCGGCGGGCACGATGGCCCCGGCGGTGACCGGCAGCTTGTCCTTTGCCAGGGTCAGGTGGGTGCCCCGGCTGGGGCGGATCCGCGGCACCTCCGCCTCGCCGTGCAGCTCGTCGGGGCGGAGGCGGTCCGCCCACACGCCCGTGGCGTTGATCACGTTGGTGGCGCACAGCTCGAACTCCCCGCCGCTCACGGCGTCGAGGCAGAGCACCCCCGCCGCTTTGCCCTCACGCTCGACGAGGCCGGTCACCTCCACCCCGTTGCACAGCACCGCCCCGAAGCGCTCCGCCTCGCCGAGCACGGTGAGTACCAGCCGCACGTCGTCGGTCTGGCAGTCATAGAAGAGGTAGGCCGAAGTGGGCTCGCGAGGGCGCAGCGCGGGCAGCATCTCGAGCGTCTCCTCGGCGCCGATCGTGCGGTGGCGATCGGGGCTCCAGTCGTCCTCGTCGCGCGACTCGCCGCGCCGGCGGCGCAACCGCTCGCTGGACATCACGTCGTAGAGGTTCAGTCCGGCCCCCGCCAGGCGGTCGGGGCGCTTGCCCTCGAAGGCCGGGATAAGAAGCGGCAGCGGGCGCACGAGATGCGGAGCGAGCCGCGTCATCAGCTGGCGCTCGAGCAGCGCCTCGCGTACCAGGCCGAGATCGAAGCTCTGCAGGTAGCGCAGCCCGCCGTGCACCAGCTTCGACGAGCGGCTCGACGTGCCCGAGGCGTAGTCGGCCTTCTCGACCAGCGCCACGCTGTAGCCACGAGACGCGGCGTCGAGGGCCACCCCGGCGCCGGTGATGCCGCCACCGATCACCACCACGTCGAAGTCGTCGCGCTCGAGGGCGGCCAAGGCTTCGGGACGCGTGATCACGGCAGGTACGTTACGAAGTCGGCCGGTGGGAGCCGGTCGGGTGGCTTCTTCTCCTCACGCGCGTAGCCGAGGTGGATCAGGCCGACGAAAAGCTCGTACTCACCCATCCCGACCGCCCGCGCGCCGTCCGGAGTACGCAGCACCCCCGGGGTGCGCCAGTAGCCCGCGAGTCCGCGGGCGTGCGCGGCCATGAGCACCACGTACACGGCGCAGGCCGCCGCGCAAAGGTCCTCCTCGTCGGTGATCGCGTCGCCCGAGAGCTCGACTGATGCGCACACCAGGGTGGGGGCGCGGTCGAGCTTGCTCGCCGCATCGGGGGTGGCAGCCTGCTTCAGCCGCTCGAGCGACTCCGGGCCGAGCACCCGGAAGCGCCATGGATTGGTTAGATGATGGTTCGGCGCCCACCGGGCGAGCTCGAACAGCTCATCGAGCGTCTCGCGGTCCACCGGCTCGGGCGCGTAGGCCTTGTGGGTGCGCCGCCCCCGGATCGCATCTTCCAGCTCCACCCCATCGACGGTAACGAACTCGAGCGGTGCGGCCTCCATGCCGGATCGCTGCCGAATTCGAACGGACGCTGAAGGCGTAGAGAGTCAGAGGGCCGGCGCGTCGGCGAGTTCCGGCGCCAGGCCGGGAAAGCGCACGGCACGCGCGAGCCTCTGCGCGCGCTCGGTCACCTCGTTCTCGAACTCGGCCCGGGTAACCCCGGCCAGAGCCAATACTTCGCGATGGTCGTAGGCCACGACCTTGGCGGTGGTGGTTACGAAGGCGCGCCACGCGAGCACCGAGGCCGTGCGTGCCGGACCGGGCATGAGCGCGAACTCCCGGCTCAGCATCGCGCGGTGAAAAGCTACGTGGCCGCGCTCGTCGCGCAGGATCCGGGCGCACGCCGCGTCGAGCACCGGGTCCTCGTAGGCCAGCGGGAGCACCCGGTAGTAGGTCAGGGCGATGACCTCGGCTGTGAGGAGCACGCAGATCTCGCGCCGCAAGCCGCCTACGTGGCGCAGCACCACGAACGCGCTGTCGGACCAGTGGGACTCGAGGCGCTCTCCACCGAAGCGCTCGCGCAGGGTCCGGAGCCAGTCCGCGTGCTGTGCCTCCTCGGCCACGAAGAGATCTATGGCCCGGGCGTAGTCCGGGTCGCCCAGGTCGGCCGCGAGACGCTTGAGATTCGAGCCGTCGCCCGACTCGCCGAGCTCAAAGCGCTCGATCGACCGGGCCACCGCGCGGCGCCCGGGCCGGTCGGTGAACGGCACGTCGAGCGGAGCTTGCAGCTCGCGGCCGGCACGGCCGTCGAAGAAAGCGAGCCAGCGGGCATAGGGCGATTCGTGCACCCGCCCGAGCGTAGCTGGATCTCGTGGCCTCAGCCATCCCAATCTATGCGCGCGAACCGGGCCCGAAGCCGCTCGCCACGCCCGGGGTTGAGCGACTCGACCCAGGCGATCCGGCCCAGCAGGTGCGCGCGAAAGTCCGCAACGCCGCCGCGGTTCTGAGCCGATGGGCCGGACCTGACGGTCCTACAGCAGGCGCTCCGGCGCTGCGCGTGGCCTTGAGGACAGCGCGCTTCCGCCTCGACGTACGCCGCCGCTAGCGCGCGGGCCGCCGCCAGCCTCCCAGGCGCCGCCGCACGAGTACCAGGAGCACGGCCAGCGCGATCAGGGCGCCCACGAGCACCCCCGCCGAAGGTCCTTCTTCGGTGGCCTGCGCTCTCTTGACCGGCTCTCCACTTGCGGGATCGGGCCGTAGTTCGGCAACCCCCGACGTGGTAGGCCTGGCCTCGCGGCGCTCGGGGTCGGACGACCTGGGCGCCACCTTCCTTCGCGCCCTCTTCTTACGCCGCTTGGCGTCGGTGGGCGCTCGAGCGCCCGAAGGCTTGGCCGCGGCCGGATTGGGACGCCCGATCGCTCGCGGCGTGGGCCCCAGCGGAAACGGCGCACGCTCCAGCGCCAGCAGCGCCTGGCCGGTGACCCACACTGGGGTCTGGTCACTGGAGCGCGAGTAGGCGATGTGGCCGTCGCGGCGCTGGAGGCGGACGAGATAGCGGATCGGATTGGCTCCGACTCTCTCGGGCCTCACCCCGGCGGCCACCAGGCCCTGCACGGCCCAGGCCGTGGATTGCGCGTTGGAGTCTCGGCCCTCGGACTGCCCGAAACCGCCATCGGGGTTCTGAACGGCGCGCAGGTAGCGCACGGCCTCCACCGTTGCCGCCTGCGGGCCGTCCCCGGCGGCCAGCGCCTGCAGCACGGCGCCCGTGTCATCGGTGTCGCTCTCCGCGCTCGGCACGAAGCCGAACCCGCCGTCGTCGTTCTGACCCCCGCCCAGCCAGACCGCCGAACGCCTCAGTGAGCCGGGCGCCTCGCCCGCCGCCTTCAAGGCGAACACGCCGAAGGCGGTGTGGGCCACGTTGCCCCGCCACGAGCCGTTGGGCGACCGGCGGCGCTTGAGCTCGGCAACCAGGTCGCGTCCGGCAAAACGCCGCGGGGAGAGGCCCGCGGACGCGAGCACGAGAATCGTGCGCTCCAGCTCCCCCGTGTCGCGCAGGGATGCACCCCGGCGAAGGTAGGTCGTGATCGACCGGCCGTTGCGCCTCGCCACGTCCCTGGGGTTGCGCCCCGCCGAAGCCACCCCGAGTGCGGACCATCCGGTGAAGAGCTGGTTCGAGGACTGCCCTCTCGCGCCGCCGAACCCGCCGTCGCGGTTCTGGGCACGCTCGAGATAGCGCACTGCTGCGCTCGAGGGCGTGGCAGCGCCGGCCGGCGCTGCCACGAGCAGGCTCGCCGCCACCAAGGCCGCGGCCAGCACCGTCGCAGCGCCGGCCTGGCTCGTGAGGGGGCGTCCGGGGGGCCGCCACGTGACGTCGAAGCGGTTGCGGTAGCGAGAGAGCGCTCGGATAAAGGCCGGCCCGATCAGCAGGCAGAACACGACGCTGCCCACCACGTGGGCGAGGTTGTAGGGGGCCGATGTTACCGCGATCGCGAGGTAGCCGTCGAGGTCCTGTCGCGCGGCCAGGGAGAGCTGGTAGACGTCCATGAACGCCCCGAAGCCGAGGCTGGCCACCGCGCACGCGATGGCAAGAACGATCCGCGAGGGCTCTCGCCCCCGGAGGGCGCGAGCCAGCAGCGCGCCGCCCACTCCGACCCCGCCCCAGGCCACCATCTGCCAGGCCGTCCAGGGACCGTGCCCAAGGAACACGTTCGACACCAGAGCGGTGACCGCCCCGACCACGAAGCCCGGCACACCCCCCAGCGCGTAGCCGGCGAACAGCACGATGTCGGTGGTGGGCTTCACGTTCGGCACGGCCGCAAAGGCCAGCCGGCCCACCACGGCCAGGGCGGCCATGGCGGCTACGAGCGCCACCACCCGCGCGGGCGGACGCTTGCGCTCATACCAGGCAAAGCCCCCCAGCAGCACGAGCCCGAGCAAGAGGAAGGGAGTGGTCTGCCAGGTCATGTCACGAGCTCCTTCGTCAGCACCGCGGCTCCTGCCTCGGGCGTGAGCGCCCCCGCGGCACCTCCGAGCACTCGAGCCACGTCCGTGGAGAAATGCCAGCCACCCGCCAGCACCTCGGCCGGGCTGCCATCGGCTATCACGACACCCTGGCCCATCAGCACGATGCGACCGGCGAACGCCGCGGCGAACTCGGTGTCGTGGGTGGCCATGATCACGGCGGCTCCCCCGGCGGCGAGACCATCGATCCGGTTCACGAGGGCAATCTTGCTCGCGGAGTCCATGCCCCGGGTCGGCTCGTCCAGGCACACCAGGGCACACGGGCCTGCGCCCAGCACGACCTCGAGCGCCAGCCGCTGGCGCTCACCTCCGGAGAGGTCGCGCGGGTTGGCCTCTCCGCGACCCTCGAGCCCCGCGGCGGCAAGGGCTCCGGCGCCGGCCTCCTCGCACGCGTGGTCGTGCACGAGATAGTCGCCGGGGTTCTGCAGGAGCAGCGCGACCTCACCGTCTGTCTCGACTCTGCCGCGCGTGGGTTCGGCGAGCCCTTTGAACTGGCGCAGGAGCGTGGACTTGCCCGCGCCGTTTCGCCCCATCAGGGCAACCTTCTCCCCGGGGGCGATCCGCAGGTCGAGCCCGCGCAGAGCCGTCGGACCGCCTTCGATCTCGAACCACAGTCCGTGGGCCTCGGCGGCCGGCGGCGGCCCCGAGCGGCGCCCTCGCCGTTCGCGGCGCCCCGCTGGCACTCCCGCCCCGTCCGGCGCCGGGGGCGCGAGCCCGGCCCCGCGGAGGCGCTCGCGCGCGTCCTTCACGGTCGTGGGCAGCGGCCCCAGCCCCGCCAGGGAGAAGAGCCGCGCCACGGGCGTGGAGAGCGGGCCGTCCTGCGCCCACTCGAGGAAGCCGACCGGATCCGAATCGCAGGCCACAGCGCCGTCCTCGATCGCGAGCACCCGATCGGCCGCCGGCAGGCAGCGTTCGAGGCGGTGGTCGGCGATCACGACAGCGGTACCCCACTCTTCGTTCAGGCGCCGCAGGAGCCACATCAGCTCATCGCCGGCCACCGGATCGAGCTGCGACGTGGGCTCGTCGAGCAACAGCAACGCGGGGCGGTGCACGAGTGCCGCCGCCACCGCCACCCTCTGCAGCTCACCACCGGACAGCGTGTCCGTGCGACGGTCGAGCAGGTGGGCCACACCAAGCGAAAGGGAGACCTCTTCCACCGCGCGGGCCACGGCCGCCGGGGCGGCGCCACGGTGCTCGAGCGCCAGGGCCAGCTCGGCGCGCACGCCACCCATCACCACCTGGGTCTCGGGGTCCTGGAACACCGTGCCGCACACGGCCGCCAGCTCACCCGGGCCGTGATCGCGCACGCTCATCCCACCGACCTCGAGCTCACCTGCCACCTCGCCGCCGTGAAAGTGCGGAACCAGGCCACAGAGCGCCCGCAGCAGTGTCGACTTGCCTGAGCCCGAAATGCCCGCGAGCACGGTGAACGAGCCGGGGCAGAGCTCGAACGACACGTCACGCAGCGCCGGGCGCGGACGATCCGGGTAGACGTAAGAGAGCCTCTGCGCTCGGGCGAGCACCTCAGGCACGGGCCACCCCCAGCCGTGCCGCGTGCCCGGCAAAGGGAAGGGCGGCGCCGAGCACGAGCACGACCGTGAGCGCCACCTCGGCGGGACCCAACGCCATCTCGAACGCCGGGTACTCGACGACATCGCCCACGCCGGCAAGGCGGCCCGCCACCGCGACAGTGCCAATGAGCGCCGCGGATGCGGCCACGCTCAGGTCGTGGCGCGACCAGGGCGCGTGCGCGGATCGCGGGCGCCCGGCAGCCGAGTAGCCCCGTACCTCCAGCGCCGCCGCCACGTCAACCGCCCTGTCGAGCGCGCCCGAAAGCGTGGCCCGGGCCACCGCCAGCCGACCAGGCGGCTCAGGCCGGCAACGCGCGGCGTCGCTCATGCGCAGGGCGTCGCGCGCGAGCACCGGCACGAGCCGGGTGGCCAGTGAGGCGGTGAGGGCCGAGCGGTAGGAGAAGCGGCGGAACACGCGCAGCATCTCGTCCGGATCCACGCAGGCGGAGAAGAGACCGAAGACCATCAGGAAGGCGCCCACCCGGAGCCCCGCCAACCCGCCGGCGGCCAGGGCCTCGAGGGTGATGTCGAAGCGCCGGCCGAGGAACGTTGCGCCGCGTACGAGGAGCGTCTCGCCCTCGGCGTAGAGGAGCGGGTTGATGAGCGCCACGAGAAGGGCCAGCGGGAGCGACAGCCGCGCTGCGCGCGCCACCTCTGCCCCGACACCCGCCGCACAGCCGGCGCCCACGACCGCGAGAACCACGCCAAGCAGGATCAGGGGGTGAGCGTGCACGGCGCAGGTGAGGGCGAGGGCAGCACAGAGCGCCGCGGTGGCTCCAGCGCGCGCGGTGTGCAGCGGGCTGTCGCGCACCCGGTACACGGGAACGAACCCCCGCCTCACGGCGACGCCTCCAGCGGGAGCTTCACGGGGCCGTCTTCGGTCGCGGCCACGGCGAACGCGTCCCGAAGGGTGGTCGCGTCAAAGGCCGCCGCGGCGTTCGCCAGACCCTGCTCGTCCCCGCCGGTTACGAGCCAGACGATCTCCGTGTCGGCTGGACGCAGCGCCGCGATCAACCCCGTGCCGGCGCCCTCGGTGCGGACCGTGTCGCCGCGGTCATCCAGCAGATCGAGCTCCTGGCCACCCTTGTCGTAGCGCGCGAACACACCGCTCTCCTTCGGGCCCTGCTCGACGATCTTCGCTGAGGGAAGCTCCCGCGCGCGCGGCCACGCGGCCACCACCACCCGGATCACATCCTGGTTGCCGGACGCTCCGAGGGCCGCCCCCGTGGCAGGCACCCCCACGCCCTCGAGCGTGGCCTTCACTTCCTCGCAGGGATCCGATTCCACGTCTTCGCACTCAACCCTCACCGGGAAGCGCTTGGCGTCGAGGCCGTGCAGGAAGGGCTCGGGGAAGGCGCCGACGATCGCGCGAACGTCCATCGTCTCGACCCAGTCACGGTGGTCCCACTGCACCACATCCCCCGGCGAGAGGTCGTACTCGGCGGCACCCTTGCCCGCCTCGATACCGTTCACGTAGAAGAACCAGTCCCGGGTCGCGCCGGCTCCCTCGCCCGCGAGACCGTCTATCGACTGCACGAAGCCGCCGCCGAAGCGAGTCTTCACCTTGCGGCGCGACTGCAGCGCACGCATCACCGTCTGGCCCTCGCGCACCTTGTCGAAACGGTCGCTGCTCAGCAGCTCGCGACCGAAATCGCGGGTGACCCGCACAGCGGCGCCGTCGCCGGACTGCTCGTTGCCGGGCCCCAGCCCACAGCCCGAAAGGGTCGCGAGAGCGGCCACGGCGACCAGGCGGAGGACTCGGCAGAGCATCAGGGCACGGGCGCTCGCTCGGAAAAGGACGCCACGAGCCCCCGCTTACGGGCGCGAAGCGCCTGGCCCGAAGCCGTGAAGACAGGTGTCCTGCCGCTCGCATCGGTGGTGAGCCTCAGCCCGCCTCCGGCGACCTCGGCTCCGGCCACCGGGACCGCCCGGCCCTGGTCGTCGTAGCCCTTCACTGACGCGACCACGCCATCGCCCCGGCGAAGGAAGGTCAACCGCAGGGTGCGCTGGCAGCTGCCTCCTCGCAGGCGGCAGTAGAACCAGGTGACACGCTGACCACCGCGCAGCCGGCCGTTGCCGAACGCCCCCGAGGGATCGGCCGCCCCGGCCGTCGCGGCTCTTGTACCCACCTTGTAGGTCCAGCCGTCGGAGCCCCGGTTGCGCTCTGCGCGAATCGCCTTCACGAACAGCCCACCGCCGTCGCGGCCACGGCGAGTGCACGCGCCGAAATCGGTCAGGCCGATCTTCCCCGGCCGGGAACGAAGAAGGGCCGAGAGCGCGGTGCCGTCCGCCACAGCGCAGCGCCGGCTCCCCACGCTCACGGTGGTGGCCGGCGCCCGCACCGCCTTCTGCATTGTCGTCCCGTCGCGAAAGGCGATCAACTGCTTTACCTCGGGGGCCGCAGCGGCTGCCGGCGAGGTCGCGAGGGCACAGAAGGCCGCCGCCGAAGCGATCGCCCCCTGCGCCCCACGTGCCTTACGCGCGTTCACGCGCCTAGCGCGGCGTGCGGGCCCTGCCGTTCAGGACCTCGCAGTCGCGGGCCACGCGGTCCTCGGCCGTCGCGCGCACACGGTCACTGCCGAGGCCGCAGCGCACCACGTCACGGCCGCCGCCGCGAACGTCGATCACGTCGTTCCCTCGAGACGCGCGAAGCACATCCGGACCTCTCGTGCCTCGCAATGAGTCCGGGGACAGGGTGCCGAAGATCCGCTTGCCGCGGACGGGCGAGCACTCCCTCAGCTCGCGAGCGACGCAGACGCGCACGACCGGCGAGGGGACGTCCTTCCCGCGCACCGCCCGCACCTTCAACTCGCCTGCGCTGTTGCGACGTACGGTGGCCACGCCACCGGCGTCGGCAATGGCTGTCTTCCCGGCGCCGAAGATCACCTTCGCCCCAGGGGCCGGCTTGCGGACGCCCTTGAAGTCGTAGGAGAACACGCGAACCTTCACGCCGGCGCCGGTCCGGGCACGCACGGGAGCGCTCAGCCCCAGCTCGTCCCCGGTGTTGCGACCGCTGGGGGTGTCGGAGAAGTACCAAAGCACCTGGTCGTTCGACTTGACCTTGAGCTGGTCGGCCCCGACTTCGGGAGACACGTGATTGACCTTGTAGAGCCAGAAAGAATCGTCGTCGGCTACCGCCGGTCCGATGCCGCACACGAGCAGCCCGAAGGAGAACTTGTCCGTGATACGCAGTGGCCGCAGCGCCCGCGTCACGTCAGCGGCGTCGATCAGAGTGCCGAGTGCCGTCGCACCCCGCACTGTCTTCTTCGCACCGGTTCCCCCACAGGCGGGCTGCGAGCGGTCGGTCGCAATGCTGGTGGTCCCGGTCTGAAAGCTCGAGCCCGCCACGAGGGCACGGCTCCCGGTCTCCACGCGGAGATCGGCGACGAGCGGCGGTTCAGCGGCAGACGCGGCCATGGGTGCGGCCGCCGCGACGACGGCGCCGGTACAGAGCGCCAGACGGCGCGCGGAGCTGGGTACGGAGATATTCATGGATCGCCCTTCCTCGAGGGTTGATGGATCGGGCTGGAGGTAGGTCTCCTGACTCCCGGGCTCCTCGCCGCGCCTTCCCGAGAGGCCGGAGGCCTCCCAGTGGGTGACGCACTCGTCGTGCGGCGTCTCAACACCCGGTCACAGTGGCGGGACCGTGCCGGACTCTCACCGGACTTCCCTGACCACCAGCCGTATTGGTCGATCGTCACGATACATGCAAAGGAGGAGTTGGGTTCAGTCGCGGCGTCCGACCGCGACCGCGAGGCCCGCAATCAGGGCGAGCGCCGACACCGCCAGCGCGGCGGCCACCACGAAGAAGGCTGTGTACGCCTGTGCGTAGTCAACGAGGTCCGCGAGCCGGAACGCGAGAACCCCGGCGATGACCCCCGAGACCACGGCGCCCGCCGCCACCAGGACGGCCAGCAGGCCGACGGCCACCACCCGGTCGGCCGTTCGCCGCGCCACCCTCTGGGTCGCGTCACGACCTGAGCGCACGGGAAACCGGGACTCGGCTTGGCGCAGGCCTGCCAACAGGAGGAGCGCCGTACCCGTGGCCAGCAGATACCCGCCCACAACGTCGCTCGGGAAGTGGCTGCCGCTCGCCACGAGGGAGTAGGACATAGCGAGAACGGCTCCCCCGCCCACCAGAGCCGTGAGCACGCGCAGCCTCGCCGGCATCACGACCACGAGGGCGATCGCCAGCGACATCGTCGCGGTCGTGTGTCCACTGGGGAAGGCGAGGTCGCTGATGTCCGCTCCCTCGATTCGTCCTTCTGCCCTCGGATAGGCCAGCAGCGCCTTGAGCAGTTGGCCCGACACGCTCGTGACCGCGATCAAGCCCAGCGCGACGAGGGCTGAGCGGGGCCGTTTTCGAATGAGAGCGACAGCTGCGAGCAGGACCGCGCCGAGCAAGACGGGCCCGGGATCGCCGACGCTCACCACGAGTGAAGACACCCGATCGACGGCGGGCCGTTGCAGACCCACGAACCCCTGCAACGCGGCCGCATCGACGGCCCGTGCCTCGGGCCATAGGTAGGCCACGAGCAAAAGGGCGACGAAGGCAGCGGCACACGCGGCCGCGCCCAGGAGCAGGGCTCTCGGCCGGAGCGTCACCTAGCTCGAGCCTAGCCGAGCCCCGAGCCGCCGCTACAATCGCGACCTGCGCCGCCATCGTCCAGGGGACTAGGACGCCGCCCTCTCACGGCGGAAACGGGGGTTCGAATCCCCCTGGCGGTACTAAGCGAGCCCGCTCCACGAGCGGGTTTCGTGTGCTCAGGGGTCGCGGGACCGACCCGCGTTTGGGCCGCTGGTCGTGTCCTTGCGTCAAGCGCGGGGAGAGCAGACGCCGCAACCGCTCGGCCGGTACTCTCGCTCGGTGGGCCGATCGCTTGACAGAGAACGGCTGATAAACGCCGCGCGCCGCGCGCGGGGTGTGCCTCGCCACGCCCTCATTGCGGCTCTGATCGGCAGGCGGCGGGCAGATTTTCCGAACGCCTCGTTCTACCTCCCGCTCGACTATCCGACCAGTTCCTGCAACTCGCCCAGGTGGGGCCACGGACGCCCTAACCATCCGTTCATCGAACCCCTCCTCGCTACCCACGCTGACTCCTATCGTGACGTCCTGGCCCTTCTGCCGCAATACGGCGAGGAGCTGGCCGCCATCGACCGTGCGCCGCGGCTGGACTCCGAGCCCTACTGGGACAACGGCTTTTGGGCGACATCGGGACTTGACGCGGCCGCGATCTACTGCCTCCTGCGCTCGCGCCAACCGCGCCGCTACCTCGAGCTGGGCTCGGGACAGTCGACCAAGTTCGCCGCCCGCGCCAAACGCGACGGCGGACTCGACACGAAGATCATCTCGATCGACCCCGCGCCACGGGAGGACATCGACGCCATCTGCGACCTGACGCTGCGCCGGCCCGTCGAAAGCGCCCCCCTGAGTTACTTCGAGCAGCTCGAACCCGGCGACGTCTTGTTCCTAGACGGATCACACCGCCTGTTCATGAACAACGACGTCTCGACTTTCTATCTGGACGTCCTCCCCCGCCTCGTCCCCGGCGTTCTCGTCGGCGTGCACGACATCTACCTACCCGAGGACTACGGCCCTAACTCCGTAAACCAGTACTACACCGAGGCCTACATGCTGGCGGCGATGCTTCTCGCGGGGCCGGACCGCATCCGGCCCATTCTCGCATCGCACTGGGTATGTCTTTGCCCCGACCTTTCCAAACTGTTGGACGAAACTTGGGCTTCCATTGGCCTCGGCGAAATCTCCGCCTACGGCTCAGCCTTCTGGTTTGAACCACATCTGCAGTCGCCTGAAACGACCCTCGGGCAAACCGGGGCCTAGTCCATCCAGTTACTTGATGGGAGCGACCGGGGCGTCTCGGGGCCTCGGCCTTGCGGGCTCTAGCGAGGCACGGGCGACAAGGCATAGGATGGCGGTCTGGAGATGCCCGACTCTCGCGAACATCCCACCCAGGCGAGCAGCGAGGAGTTGACCGAGCCTGACTGGGGGCACGGGGTCGCGATCGAATCGGGGTCGAGCGTCACCGCCCAAGTCTCGAACGCCATGGTCGGCCTGAAGAAGAAGTTTTACGGGCGAGGCCCCAACGCGGCGAAGACGTTCATCAATGACAACTACGTCTTCTGTGTCCTCGACGGAGGCCTGACGCAGAACGAGAAGACGATGCTCGATGCCGGGGAAGAACGCTTGGTGCGTAGCTACCGGCTGCGCTTCCAAGAGATCATGGCCGAGCAGACCACCGAGGCCGTCGAGCGCATCACCGGCCGCAAGGTGCTCACGTACCACAGCCAGATTCTGTTCGAACCGATGGTCGGGATCGAGATATTCGTTCTCGAGCCGTCCGACTGCGACGCTGGTCGCGGCTAGGGCCGCGGACCCCACGCCGGTTCGTTGCCTACTGGTCCTCCGGCGGCTTGCCCCCGATCAGGCCGAGCAGCTGGGCCGAGTGCAGCGTGTCGGTGAGGACCTGGAACCGCTTGATCTTCCCGCCCTCGAAGCGAGCGATGTGCACCGTCGGAAGCTGCCCGGATTGGTCGCCCTTCTTCACGTCGGTATGCAGGAGTGCGACGACAGTGTCGCCCTCCTCGAAGAACTCGTCCGGGGTCAGCTGAAACTCGTCCCAGGCACTCCCCACGCTCTTCAGCACCTCGCCGACCTCTTCCTTGCCCGAGTGTTGCCCGCCACCGGGTAGGTCGATCGAGTTAGCGCCCTCCCAGACCGCGTCGTCGGAGAACGCGTCCAGCGCAGCTTCGGCGTCTCCCTTCGAAAAGGCTTCGTAGGCGTCCTTCATGATCTCGATGTTGCCCGCCATGTGGCTCTCCCACGTTCGGTGCCCGCTCATCGGGACTCGGGGACGACCATACCGCTACGTCGCCGATCTGCGGATGCTCGGGTTTCACGGGGTTTTAACAATCCTGTTACCCGTCGATCACAGGCCCAGAGGCCAAGTTGCCGACCATGTCTTTCCATGGAAGAGACGACCATGGAGAAGACGCACCGCCTGACCGGCCTCGTATTTGTGTTCGCCGTGACCACCTGCCTCGTCGCCTTCGTGTACCTGCAGGCCGCGAAGGGTTTTCCCGGCCTTCCCGGCGTGATCGTGTACGCCTTCGCGGCCGGTTTCGGGCTCGAGTTCCTCGGAGCCGCCTGGACCGGACGCTTCAGCCGTGGCGGACACGGACAACTGCAGAACTGAGGACCCCGTAGCCGGTCGGGGTCACCGGCTCGACGACTGGTCGTTGGTAAGTTCCGGGCGCCATGCCGAGCAGCCGCACGAACACGCTGTGCGCCTCCCCCCGCATGTTCGAGTCTGAGCTGCTCGACCGCCTGTCAAGGGTCCACCCGGTCGTGCCTCCGCTGATCTTTGCGCCCGCGATCGCCGTGCTCTTCGCGCTCGGGGGCCAAGGGGAACCGGCGCTCGAGGCCTCCGCGTGGTTGATTGGCGGCTGGCTGTTCTGGACGGTCCTGGAGTACTGGATGCACAGGGTCGTGTTTCACTTCGAGCCCGAGGACGGAGTCGGTGCGCGGTTGCACTGGATCATTCACGGGGTGCACCACGATCACCCCAACGACCCCATGCGACTGGTGATGCCGCCGTCGGTCAGCGTGCCCCTGGCTGTTCTCTTCTACTGCGTGTTCCTGCTCGTGTTGGGCTCGCCGCACGCCAATCTCTTCTGCGCGGGCTTCCTCTCCGGATACCTGGCCTACGACATGACCCATTACCACCTTCACCACCGCAAGGCTCGAACGCGTGCCGGGAAGGTGCTCTACGAGCTGCACATGCGACACCATTTCCAAGACGACACCCGAGGTTTCGGGGTGAGCGCGCCGTTCTGGGATTGGGTCTTCGGAACGGCGCCTAAGCGCCGGGCACAGGTGTCGGACCAGCCCCGGTAATTCTCCGACCACCCGTCAGGGTCAGGGCTCTGCGGGAGAGCGCAGCCCGATCGGTGCGGCGCCGTCTGCTGTCGGGTTGTGTAGCCGCGACCTGAAGTCAGTGGTGGTGGCCGTCGTGGCCCTTGCCGTGGCCGTCGTGACCCTTCCCGTGGCCATTGGAGCCATCCTCCACGTCATCGTCCACGGGTGCCGGGCTCGGAGCCGGGGCCGGAGCAGGAGCGGGGGCAGGCACCTTGGGGGCGGGCGCCCTCGGAGAGGGCCTGAGCGCAGGTGGGGGTGCGGGCACCGCCCGCTTCTTCGGCGCGGACCTGGCGGGCGGGGAGGCTTGGGGACTCGCGCCCGGCACAGACCCTGAAGGAGATCGGCGAACCGGCGCGGCTTTTCCCTTGGCCGCACCCTTCGAGGAAACGGCACCCGATTGCCCGGAAGAGTCGTCCTTGGCAGCGGGGACACTTGCCGGCGCCGGTCGTCCGCGCTGAAGGCGGGGGCTCTTGCGCTTGCCGGCCTTGTCATCGTCCGCGCGGGCCTTGTCTGAAGCCGGGGGGCCTGGGAGCGGAGCATCCCGGGTCTTGCCCTGGCCGACATCGTCGCTCGCCTCGCCGCCACTGGGATTCCAGATGCCGGTGGCGGCCAGCGCGCTGCCACTGATCGTCAGGGTCAGCAGCAGGGCGGCCAGGCGCTGGGAGCGATGGCCGGTGAAGACGGGGGTCATCGCGGCGGTGCGCCGCTCGCGGAGCCGGGCGGCCACGTGGGCCAGGGCGCTCACCACCTCGGGGTCGAACTGGGTGCCCGAGTGCTTCTTGACCTCGGCGAGCGCGGCACGCGCCGAGCGGCCGCGGCGGTAGGGCCGGTCTCCACGGATCGCGTGGTACGCGTCGGCGCAGAAGACGATGCGGGCAGAGAGAGGAATCTGCTCGCCTCGCAGGCCGTCGGGGTAGCCCTCGCCGTCCCAGCGCTCGTGGCAGTGGCGCACGATCCTGGCGACCTCTCGCAGCTCGGGCACCGCACCGAGGATTCGCTCGCCGGTGATCGTGTGCTCGCGTACGACTTCCCACTCGCCCTCGTCCAGAGGTGCGGGCTTCGAGAGGATCTGCGGCGGCACGCCCACCTTGCCGATGTCGTGCAGCTCGGCGGCGGCAAG
>JBBJNU010000152.1:0-4601 GCA_037721005.1 Thermoleophilaceae bacterium | reverse complement strand
GTGGGCAGCTCGATCTACTACGCGCTGGGGCTGGTGGCGGTCTTCGCCCTCGGCATGACGCCGGTGGTGTTCCTGATCGCCGGCCTGATCTTCCTCTGCACCGCCGCCACCTACACCGAGGCGACGACGATGTTCCCCGAGGCCGGCGGCTCCTCGTCGTTTGCGCGCCACGCCTTCAACGAGTTCTGGTCCGCGGTGACGGCGTGGGGGCAGATGCTCAACTACATCATCACCGTCGCGATCTCGGCGTTCTTCTTGCCCCACTACCTCGGGATCATCTGGGAGCCGTTGCTCACAGCACCGGGAGACATCATCACGGGGATCGCCGTGGTGGTCCTGCTCGGGGTGGTCAATGTGTTCGGTGCCCGCGAGGCCGCCAGCCTCAACGTCGTGTTGGCCGTAGCCGACTTCCTCACCCAGGTGGCGCTCGTGGTGCTGGGCATCGTGCTGGTGCTATCGCCCGAGACGCTCGTGGAGAACGTGGACTTCGGCGTGTCGCCGACGCTGAGCGACTTCCTCATCGCGATACCCGTCGGGATGGTCGCCTTCACCGGCATCGACACGATCTCCAACATGGCCGAGGAGGCGCGCGACTACGGCGAGACGGTCCCGCGCGCGATGAGCGGGGTCGTGGTCGCCGTGATGGTGATCTCGCTGACCCTGCCGGCGGTCGCGCTGTCGGCGATGCCCGTCGAGGACGGGCGCACGCTGCTCGCCCTCGGGCCTGAGGAGGGCGGGTTCGCCGACAACCCGGTGCTCGGCGTCGTGCAGAACCTGAACCTTGGCTCGCTCGAGCCGATCGCCGAGGTCTATGTGGGGTTGCTGGCGGCCACGATCCTGCTCGTAGCCACCAACGCCGGTCTGATCGGCCTGTCGCGGCTGAGCTACTCGATGGGCCAGTATCGCCAACTCCCCGAGAGCCTGCGCCGGCTGCACCCGCGCTTTCGCACTCCCTACGTGGCGATCATCGTGTTCGGCTTCCTCGCCTGCCTGACGATCCTGCCCGGACAGGCCGAGTTCCTCGGCACGGTCTACGCCTTCGGCGCGATGCTGGGGTTCACGGTCGCCCACGCGTCGGTGATCGCGCTGCGCTTCTCAGCGCCGGACTCTGAACGCCCCTACCGTTCGCCGTGGAACGTGCGCGTGCGCGGCACGGAGGTCCCGATGACGGCCGTCTTGGGTGGCTTCGGCACCGGCGCCGCGTTCGTGGTCGTGACCGTGCTCAACGTCCAGACGCTGATCACGGGCGGGCTGTGGATCGCGATGGGGATTGCGATCTACGTGACCTACAGGCGCCGCCAGGGGCTGAGCCTGCGAGAGACCAACAAGATCGTGATGCCCAAGGCGGTGGTCGAGCACGAGGTGGAGTACGAGTCCGTGCTGGTCGCATTCGAGGACGGGCGCTTCTCGGGAGCCGCGGTTTCGACGGCCGCCCGGCTGGCGGCGCGCCGGCGACGTGGCATCCACGTGCTCATCACGATCTCCGTCCCCCCCAACCTGCCGATCGACGCCGGAATGCCGGAGGAGGAGACACGCGCACAGACGGCGATCGACTCCGCGCGGGTGCGGGGCGGGCGCCGCGTGACCGGGCACTGGGAGAAGGTGCGCTCTGACCAGGCAGGACGGCGGATCACCGACGAGGCGAGGCAGATAAACGCGCAGGCGATCGTGATGACGCTGCCGCCGCGGCGCACAGGCTCGTCGCTGTTCGGCAAGACCGTCGAGACCGTGCTGGCCGACCGGCCGTGCCGGGTGATCATCGACTCCTCGCCGGCCGCCGAGGCAGCAGCCGTCGCCGAGCGACCGGCCTAGGATTGCGTCCATGAGCCGCGGCTACCTGTTCGCGACGCGCGCTCTCGGCGCCCTGCTGCTCCTGGCCGGGCTCGCCATGGCGGGCATGGCTCTGGCCCAGGGGGGTGGGCCGCTCGCAGTGGGCGTGATCATCGGCGCGGCCTTCGCCCTGGCGGGGGGCGGCAGGCTCTGGCTCGCCCGTGGCGGAGGGCCGTGAGCTCGCAGCGTGACGGCGGTGGCCGGGTGCGGGAGGGATTGCGCCGTGGCTCCGAGCAGGCCGATGCTCGCATAGCCCGCGGACTCGGCGAGCCGGCGCTGTTCGCGATCGCGCTCAGCGCGATCGGGGCCTCCATCTACTTCGCTCTCGGGGTCGTTGCGGGGGACGCCCTGGGGCTGACCCCCCTCGTCTTCCTGGTGGCCGCCCTCCTGTTCGTGGTCACGATGCTCACCTACCTCGAGGGCAACTCCCTGCACCCCGAGCGCGGCGGCGCGTCGACTTTGGCGCGGTACGCGTTCAACGAGCTCTGGAGCTTCGTGGCCGGCTGGGCCATCCTGCTCGACTACCTGATCGTGATGGCGATCGGCGCCTTCGCGGTCTCGCACTATCTGAGCGCGTTCTGGGGCCCGGCGGCCGGTCCGGGGATCGAGCTGGCGATCACGGCAGCGACGCTCGCGTTCGTGGCCTGGCGCAACGTCGACGGGCTCACCGCCGAGCGGTTCAGATTCGTTCTGCGGCTGTCGCTGGCAAATCTGGTGCTGATGATCGCGATCATCAGCTTCGGAGCGGTAACGCTGTTCGACGCCGGCGCAGTGATCGATTCCATCGACCTTGGCAGCGCACCCGGTTGGGACGACCTGATCTTCGCGGCGGTGGTGGCCACGGTGGCGACGACCGCCATCGAAGCGGCGTCGGGCCTGGCCGGAGATCTGCGTGTGGGCCGCCGGGGTCTGCGCCGGGTCGTGGCTGCGGGGGCGGGGGCAGTGGTGCTCATCTTCGGCGGCGTGTCGGTGATCGCCCTGATGGCGGTGCCCGTACAGGACGGCCAGACTGAGCTTGGCACCCGCTTCGAGGACGCGCCCGTGCTCGGCGTGGTCTCGGCCTTCGATCCCGCGTGGGTAGCTGAGGGCTTCCGCTACGCGGTCGGTGCGATGGGCGCGCTGGTGCTCGTGCAGGCCGTCAACGGGCAGATGCTCGGGATCTCTCGGCTCTCGTACTCCCTTGCGACCAACCGGCAGGTCCCCAGCCTGCTCGGAAGACTGCACCCGCGCCGGTCCACGCCGTACGTGGCGATTCTCGCCGCCGGGGTGCTGGCGTTCGCCCTCAGCATCCCCGACATCGACTTCGCGATAGGGATCTTCGCGTTCGGCGCGATGCTGGCCTTCACGATCGCCCACCTGGCGGTGATCGTCCTGCGGTTCCGCGAGCCCGATCGCAGGAGGGTGTTCAAGATTCCCCTCTCCATCGCTGTGGGCCGCGGGTCGGTCCCGCTCCCCGCCGCGCTCGGGGCGCTGCTCTCCGGCGCGGGATGGTTGAGCGTGATCGCGTTTCACGAAGGCGCGCGCGTGGTGGGGGGCCTCTGGATGGCGGCGGGCCTCGTGCTCTACGGCGTATACCGGCGCAGCCAGGACATGTCGCTCACGAAGCGGTTCACCATTCCCGAGGAAGCTCTCCGGGAGGCCAAGGACGTGCAGTACGGCAGCATCCTCGTCCCCGTGTTCGGGGGGGCGCTCGACGACGACATCGTCGGCACCGCGGGTCGGCTGGCGGCCGAGGAGGCCGGCGACGGTGAGGGAGGAGCCGTGCTGGAGGCCCTCTACGTGTTCGAGATACCGATGTCGCTGCCGATCGACGCGCGGGTACCCGACGACCGGGTCGAGCAGGCGCGGGAGGCGCTGGCCCGCGCCAAGGAGGTGGGTGAGGAGTACGACGGCGTGGAGGTGGCCACCGCCATGGTTCGCGGGCGTACCGCCGGCTCCGCGATCGTGACCGAGGCCCGTCGCCGGGGGGTCGAGGCGATCGTCCTGGCCGCCGAGGCGCCGAGCCGCACCCGCGGCGGTAGACGGATGGGTGGCCACGGTGTCGCCCGCGACCGCTTTGCGGGGGAGATCACCCGCTACGTGATCGAGAAGGCTCCGTGCAAGGTGCTGCTCACGGCGCCGCCGGATTGAGGAAAAGGGTGCGGTGCTCGCCGGAACGACGTTCCGGCTGCGCTCCTCCCCGGGGGGTCCCGTGGCCCCGGCGATCTGAGCACGTCGGCAGCCGGCCGGCACGGCCCGCGCCGACGCTATTGTGCGCGCCATGATCGTCGTAGTCGTAGGTTGTGGGCGGGTGGGCTCGGCCATCGCCAAGTCGATGCTCGCCGAGGGGCACGAGGTGTCCGTGCTCGACGAGAATCCGGAGGCGATCGCCCTCCTCAACCGCGGGCAGGATCTCAGCTGGGAGGACCTCGGCGGGTCGTTCACGGTCGGCACGGCCCTGGAGATCGACGCGTTGCTCGCCGCCGGAATCGGACAAGCGGACGCCTTCGTGGCCTCCACCGACGGCGACAACACCAACCTGGTGATCGCCCAGATCGCACAGCGACGCTTCAACGTGGAGCGAGTGGTGGTCCGCGTGCTCGATCCGGGCCGGGCCCGCTGGTATGCCGAGCAGGGCTTGCAGACCGTCTGCCCCACGCAGACCGCCATCGAGCTGCTCGAGGCCGCCGTGCGCGGTCAGGTCCCCTTCGAGGGAGTGTCCGGCTGATGCAGGTCAGACGCTGATGTACATCCTGATCGTCGGCGCGGGCAAGGTGGGCTGGAACCTCGCG
>JBBJNU010000022.1:0-16573 GCA_037721005.1 Thermoleophilaceae bacterium | reverse complement strand
CCATGGGGCCGCAGCTGTCGGACGAGGCGGTGCGCGCGGTGGTCGACGCCTGCGCGGCGTTCTGATGCGCATCTGGGTCGACCTGACCAACAGCCCGCACGTGCTCGTGATGCGCCCTTTGATCGAGGCGATGCGAGAGGACGGGCACACCGTCGAGGTCACAGCGCGCGACTTCGCCCAGACGCTCGACCTGTGCCGGCGTTTCGGCCTGACCCACACCGCGATCGGCCGTCACCGCGGCGGGCGGGTGTCCTCCAAGGGCGTCGGTCTGGCGTCACGCAGCGTCGTGCTCACGCGTTGGGCGAGCAGCCGGCGCTTCGATGTCGCGCTCGGGCACGGCTCGAACGACGTGACCGTGGCCGCCGCCCTGCTCCGCATTCCCTCCGCCACCGCATTCGACTACGAGTGGGCCACCGCGCAGCACAACGTGAACTGCCGCCTGGCCCGCGCGGTAGTCGTGCCCGAGGCGATCCCGCCCGAGCGACTGGATCGCTACGGCGCGAAGGGAAAGCTTCGCCGCTACGCGGGGCTGAAGGAGGAGTACTACCTGGCCGGCTTCGAGCCCGACCTGGCGGTGCTCTCGGAGCTCGGGCTCGATGCCCAGGAGCCGATCGCGGTCGTGAGGACGCCACCGGACGTCTCGCTCTACCACCGCTTCGAGAACCCCCTCTTCGCCCGGGTGCTCGAGCGCCTGCAGGGCTCGCAGGTCGTCGTGCTGCCGCGCACGACGACCCAAAGGCGGGAGATCGCTGCCGCGGGAGGGTTCATCGTGCCCGACCAGGCGATCGACGCTCCCAGCCTCGTGGCCCTTGCCGACCTGGTCATCTCCGCCGGCGGTACCATGAACCGCGAAGCGGTGGCGCTCGGGACCCCCGTGTTCACCACCTTCGAGGGCCGTCCCGGGGCCGTGGACGAAGGGCTTGTTCGCGAAGGCAGGCTGCGAAAGCTCGAAGATCCGGAGCAGGTGGTGCTCGAAAAGCGTCGCAATACGGGTGGAGAGCGGGTCCGGCGCGACCCCCGAGAGCTGGTTCAGATGCTCCTATCCGCCGTTGGAAACACGTGAGACGACAGGTCACATCTTCGGTAGGGATCCGCCGCCTGGGGCAGGTGGGCGCCGACGCCTGCCTCGTCGCCCTGGCCTACTACCTCGCTTTCGTGCTGCGCTTCGACTCGGGGCCGCCTGAGCGCTACGAGGAGCTACTCGCCGAGACCATCGCCTTCGTGGTGGTGGCCAAGGTCGCCCTGTTCGCGGCCTTTGGTCTCTACTCGAAGCTCTGGCGCTTCGTGGACCAGGCGGACTTCGAGTCGATAGTCAAGGCCGTGGTCGTTTCGAGCTTCGTGCTCGTGGTCGGGCTCTTCCTTCTCTCGCCGAGCACGGTGGATCCGCCTCGCGGTGTGATCGCCCTGGATTTCCTGCTCGCTCTCGCTCTCGTGGGAGGGGCGCGATTCTTGATGCGCGCGCTGGTCGAGCGCCCGCTGCGCGGGCCGGGAAGGAGTCGGCAGGGAGGCGGGATCCTTCGGGCTCCTCTAGTGCAGCGCGCGAACACGGAGGTGCTCATCGTGGGCGCCGGCAACGGCGGTCAGCAGGTGGCGCTCGAGCTGCGGCGCAACCCCGAGCTCTCAAGTGCGGTGATCGGCTTCGTGGATGATGATCCGCGCAAACAGCGGATGCTCGTGTCCGGCTATCGCGTGCAGGGCACCACGGACGACCTGCCCCGGATCCTCGACGACACGAAGCCGGACGAGGTGGTGATCGCGATCCCGTCGGCGCCGGGCATCCTGCGACAGAAGGTGGTCACCGCCTGCCGCGAGCGAGACATCCCTGTGCGCACGCTGCCCACGACGTTTGAATTGCTCTCGCGCGGACCCAACCTCCTGCGCCAGGTGCGCGAGGTGCAGGTCGAGGACGTGCTGGGCCGCGACCCGGTGCGAGTGGACATCGACCGCGTCGGCGCCTATCTGGCGGGGCGCACCGTGCTCGTGACCGGCGCGGGCGGGTCGATCGGCTCGGAGCTCTCGCGTCAGATCGCCCGCGTGAGGCCCAAGCGCCTCGTGCTCGTGGACCACGCGGAGGACAACCTGTTCGAGATCCGCCGCCAGCTCGAGGATGAGCGCCACTTCGGGGCCAGCGTCGCCGTGCTCGCGGATTGCAAGGACGCCACGCGCATGCGCGAGCTCTTCGACGAGGAGCGTCCGTCGGTGGTCTTCCACGCCGCGGCGTACAAGCACGTGCCGCTGATGGAGGAGAACCCCGTCGAGGCCGTGCGCAACAACGCGGTGGCCACTCGCATCGTCGCGGCGGCGGCGGGCGAGGCAGGCGTGGAGCGCTTCGTGTTGGTCTCCACCGATAAGGCGGTGGCCCCCGCGACGGTGATGGGGGCGTCGAAGGCGCTGGCCGAGTGGGCAGTGGAGGCGGCCCAGAACCGCTACCACGGCACGCGCTACGCCTCGGTGCGCTTCGGCAACGTGCTCGGCTCGTCGGGCTCGGTCGTGCCGATCTTCCGCCGCCAGATCGCCGCAGGGGGGCCGGTCACCGTCACCGACGAGAACATGTCGCGCTACTTCATGACGATCCCGGAGGCCGTTCAGCTCATCATCCGCTCGGGCGAGCTGGCGACCGGTGGCGAGGTGTTCGTGCTCGAGATGGGCGACCCGGTGAAGATCGTGGACCTCGCGCGGCACATGATCCGCCTGTCGGGCAAGGAGCCCGGCGTGGACATCGCGATCGAGATCGTGGGCCGCAGACCGGGGGAGAAGATCCACGAGGAGCTGTTCGAGCCTGGTGAGCGCCCCAAGCCCACCCCGGCCGAGAAGATCCTCTCCGCGGAACGCCCGCGGGTGGACCCCGAATGGGTGGAGAGCGCCTTCCTGCGCATCGAGGAGCTGGTGTACTCCGGTGACGCCGCGGGCCTGGCCGGGGCCGTGGCCGAGCTCTCGGCCGAGCGTTCGCTTAAGGTCTAGGTCTTGGAGATCCTTCAGGAGATCGGGTCCTACGCCGGGCTTGCCGCCATTGTCGGGCTGGCGCTCCTGTCCGCCCTCTACTTCTCACAGGCCCGTGACGTGCGCCGGCTGCGCGAATGGGCCGGCAAGGCGCCCGAGCGCACATCCGAGCCTGCCGCCCAGGCGCCCAGGGCGACGGCGCGGCCCGTGCCCTCCGCGCCGGGCGCGGGAGCCCGAACGCCCAACGTGTTGCCCGTTCCAACCAAGACCTCGGCGCCTTCGCCGGCGCCGGCGAAGGCGGCAACCGCGGGCGCGGCTGGGACGGTGGATGCCGCCCCGGCTGCCGCCACCCCCGCGGCCACGCGGGTGGTCGGACCGCCGGGCGAGGGCTCGCCCGTGCAGGGAGGGGCTGATGGCAACGGTGTGTCACAGGACACGATGGCCCACCCGCCGCCGCTCCCGCCCGATGACGGCGAGGCGGACCACGAGATCCTCGACGCGGAGCTCGTAGACGAGCCCGGTCTCGATGACGAGCCAGACCTCGGCGACGAGATCTCAGAGCAAGAGATCTCGGAGGCGGAGATCTCCGACGATGACGAAGACGACGACGCCTACGAAGACGACGACGCCTACGAAGACGACGACGAGCTCGAGTACGACGAGGACACCGGCGACCGCCCGGCCGTGGCGGCGTCGCGCCCACCTGCTCCAGCCCGCCCGGTGCCGCCCGCGCCGCTCACCTCCTCCGGGGCCAGGCCAGGCGCCGCCACCAGCGCGGGCGGCTCGATCCTCCCTCCCTATGAACGCAGCCGGCCCGGCGGGGACCCCGAGTCCCGCCGCACGTTCTCCTCACGTGGCCGCGCGGCGGCGGTGATCGGGGCGGCGGTGCTCGTGCTCGCCGCGGCCACCCTCGGGGGATTGCGGCTCGCCGGGGGGGACGACGGCGCCGCGGACAGGGGCGCTCAAAACGCCACCCAGGGCGCGCCGGGCGACGGTTCGGCCGGCGCGGATGGACCGCAGCCCAAGGCCCAGTCGGCCGTGAACCCGGCGTCGGTCACCGTGGCGGTGCTCAACGCGACCACCGTTCAGGGCGCCGCGCAGGGCGTCGGCGACGCCGTGGAGGGGGAGGGCTATGAGCTCGGCACGGTGAGCAACTTCACCGACACGACCCGCGCCGAGTCGGTGGTGCTCTTCGCGCCGGACGCCGAGCGCGAGGCCGCCGACGTGATGCGCCGGCTGAAGATCGGTCAGCGCGAGCCGATCGATCCGAGCAGCCGATCGCTGGCCGGTGACGCTTCGGTGGTCGTGCTGGTCGGCGCCGACAAAGCCAAGGAGTAGCCCTACGGGACGAGGCCGGCGCGCCGGTTGGCCTGCGCCGTCTGCTCCAGCACGTCGCGGTTCGCCACAGTGAGTCCACCGGGTCCGAGCGTGGCCCCGTCGTAGGGCGGGTACCAGTAGGCCCTGATCCGGCGCTCGGTCACCTCGGGGGGCTCGCTCAGATCGATCACCCGCAGCCGGTCAAACTCCTCGCGCGTCACGTAGCGCCCCTCGCCCTGGGGCCTGCGAGGTAGAGCTACCCCCGTGAGGGCCATGTCGATCACCTCGCGGAACACCCCGAGCAGGCGCTCCTGAGAGCGGATGTCGAGCGACAGGGCCGTCTCGTGCTCGCGGTCGATTCCGAAGCGCTCTACGCGAACCAGGTCGCCGGTGTCGAAGCCTTCGTCCACGAAGTGCGCCGACACCCCCCACTCGGCGAAGTCCTCGAGGATCGCCACGTTGTATCCCCCCAATCCGCGCATGTCGGGCAGGGGCGCCGGATGGAAGTTCAGGCAGCCGATACGACCCGCCCCGATCAGGGGACGGCGGATGCGCTTCCAGAAGAGGAACGAGAGCACCAGATCCACTCCGTCCAGCGAAACGGCGCCGTCGTAGAGATCGCCGTCGCTCGCCAGCTTGAGCCCGTGTCGCTCGGCCGCGAGGTCGAGGCGCTGCTGCGCCGTGGCGTCGCCTGGGTCGTCCGGCGCAACCACGGCGAGCACTTCGAGGTCTCGCTGCACCAGGTACTCGAGCGCGGCCACGGCCGAGCGCTTGTGCTTGCCCATGAAGATCGCCCTCACCCCACAAGCTCCTCATAGAGGGCGAGGGTGCGCCGTGCGATGTCATCCCACGAGAAGGGTCCCGCCGCGGCAGCCGCCGCCCGGGCGCCGAGGGCCTCGCGCTCGGCCGGGTCGCAGAGCAGGCAATCCAGCGCCTCGCGGAGGGCGGCCGGATCCTCGGGGGGCACGAGCCTCGCCGCGCCGTGCTCGCGCCCCACCTCGCCGAAACCACCCACGTCGGAGAGCACGAGCGCCTTGGCGAAGGCAAGCGCGGTGTAGAGCACCCCCGACTGGTCGATCCGCCGGTAGGGGAGCACGACCACGTCGGCGCGGCGAAAGAAGGCGGGGATCTCCGCCTCCGTCACGTAGCGCTCCACGAAACGCACGGTCCCGCGGGCGCGCGCGGCGGCGGCCCGCAACGGCGTCATGTCCACGTGGGGCAGGCCCACGACCCACAGCTCCGCCTCGGACTCGAGTCCGGTGAAGGCCTCGAGCAGCAGATCGGCGCCCTTATAGGGGCGCACCAGGCCGAAGAGGAGGATGACCGGTACCTCCACGTCGCGCAGCTCCTCGGGCAGGCTCTCCTCGCGCGTCTGACGGGTCAGGTAGTCGAACGCGCCATGGGGAATCACGCGCACCTTGGCCGGATCCGCGCCGAAGCGCTCGATCAGCTCACGCGCGCCCGCGTGGGCGTGCACCACCAGGGCGTCCATGCGCTCGATCAGCCGGCGGGTGGCCAGCTTCCGGGCGCGTCCCTCGCCGCGCCGGA
Source organism: Thermoleophilaceae bacterium (assembly GCA_037721005.1). GTDB lineage: Bacteria > Actinomycetota > Thermoleophilia > Solirubrobacterales > Thermoleophilaceae > JAAYBF01. The sequence continues at coordinate 10,768 of JBBJNU010000022.1, read as the reverse complement.
GGGTGTTGTGCACGGTGAAGACCCTTGGACGGTCCGGCGCCAGAAGGAGCGAGTCGAGCGGCTCGAGCGCCAGCCACTGAAAGTGGCGAACGTCGGCGGCCGCGGCATGCGACCGGTATCGCAACATGTCCGGCACGTGCTCGGCAGCCCGCACCAGGCGGCGGGCGTTGCGCCCGGCTTCTTGAGCGGTCGCGCGCCGGTAGAAGCGCTCGCTCACGGCAAAGCCCTCGGCCGGCGGGCGCACGCCGTGCACGAAGCGACTCGTCACCAGCTCAACCTCCGCCCCGGCCCGCACCAGTCCGGCGGCCAGCGCGTGGTCATACGGAGGCGTGTAGGCCGAGGGGTCCACGAGCTGTACGCGCACGACATTGGATTCTGGCGGCCCGCACGGTGGATAGGTTTCCGGCGTGGACTCGAGCCCGCTCCTGCGCAGCGTATTCGCCCTGCTCGTGCTCGCCACCGTCGCCGCGTTCATCGTGACGCAGTCACTGAAGGCCGACGAGCCCGTGGTGCTTCGCTTCGCCGTCGCTTCGCCCTCTGCGTTCTCTCCGAACGGCGATCTCACCCAGGATTCCCTCAGGGTGGGCTTCGACCTGTCCGAGCCGGCCGAGGTGTCCTTTTCCATGCTCGACGAGGAGGGCAACGAGGTTCGCCGGCTGGTGGACGACCGCAGGCTGGCGGGAGACACCAAGCACCGCTTCGCCTGGGACGGCCGCGACGACGATGGGAAGGTGGTGCCCGACGGCGAGTACCGCATGCGGGTGGTGAGGCGCAAGGAGGGCCGGGCGGTGGACTCGTTCAAGGAGGTGGACGTGGACACCGAGCCGCCGAAGCTGGCGGTGACCTCGGCGAGCCCGGGCGTCGTGGATCCCGGCGACGGCCCGGTTCGCATCCGCGTGGGCTATGCGGGACCGGTGAACGCGCTGCCGGAGTTTCGGGTGTACCGAACCGAGGGCGGCCCCGTGAGGGTCGTGCGCCGCTTCCGTGGCGACGGCACGAAGACGGGGTTCTGGGACGGCAGCGTGATCAGCGGCGACGCCGCGGTCGACGGCTCCTACACGTTCCAGGTGCGGGTGCGCGACAAGGCGGGCAACGCGGCGCTGGCGCCGCCACGTTTGCCCTCGGCCGATGCCGCAGCTCCCGCGACCGGGGTGGCGATCCGCCGGCTCGAGCTGTCCGGCCCGCTCGGTGTGGTGGACGCCGGCACGGTGGCGCGCCTGAAGGTGGGCCCCACCGTGCGCCGCTATCGCTTCTCGATGGTGCGCCTGGGCTCGGCGCGACCGATCCGAGAGGGCAGGCGCCGTGGCGGCGCCCTGCGGGTGCGGATACCGGACGCGGCCAGGACGGGGGTCTACCTCGTACGCGTACGCGCTCGCGGAAAGCGGGCGGTCTGGCCGGTGGCGGTGGCCGGCCGGCCGATCAACCGTCGGGCGCTCCTGCGTCCGCGCCCGCTGGTCGTGCTGCCCACGATCACCTGGCAGGGAGAGAACCCCGCGGACTCCGACCTCGATGGCTTCCCCGACACCTTGGACACCGCACGCGCCCTGCCGGCGGAGCGGCCCTTCGCCAGGGGGAAGCTCCCTCCCCGGTTCGTGCGGGAGGTCTCGCCACTGCTGCGCCACCTTGACCGCGAACGCCTCGCCTACGACCTCACCACCGACCTCTCCCTCGCCCGCCGCGAGGGCCCGGCCGTCGGCAACGCGCCGGGGGTGGCCATCGCCGGCACGGCGCGGTGGCTCCCCCGCCGCGTGCGCGATGGACTGCTAACGGAGGTCGAGGAGGGGGGGCTCAAGGTGGTCTCCTTTGGCAGTCAGAGCCTGCGGCGCACCGTGGCCACCGTGGAGGACGAGCTGCGCGACCCGAGCCCCGAGCGCCCGGATGACCTCTTCGGAGAGCGCACCGAGCTCTTTCGCGCCGATCCCCCGGCGCCCCTCCGCGCGCAGCGCGACAAGCTCGGATTGTTTCGCGGGGTGGATCGCCTCTTCGGGGAGTTCTCGCTCTTCGAGCGCTCCGTGTCCCTACCGGACGGCGCCACGCTGCGCACCGCGGCGGGCCGCGAAGAGGGCGCTGCGGCGTTCGTGGCCTACGCGCTGGGCAAAGGCGCCGTGATCCGGCCCGGGACCCCTGAGTGGACACGCGAGCTCGAGGAGAGCCGCCTGGGGGTGGAGGTTCCGCGGGTGATGAAGCGCATCTGGTCCCTGCTCGGCCGTGGCCGCTGACGCCGCGCCGCTGGCTACTCTGGCGCCTCATGGTCAAGAAATTGCTGATCGGCGGCGTGGCAGCGCTTGTCCTCCTCGGGGCGGCCACCGGCATCTACTACTGGCAGGCGTCGAAGCCGATCGAGAAGCGCGGGTCGGAGAAGGTGGAGTTCGATGACTCCGAGGCTCCCTCCGGAGAGCAGAAGCCCAAGCGCATCGAGACGCCATGGCCCACCTACGGCTATGACAACCAGCGAACGAAGGTCTCGCCGTATGACCACCGCCCGCCCTTCACCCGCCGTTGGAGCATCGACGCCAAGGACACCCTCGAGTTCCCGCCCACCACTGGCTACGGCAACGTGTACATCGCCCAGCAGAAGGGCCTCTTCTTCGCGGTCAACGCGAAGACCGGCAAGCCGGCGTTCAAGGTCAAGAACTTCAAGCGCTGCGCGGCCTCTTCACCCACGCTCCACAAGGGCACGGTGTACCAGGCCTACATGGACTTGGTGGAGTGCGGCGAGAACGACCCGAACCCCACGGGCTTCCTTATCGCCATGGACGCCCGCACCGGAAAGGAGAAGTGGCGCAGGAAGGGCCTGCCCATCGAGTCGTCACCGCTCATCGAGAACGGGGTGGCCTATTACGGCTCGTGGGATAACAAGGTTCACGCGCTGCGCCTGCGCGACCGCAAGGAGATCTGGGCCTACGACACGGGTGAGCGGGTGAACACCTCTCCGGCCTATTCGAAGGGCAAGATCTTCGTGGCCAATCAGGCGGGCAGCGTGTATGCGCTCAACGCCCGGACCGGGAAGCTCGACTGGGAGGCCACCTCCGCGTCGTCGCCCCTCGGCGCGCGCGAGTTCTTCTACGCCACCCCGGTGGTGGCCTACGGGCGCGTGTACATCGGGAACTCAGACGGCACCATGTTCGCCTTCGGGGCGAAGAGCGGCAAGGTGCTCTGGGCGCGACCGCTCGGCACCTACATCTACGCCTCGGCCGCGGTGTACGAGCGCAAGGTCTACACGGGCACCTACGACGGCAAGCTCTTCGCCCTCGACGCCGCCACGGGCGACACCAAATGGTCCAAGGAGCTCGACAGTGCGGTGCACTCCTCCCCCGTGGTGATGGGCGGCCTGGTCTACACCGCGGCCTGCTCCTCGTGTGGATCCGAGGCGGCCCGCTACGTGAAGATGGGCACCAAGGATCTCACCGTCGCCCTCGACGCCGAGAGCGGCAAAGAGGTCTGGCGCTTTCCAAACGGCAAGTACGCGAGCCCGGTGATCGCCGACGAGGATCGCGTGTACCTCACGGGGAGGAGCTTCCTGTACGGGCTCGACCCGCAGCAGGCGGTGGGTCAGAGGAAGGCAGCCTCGGTCCAGGACCCGCCGAGGAAAAAGCGCCGGCGCCGAGGTAGGTGAGCGCCGCGGCGGCCGCGCCTGTGGCCGGCCACAGCAGGTAGTAGTTGTTGAAGGTGCGCCCGATGAAGAGCAGCACCAGCATCGAGATCGCAAAGCCCGCCGGACCAACCCACTGCTCGCGCAGGCGGTGTTGCTGGAGGAGCAGCCAAGCGGTGAGCGGCAGCCACGTGAGCAGGGCGATCAGGGCGAACGGGTAGGCGCCGTCGCGGTCGTCCACGATCCCGGCCCGAACGAGGATCGCCGAGAGTCCGTAACCCACGATCTTGTAGGTGCCTGCCCCGTACTCCACCGTGTCCTCGTAGAAGGCCACCGGGTCGGCGATCAGGAAGGGCAGCACGACCACGGCCACGATGCCGGCGAACACGCCGGCGCACCGCGCGAGCTCGCGCCGGTCGAGGCCGCGGTGCACGAGCATGAGGGCCAGGAAGGGGATGGCTACCACCGCGAACTGCTTGAGCAGCACCGCCCCGGCCAGGCTCGCGACGGCCCAGCGGTAGCGCTCGCGGCTCACGAGCGCGAAGGCGAGCAGCATGAGCGTGATCGACGGGGCGTCGTTCTGCCCGAACCAGGCCGAGCGCACGGCGATCGGGTTGGCCACCACCAGCGCTCCGAGCACGAGCTTCCAGGACAGCGGCGCGCGGAAGGCCATCGCCGCGGCGAAGCCAGCGAGGGTGAACAGCAGGACGAGCAGACGAAGGTCGTCAAAGGGCGAAGGCGCCAGCCGCCACACCGCCGAGGTGAGCACCGTGCCCGGGAAGTAAGCGTAGTGCTCGAGCGCCACCTCGCGCTCGCGCACCTCCTCCGACGCCGAGCCGTCGAATGGGTAGAAGCGTTCGAGTCCCGAGCGCTTGTAGTCGTGCCCGTAGGGGTTGTCGCCGTCGAGGGCGAGATCCCCCGCGATCTCGACCTGGTAGGTCGAGTCGTTCGTGTGAAACCAGGGCGCGGTGGCGTCGCGCAGCCCCATCTGGAGGAGGGTGGAGGGCAGGAGAAGGGCAAGCGCCACGCCCAGCACGAGCGCCATGCCGGTCCAGGCCGGCCACTCGCGCCGGCGCAGCGCCAGTGCCCCCGCCAGCGCCACGGCGAGTCCGGCGAGCAGGCAGGCGGCGCGGGCGATCCCTACGTCCCACTCCTCGCCCGCCGCCCGCACGAGCGGGGCGAGCACGCCCCGCGGCTCCGTGGCCTCCGGGCGAAACGGCCAGGGGTCCGACCCCAGCTCGGGCAGCGTCACGGCCACGATGCCAAGGAGCACGCCGAGGAGGGCCCAGAGCCCGCCGCGGGACAGCCGGTCGCCGCTCACGCCTCAGCCGCCGCCGGGCTGTCCCTTGGCGCCCTATGCACGCCGTCGTCCCGGCGCGGCCAGGTGAGGTAGCCCGCGGCAACGCCCAGCACCACCCACGTGAGCGGGTCCTCCAAGAACCCGCTGTAGAAGAGGGCGTGCACGAAGAGCGCGAGGAACGCGGCGCCGAGCGCCAGCCCGAGGGGCGCTTCCAGGCGGTTCACCCCGGCGATCAGCCGCGCCCCGCCGGCCAGCAACGCCAGGTACAGCAAGAGCCCGACTACCCCGAGCTCGGCGACCACGGTCAGCGGAGTGGTGTGAGACACGAAGTTGGGCGTCGAGCGCTCCCGCCGGTCCTTCTCCGCCAGCCGCCGGGTGGCTTCGGGCTGCCCACCGATCCCCACCCCGAAGACCGGGGCGTCACCCACCACCCGGGCGGTCTCCTGCACCCGCTGAGACCGGTCGGCGGTCTTCTGGCGCAGCGACTCCCCCCGGATCTCGACGGAGGCGAGGTACCCGGCGCCCAGCAGCGCGACCAAGAGGAGCCCCCCGAGCACGAAGCGCCTCACCCCTCGTCCGCCGGTGGCCGCAGCCACGGCGAGGGTGACAGCCACGAGGGCGACCATGCTCGACTGCGAGTAGGAGAAGAGCAGCCCGAGCCACATCAGCGCGAGCAGGGCCAGGCCGAGTCCCATCCCCACGCGGCGCAGGGCGAGCAGCACGAGCAGCACCCCGATGCCCAGCACCACGTGACGGCCGTAGAGGCTCGGGTCGCCGAACAGCGAGGTCACCCGAAAGAAGCTCGAGTTGGCGTTCGACACCTCCACGCTCGGGGAGAAGAAGAACAACTCGCGTGTGATTGCCTGGTAGAGCCCGATGGCGGCGAAGAGCGCGGCGAGGGCCACGGCCACGCGAGCGAGCGCGCGGGGGGCCCACTCGGGGAACGGCGCCCGGGCCACGATCCCGAGCAACAGGGCAAAGGGCAGGGTGAAGTAGGTGAGCAGCTCCGCTCCGGAGTCGAGGCTGTCGGCCCAGACGAGCGACACCGAGGCCAGGGCGATGAAGGCCGCGGCGGGGATGCCCACGGTTCGAGGCAGCGCCCGCACCGCCCCGGTGTCCGCTCGCAGGGCACGCCAAAGGAGGGCCAGCGCGGCGGCGGCCAGCACGCCGTAGAGCGGAAGCAGCCGGCCGAGCTGGCCGTCTTCGGCCAACGCGATCGGGATGCCGCCGGAGGTGTCGAAGGCGATCGGTGGGCGCAGCGGAGCGGCGACTAGCACGAGCAGGGGCACGAGCGCCGGCTGGCGCACGAGAAACGCCGCGGCAACGCCGAGAAGCACGATCGCGAGCAGAACGGCCACGGCTCCGGCCGGCGACGCCAGGGCATCGAGGCGCCCAATGCCCGACACCGAAGCGCCCAGCACCGCTGTGGCGCCGCCGAGCACCACGAGGCCGCCCACCACCGCCAACCGTCCGCGGCCAGCCAGGAAAAGGGCAACTCCGGCGGCGGCCACCACGGCGGCGAACTGGGCCAGGTCGGGGGACCTCACCTGAGATCAGCGCCCGAGATCCAGTTGGCGGTTGTGGCGCCCAGCCGCGTCGCGGATGCCTTCTCCGCTCCACGGGCGCAACTCTTGTCGCAGGTGCAGGCGATAACGCTGAGGATCGCGCCCGGGCAGGACGGTGGCGGCCAGCGCCAGGCCGAGGTAGAACCAAGCCCCGAGCAGCCGGGCCACCAGGCGCTCAGCCGCCGACACGTGCTTGCGCAGGTATCGGTCTCGCCCGCGGTGAAACTCCACGATCCGCCGCCGCTCGCTCTGAAGGTCGGTCGAGAGCTGATCGTGATGCACCGCCCGGGCCGCCGGCACGTGGAGCACATCCCAGCCGGCGTCGTGCAGGCGCTTGCAAAAATCGGTCTCGTCGGAGTACACGAAGAAGTCGGGGTCCAGCCAGCCCACCGTCTCGGCGGCACTGCGGCGCACGAACATTGCGCTCGACTGCGCCCAGCCCACTGACCGCGTACCGGTGCCGCCGCTCTCGACCACGAGGCGCCGGTGCAGAAAGAGCGCGGTGAGGGCCGCCGTGCGCACGCCGGGCAGCCGCCAGGCGCAGGCCTTGGGTTCTCCCTCGGTGGAAAGCAGCTGCGCCGCGGCCACCCCGGCGCCGGGGTTTGCCTCGAGGGCGTCGAGAAGCGCCCGGGTCGCCCCCGGGCAGAGCTCGGAGTCCTCGTTGAGCAGCAGGCAGAAACGTCCGCGTGCTTCTCGCAGGAGCGTCGAGTCGTTCTGTCCCTTTCCCGTGCGCCGGCCGAGAGCGATCACCCGCACCCCAGGAGCGCTCGCGCGCACCGCCTCCACCGAGCCGTCGTCGGAGGCGTTGTCGAGCACGAGCACCTCGTGATCGACCCCGGCGGGGTGTGTGCGCTCGATCGCCGAAAGACAGGCCATCAGCAGCTCGCGGCCGTTCGTGTTCACCACGCAGTAGGAAAGGTCCATCAGCCGTTTGCCGCCCGCGCCAGCACGCCCTCTAGGCGGTCGGCCAGCAGGCGGCGGTCGAACTCGATCTCGGCCAGGCGCCGGGCGTTGCGCCCGAACTGCGCCGTCTCCTGGGGGTGATCGCGCAGCCACAGCACCTGCTCGGCCAGGTGGGCGGGATCCCCGGGCCGGGCGGCCACGCCGGCCCGGTTGTGCTCCACCAGCTCGCGCTGCCAGCCCGCCGTGTTCACCACGGCCGGACGGCCGGCCGCGAAGGTGTCGAAGAGCTTGTTGGGCGAGTTGGTGGCCAGGATCGGCACGTCCTTGAAGATCGTCATGCACGCGTCGGAAGCCGCGGCCAGCCGCGCGGCCGCGTGCTTGTCGCCGGCAGGCAGCAACACCACGTTGTGAAGTGCGCGCATTCGCACCTGGGACTCGAGCGCCCCCCGGCGCTTGCCGTCGCCCTGGAGCACGAACCTCACTCCCTCCTCGCCCCGGTCCCTCAGGACGGCCGCGGCCTCGAGCACCTGGGTGAGGTCGTTGGCCTCGCCCATCGTGCCGAAGTACGAGCACACGAAGGCGCCGTTCAGGCCGAGCTCGGCTCGAAGGTGACCGGGATCGAGATTGGGCGAGAAGAGGTCGAGGTCCGAGGCGTTGGGGATGAGCGTGACCCGCTCTGGCTCTACCCCGGCCGCCACCACCCCGTCGCGCATCCCCGGAGAGAGGGCGACCACGTGGCGGGCCGTTCCCAGCACGGTGCGCTCGAGCACCCGGGCGGCCCGCTGGGCGAGCCGGTTGTCCAGGGCGCCCATCTGGATCGGGGCCTCGGGCCAGAGGTCTCGCACCTCGAACACGAGCGGCGCGTGGTGGCGCCGGCTCGCGGCCACGCCCGGCAGGGCGATGGTGAGCGGGGGCGAGGTGGCGAATACCACGTCGGGCCGGGGCTCGCGCAGGGCCGCGACGGTGGCTCCGGCGGCAAACTTCACAAACCCGGCCATCCGCGCGGGATAGCTCGTGGCCGTGGCGCTCACGTAGTCAGACGACGCGCCGCTCACCTCCACCACATCGATCCCCTCCACCCGGTGGCGGCGAGCTCGAGCTCCGCCGGCCGCGGTTAGGATCGTGACCTCATGGCCGCGCCGCACGAGGTGGCGTGCGAACTCATACGAGCGTGTGCCGCCGGTGCCCTCGCGCGTCGTGAAGAACTGATGCATGTAGAGGATCCGCAAGAGACGAGGACCGTACCCTGAGCCGCCCCTTCGACATCCTCATCGCCGCCGTCGCCCTCGCTCTCCTCTCGCCAATCCTGCTGGTGGCCGCGGTGGCGATCCGCCTGGAGTCGCCCGGCGGGGTGATCTACCGGCACACGCGGATCGGGCGCGACGGCGTGCCCTTCGAGCTCTGGAAGCTGCGCACGATGGTGTCGGGTGCCGAGAGCATGGGCGCCGGGCTCTACATCGAGCAGGGTGACTCGCGCATCACCCGCTCCGGGAGCTTCCTGCGCCGCTTCTCGCTGGACGAGCTGCCGAACCTCGTGAACGTGCTCCGTGGCGAGCTGGCCATCGTCGGGCCGCGCCCCACGGTGTCCGAGCAGGTCGAGCGCTACACCCCCCGCCAGCGCCGCCGCCTCGAGGTCAGGCCGGGTATCACCGGCTGGGCTCAGGTGAACGGCCGGACCTCGATCTCCTGGCCCGAGCGCATCGAGCTCGACGTCTGGTACGTGGATCACCGCTCGTTCGCGCTTGACCTACAAATACTTGCGCGCACGGCGAAGCTGCTGGCCAGCGGGCGCGGCCTCTACAGCGCAGATCTCCGGCAGGGTTGGGATTGAGGCCTGGCGCGGGCGGGTAGTCTCGCGTCATGGCTGACAAAGTTGATCTCGGCAAGCAGGGCCTGACCGGCTGGCGTAAGGCAGTGGGAGAGAAGGTGGCCGGCCCGGTGTCGGAGCGCACAGGCCTCTCGCCCGATCAGGTGGAGGCGCTGGTGGGGGCCACCTTCTTCGCGTTGTCTCTCTATTACGTGGTGTCGACGGCGGCCAGGGCGGCACGGGAGGCCTGAAGCCGATCCGCTCGCCGCTCGTGGCGGCTACGGGGCCACCACTCCTCCGCCCTCGCTGAACCGAGACGTGCGAACCAGGTAGCGCTCCGAGACGCCTCGCTTGGTCACGGCGTCTGCCTTGGCGACCACGTAGACCCGGTAGAGCCCGCTCGTCTCCGCCACGAACGAGCCCCTGAAGCTCCCTCTGCTCACCCGCAACGCCTTCAGCCCGACCGTGCGAAACCGCCCCGAGCGCCGGCGCTGCAGCACCTGGTACACCACCCGTTTGCGCGGGGTCACCCTGCCGCGCAGGGTGGTCGTACGGCCCACCGCCGCCATCGCGGGGGCGGCGAGCGACACTTGAGGCTTCACCCCGAGCTCAAAGGGGGCCGAGACGCTGGCCAGCACGCCGGCGCCCCCTGCGAAGCGCGCGCGCACGCTGCGGCTGCGCTGGACCTTGACCTGGGCGGAGAAGGCCCCAGCGGGGTCGGTGGTGGCCACCGAAAGGGTCTTCCAGCGCGTGCCCACCAGTGCCTGTACCTCGACCGGCTGCGAGGAGAGCGGGGTGTCGTCCTCGTTCGAGAGCAACCCGGTGAGCCGCACCTCGGCTCCGGCAATCACCGGCAGGGGGGTCTCGGTCTGGGTCTCGATCTGCGTCAGCGAGCCCTGGGGCGCCGCTCCGGCCACGAGGCGCCGGATCTCCGGCAGTTGGGCGTAGAGGGCATCGCCGGGGCAGGACGTGGCGCCCGTGTCGCGGTGTCCGCTCACGCGCTGGAGGGGGACCGATCGCCCGGCCGGATAACGGTTGCTCGAACCGCCCGTGGACACCAGCGTGATCGGCCCGGTGGTGGGCACCCCGTGGAGCGGGAGCTTCCAGCGGATCAGTCTGGATACGGCGCGGATCGCTTCGGGCGTCTGGCGCACTGAGGTGAAGGTGCCGAGGTTGGCGATGCCCGTGGACTGGGCGTTGTAGCCCTGGGCCTGGGCGCCCACCACGGCGCTGTCGGTGCCCCCGGCACGACCCTCGTAGATCGTGCCGAACCGGTCGACGAGGAAGTTGTAGCCCATGTCGTCCCAGCCGTTCGAATTGCGGTGGTAGAGGCATATGCCGAGCACCACGTCGGGCGCCTCCTCGCGCGAGTAGTCGTTGGCGTTCACGGTGTGGTGCACAAAGGCAGCCTTCACCTCGCCGTAGGACGGGCGCTCGCGCGGCGTGCACTTCGAAGCGCCCCAGGCAGCGCGCGAGACCATCGCCGGCTTGCCGTCCCGGGCCCCGGCGGCGTCCGGTGCGAGCGAGCCGGCCACGGCGACCACGCCCGCGTTCACCGAGCGGCGCAGGGCATTCAGGAGGCGCTCGCCGGGGGTTGCGCT
>JBBJNU010000021.1:0-16724 GCA_037721005.1 Thermoleophilaceae bacterium | reverse complement strand
TCTCCCCCAGCAACGTCTTCTGCCTGAGGATCGCCCGCGTATCCCGCGGAATCGGGGCGTAGGCCTCCTTCAGCTCCAACTCTACGACCGTGGCGTTCCCGGCCTTGTCGAGCTCCTTGGTCTTGACCTTGCCCACGTTCACGCCCGCGATCCGGACATCGGCCTCCTGGGTGAGCGTCGCGGCCTCCTTGAAGGCGACCTTGAAGCGATAGCTCTCCGCCTTCAGCGGCAGCGGGCCGCCGAAAGCCAGCCACAGGAACATCAGGATCCCGATGCAGGACAGCGTGAAGAAGACCATCGCGCCGAGGCGAAGGAGGCTGGGGGTTTCCTTGACCATCTAGCCCTCGCATACTCCGGCGGCCCGCAGGGTGTCGACGACCTGGTCTTGCGGAAGCCCCTCTGGCAGCGTGACCAGCGCGTTGACGGTGGTGCAGTCGAGGTTGCCGAGGAAGATCCGGCGCAGTGGTCCCTGGGCGCTGGCCGTGTTGAACAGCGACACGTTGTTCTGGGCCGTCCACGCGAGGTGGTACAGGTAGCCCTCCTCGCGCTCGCGGTCGGCGGCGAGGTTGCCGGAAAGTCCCTCGGCCCCATTCGGGTTGAACGCGCCGATGTTGAAGAGGCGGTTGAGCTTCCCGAAGGAGGCTGTGAGGCCGGGCTGCGCCTTGCGCAGGCCCCTCGCCGCCCTGCCCAAATCGTCCGTGAAGGGTCCGGCGACCCGGGCGAAGGGCCGGATCTGATCGCGGATCTGAGGCGTGGCTTCGCGCACGAAGGGCAGCACGGCGGCGTTGGCTTCGTCGAGCTTGCGGAACGGTGGGCGCAGAGCCTCGAGCGCAGGGCCCAGTTCGCCACCCAGGGTGTCCACCTTCGCGAGCGTGTCCGCGGTGGTGTTCAGAGCCCCCGGCAGTCGGCGCAGGGTGCCCTGGATGTCGGCTTCGCCGGAGGCCAGTGTGTCGAAGACCTGATTGGACTGGCGTACGAGGCGCACGATCTCGCGGTCCTTTGTGGCCAGCTCCTTTGTGAGGAAGCCGTACTTGTTGATGAGGCTCTTCAGGTTCGTCCGGCGCCGGGCGATGGCGGTGTTCACCTTTGCCACGTCGCGGTTCAGCGGCCCGAGGCGGGCGAACGTTTCCTGGAGGTCCGAGCCGCGGCCCTTGAGGCCCTTGCCCGCGCCGGAGATGAGCAGCTGGAGGTAGTCGCGCGTGTCGGCGTCGAGCGCGGCGAGAATCTCGTCCGGATCCACGTCCGGCGCAGAGTTGGCGGAGGAGATGACCTCGTTCTCCTTGAGGGGGCGCCCCGTGCCGGGGTTGACCTCGAGGAACATGTCCTTGAGGCCGGTCTTCGAACGGAGGAGAACCGTCGCGTCCTCGCGGATGTAGTCCGCGTACTTCGCGCGCTCGAGCTGCATGTCCACCACGGCCTTGCCGTCCTTGAGCACGACCTTGCCGATCTGGCCGATCTCGACGCCGGCCGTGCGCACGGTCTGGCCCTGCCCCGGCTGAACCGCCTGGGCGTCGGGCAGCTCGAGCTTGACCACGAATGGCTTCTCCTCGATGAACGGGAAGCGCAGACGTTGGTTGGACAGGATGTAGCTTCCGATGCCCACCGCGAGCAACATCAGCGCGGCGATGGCCACGAAGTCCCTCAGGTGGTCCTTTATCGCCTTCTTCACTTCGCTGCTCCCTTGGCCTCGATGGCCGCGGCCGCGTCCTCGTAGAACTCGACCACCCTCTGCTTGCGCTTAGCGCCCTCGCCGTTCTCGTACTTCTCGATGAGGCGGCCGGCCCTGAGCAGTGAGGCCGAGTTGAAGCTCTGCGGCGCCGACGACCCGCCGCCGCCAAGCTGGCTGACGCTGGCGCCAGGCGCGTTCATGTTTGGCGGCTCCTGCGTCTCGCAGGGAACGTCAGGCCGGCGCGGAGGCGGCTGGGAGCCACCGTCGAGCGGAGGAGCCGGGCGCACGCTCGGCGCTGCCGGCACCGCGCTCGTGTTGAAGTAGGACTGGTTGCCGTCGGTGTTGCGGCTCTCACCGGCGAGCCCCACGAACCCACGGCTGGCCTGACGAACGAAGGTCTGCTCGTCGTTGTCAGGCTCGTCGGGGTTCGGGATGGGCGTGTTGGCCCACGGCACGAGCACCTCGTTCGTGCAGGACGAGAGCAGGCGCGCCTGGCGCAGGAAGGGCAGCAGGTCACGGTTGAGACCCGCGAGCTGCGGGATCTGGCGGCGCAGCGCCCGCGCGGCCCCCTGCAGCTCGTTGGGAGACACGAGCGCACGCACCTGGGAGATGAAGGGCAACGAAGCCCGCAAGGTGGGAGCCGACGAGCGCACGCCGGGCAGAGCGTCCATGGCAAACGCGCGCAGGGAGGGGAGCGCGGAGTTCAGCGACGCGAGCGCCGGCGAACCCACCCGTAGGGTTCTCTGCAGTGCGGGCAGGGAGGCCTCAAGGGCAAGATCCTCGGAGGCGAACTTGCCGGCGGTCACGCGCAGGTTGGTCACAAGGTCCTTTAGCGACTCCTCGTCGCGCACGAGAGCGGCAAAGGTCTCCTGCTGGCCCTTCAGCACGCGCTGGAGGTCCTTTGTCGGATCCTGTCCGAGCGTGGCCTCGCTGGCGATCGCCGTGCTCTTGAAGGCCTCCTTGCCGTTTTTGAAGGACTGGTTGAAGCCCGCGGCGCCCTTGCCGGCGAGCCCCTGCGAGTACTCCTTGAGGAAGACCTGGAGGTCCGCCCGCGTGTCGGTCTGAAGCGCGGCAAGAAGATCACCGAACTGGACGGGGGCCGCGGTCTGGGTGACCGGGATCGGGTCGTCCTCAGTCTCGAGCACCCTGGCCGAGGGCGAGCCGGGCTTCAGGTCCACGAAGAAGTTGCCCTCGAGGAACACGCGCGGGCGCACCTTAAGCGTCGCGTCCTCGTGAATCGGAAGGCCCGACTTCTTGATGTGCATCTCAACCCGGGCCGCGCCGTTGCCCTTTCCGGGCGTGATGGCGGTGACCTTCTTGACCTTGCCCACCTCGACCCCGGCGATGCGCACCGGCGAGCCGATCTTGAGGTTGTTCACCGTCTCGAAGACCGCGGAGAGCTTGTAGGGGTTCGCGAAGGGGTTGGCCTTGGTGAACCCGAAGTAGGTGCCGACGGCGATCAGGAGAATCGCGATCAACCCCGCCTTGAAGCGGGAGATCCCCTTGTTCGAGGGGTGCTTGCGCTTGCGCCGGAAGATGCTCATCGGAGCTTGTCCACGTCCTCGAGGTTGTCGATGCCGAGCTCACGCGACTTGAAGGTGCCGCCCGAGAGGATCGGGAAGTCGCTGATCACCACGGGGCCGTTACCACCGGTCGGGGTGCCGTCGGGCAGGGTGCCGGGCCCGTAGCGCGCGCCCGGCGCGATCGGGCCCCGCACGTAGCCGTCCTGGCCGTTCTGGCAGTCGGCGTTGCCCTGGGCGTCGATCGCGGGCTGGTAGGGGGTGGCGTACTGGCGGCCGAGGCTCATGCCGGTGGGGTCCTTGGCACCGAGCGGGTTCATGCCCTCGGGCGTGTCATACGGCCGTGAGGCCTCGATGTTGCTATAGGCGTTCGGCTGCTCGGCGTTCACCGTCCTGACGCCCTGGTTCTGGGTGGTGCCCGAGCCGTCGGCGGCCGGGCTCGACTGGTGCTCGCCGAGCGGGTGTACGAAGTAGTTGAAGTAGTTGCAGACCGTCTGGTACGGGGCCACGAACTCGATGAGGGGCCGCGTGACCGACACCGTGGTCCGCAGGTCGCGGATGGCGAGCAGGGTGTTCGGATTCTCGAACAGCTCCTCGAGCTGACCGAAGACGTTCGCCAAGCGCGCGTTCAGAGCGACCGTGCGCGGAAGCACCCGCGTTCCCACGGCGAAGGCCCGGTTGATGGCGGGCAACGAACGCGGGAGCTCGTTCACCGCGGGGCGCAAGCGCTGGGAGAGGTCTGTGAAGTCGGTGAGGAAGGGCCGCTGCACCTGGAAGGAGCGGATCGCCGTGTCGATCGTGGGCGGGGACTTCGCGATCGTGTCCCGCAGGGCGTCGGCGTCGCGACTGAAGGCCTCGAAGGTCGTGGCCATATTGCGGAAGAGGTCGGTCTGCACGGAGGCGACCGGAGCCACCTGCGCGGACGCGCGGCCGATCTGACGGAAGAACTGGTCGAGCTGGGTCTCGGGATCGCTGAGGTTCTGCATGACCGGCGTGAGGCTCGCGAAGAGCGGATTGAGCGCGACGATCGTGGAGTTCAGCGAGTTGCCTCGGCCGCTGAACGCGTTGCCGAAGCCCTCGAGCGCGGCCTGGGAGTTACGGCGCGTCTCGGGATCGAAGGTGGAGAAGATGTCCTCGAACTCGAGCTGCTCGGTGGCCTGCGCAAGAGGCACGGTGCCACCTGACCTGTAGGTGGTGTCGGCCTTCCCCGGCGTGATCTCCACGTACTTGAGGCCGAGGGCCGAGCGCGGGCGGATCTTCAGCCGGGTGTCCTCGGCCAGGGGCTCGACCGTCTTGTCGAGCGACATGGACACCTCGGCGATCGCCTTGCCGTTCTTGGCCGTGGCGGGCTCGATGTCGTCGACCACTCCCACACGGAAGCCCCCGACGCGCACCTCGTTGCCCTTCACGAGCTTGTTGCCCGTGGGGAACTGGGCCTTGAGGTCATACGTGGGCACGAAGGGCAGGCCGGCGTTGGCGTTGTAGGCAATGAACACGGCGATGATCGACACGAGCACGGTGACCGCGCCGACCAGCACCGGGCTGGCTACGAGCGACGCTGTTCCTTGACGGCGGCTCATGGCGCGAGGAGGTAGTCGAGGAGCTGGCCGCTGTCGGGCGCCGCACGGTCTTCGGTGAGGGGCGTGGCGCCGTCGAGCACGTCATTTGCCTTGTTCTGGCTCTGAGGAACGTTGGGCACGCGCTTCAGGAGGTCCTGCACGCCGGGCGGAAGCGTGATTCGGGGCTTGGAGATGTCGCGCTGGCCGGCGACAGGACCGGCGTCGGGCTGGCCCGGCCCCCTGCGCTCGCCCACCCTGCGCGCGGGCTTGCCCGCCTGGGCGGCCAATGCCGAGGCACCGGCGCCGACCGTGAAGTCAGGCGAGTTGATGCCCGGCTGGTTGGGCCCGAGGAACTGGTTGCACTTCTCGATCTCCTTGCGCAGCGCCTCGTTCTCCGAGGGAGTGTTGTCCGGATTCATTGGCGTGTTGTTCTGGTAGGGGGTGCATTCGTTGAACTTGATGCTGAGGCGGAGGAGGTGGCCGACGTCGTCGAAGCCATTGATCGACATGCCCTGCCAGAAGAAGTAGTTCCAGAAGGACTCCATGCCGGTGAAGCCGCCCTTGCCGCCGTTTCGGTTCGAGGCGTCGCCGGCCGGCGGTCCGTCCACGAGCGCACGCGGATCGCCGTCGATCGCGCGGCGGTCGTCGTCGAGGGACTCGAGGAACTGACGCAGCGGCTTGGCCATCCCGGGCACATCACGGGCGAGAAGCCGCAGCTCCTCCACCTCGTTCGTTCCCTCCTCGAAGGCCCGCCTCCCCACCACCGACGTCTTTCCGAGCGAGCGGATGGCCGGGCTGGAGGCCCGAGCGAAGGGCCCGAGGCGGGTGAGGAACTCGTTGAGGCTGGGGGCGGCGACGCGGGCGTCACGCAGGAGCGGAACCTGCGCGTCCGAGAGCTGCCCTAGGCGGGTCATGGTGGGCTCGAGCTCGTCGAGGAAGCCCGGCAGCTTGTTGAAGGTCTGAGCAAGTTGCTCGCGGCGGCTGGCGGTGACCTCGGCCGTCTCACCCGCCTGGGAGATGAAGCGCGTGAGGTCCTGCTTGCGCCGCTCGAGCTGCTTGACCACCGTGTCCGAGTCGACGATGAAGTCCTCGATCACCTTGTTCTGATCGCCGAGGATCTGGAGGGTTTTCGACGTCTCGCGCAGGCCCGGGTGGGCGCGCTTGAGCACCTCCTGCAGGTCTTCGGGCCGGCCGGCGAGGCCGGTGCCCAGCTCCGCGATGATCAGCCGCAGCCGCTCCCGGTAGGGGGTGCGAAGGATGTTGTTCACGAGGTCCGCCGGGATCGTCGAGGTGTTGCGTTCGAGCGGAATCGTGCCCTTGTCCGCGATCTTCTCGCCCGACACGCCCGGCTGGCAGTCCACGTAGTACTCGCCGATGAGCGACTGCGGCTTGATGGTGCAGGAGGCGTCCTTGCGGAAATCCCCGAAGCCCGGCTCGGTGATCTCGGCGGTGATCTCAGCCTTCGGTGGCGAGTCGTCGGTGGCCTCGAAGTTCGTGGTGGCGCCGGCGTTCACGCCGCCCACCCGGAAGTCGCCTCCGTTGGTGAGCCCAAACGCGTTGTCGAAGATGATCTTGTAGGTCCTCACGCCGCCCTTGTCGTCCTTGGCGCCGGCGAGCACGACCGCCGCCCCGCAGACGGCGACGAGGAAGACGATGGACACGAGGCGCCTCATCGCACGTTCCCGGTGGCCCGGTCGGACTCTTCGCAGGCGAGCACCTTGCGCTCGGCGTCGGAGAAGACGTTCGAGCCGTCGTCCGCGGGCTCCTCAGCCGCGCCCGGACAGCGCTTGAACTGACCCTGCTTGATCGGCCCGAGCGGTTGGGTCGGGTTCGAGGGGTCCGGGATGAACTCCTGGAAGGAGATGAGGCCGCGCGCGAAGGGTCCGTACGCGTCGAAGTTGGCTCCGGTGGTCGAGAAGTCGTCGAACCAGCCGAGGAAGTCCTGGGTGTAGGGACGTCCCTGAGCGATGAGCGGGGCGGAGTTCGTGAACGCGGCCACGGCTTCGCGGAAGGCGCCGCGGCGCACGTCGCCGTTGCGCTCACGCGTCTCCACGGCGAGATCGGTGAGCGGGGGCACGGAGTTCACGAAGTCGACGAGGTCGTTGTTTCGCCCGGCCCGGCCCACCGTGAGGCGCAGATCGCGAATGGTGGGTTTGGCGTCGGCCGCGAGCCCCCGCGCCTGCGCGAGGAACGGGGTGAGCGCGCGGGCCGCCGGCTCGGAGGCCTCCACGAGGGGGTCCACGTCGTCAAGAGCGGTCCGGAGGTTTACGAAGGTGGTGTTGGCCCGGCGCATGAAGGGTGGCAACCGTTCAATGGAGTTTGCCAGCGCGCCCTTCTGGTTGGCGAGCGCCCTGGTCGTGGTGCTCACCTCGGAGATGAGGTTGGTGAGATCCTCGTCGCGCTCGGCGAGCGCGGTCACGAGCTTCGAGGAGTCGACAAGGAAACGCTCGAGCTGAGGCTGATCCTTGCTCAGCTCGCGAAAGAGCGCGCTCGAGGTCGAAAGGCCCGGGTTGAGGTACTCGAACGTGTCGCCGGCGGCCATGCCCGCCCCGCGGAACTGGCGCTCCTGGTTCTTGAAGAAGTCCTGCAGCGCCTTACCGGTGAGCGGGTCGAGCGTGTTGAAGAGCTGATCGAGATCGACGGCGGTCCTCGTGGCGTCGGCACCGATGAACCCACCATCGGGGATCTTCGCGCTGCCGTTCGGCGGAAGGGTCAGGTCGATGTAGCGGTTGGCGATGCCCGACTGGGAGAACTGGCGGATCGAAGCGCGCGTGCCCTCGCGCAGGGGCGCGTAGTCCTCCTTGATATCGAACCGGATGGCAGCCTGGCCGTCATCGGTGATCTTGATCGACTTGACCGTGCCGATGGCGGTGCCGCCGGTCTGGACCGGGTTGCCCTTCACGAGCTGCCCCGCGTTTATGAACTTGGCCGTGACCTCGTAACCACCGCCGCCCGCGCCGCCGAACAGGACGATGGCAACAAGCACCACGGCAGCGACAACCGCACCTAGTGCGGCTACGCGTCCGATCCCGCTCACGCTGGCATCCTCGCTCGGTGTCTCCTCCCCGGCCGCACGGCGCCCCGTTGGCGCACGGACACGGCTTCACAACGAGTTGAATCTACACAAGGAGGGGCACATACGCTGCAGCACTTGTTGCGCGGGAGGGAGGAGACATTGAGTAGGCATTAAGGCTTTGGGGGCCCCTCCAGTTGCGTAAGGCTCAAGTTGAGGCTTATGCAGCTACAGCAGGAGAACGACGAGCAGCACGATCAGCGCGAGGCCAAGGCCCGCCCCCGTGATGCTGCGCGGACGCTGCCCGGACCAGAAGCTCGGGTCGGCGCGGTCACGTGTGTGACGGCCCTCCGGGGGCTCGCCCACCCAATCGTCGTCGTCGTAGGCCATAAGCTCCTCGTCGCCTGTCTTGGAGGTGCCCGGGGTGGGATTCGAACCCACACGCCCCTCGGGGCCGGGGCTTTTAAGGCCCCTGTGTCTACCGTTCCATCACCCGGGCGCCG
Source organism: Thermoleophilaceae bacterium (assembly GCA_037721005.1). Classification (GTDB taxonomy): domain Bacteria; phylum Actinomycetota; class Thermoleophilia; order Solirubrobacterales; family Thermoleophilaceae; genus JAAYBF01. The sequence continues at coordinate 8,460 of JBBJNU010000021.1, read as the reverse complement.
ATCACAGTCTAAGGCGCAACTTCCCCCCCGTTAAAGTGTCGTGATTCACAGGGAAGAGTTTCCCAGGGAACCATGGAAGCTTCCGCACTCAGATACCAAGCCGGCATCGGGTCCCTCGGCGGGCGCTCACCGCTGCTGCGCCTGCAGGGCGATGAGCGCCTCGTTGCTCTGGTGCGCCAGGGCAACCAGGCGGCCTTCGAGGCGCTCGTGCAGCGCTACCAGCCCCGGCTGCTGGCCTTCTGCCGGCACATGCTCTCCTCGAAGGAAGACGCGGAGGACGTGCTCCAAGAGGTGTTTGCGGCCGCCTACAACGCGCTGCTGGCCGACGACCGCCCCATCAACGTTCGCCCGTGGCTCTACCGCATCGCCCGCAACCGCTCGCTGAACCACCTGCGAAAGCCCAAGGCGACCGGGCTCGACTCGATGGACATCTTCGAGCGCGAGAACGGCACGACCACCGCCGAGACCGTTCACAGTCGCGAGGAGTTCCGCCAGATCGTCTCCGACGTCCAGGACCTGCCGGAGACCCAGAAGACGGCCCTGCTCCTCCGCGAGATCGACGCCCTCTCCTACGAGCACATCGCCGAGGCCATGGACACCACGGTGCCGAGCGTGAAGTCCCTGCTTGTCCGCGCCCGCGTGGGCCTGGCCGAGGCCTCTGAGGCCCGGCTGCTCACCTGTGAGGAGGTGCGGCTCGAGCTGGGCCGGGTGGCGGAGGGCATCGCAAGGTCCACCCCGCCGGTACGCCGTCACCTCAAGTCCTGTGAGCGCTGCCGCGTGTTCCGCGCCGAGCTGCGCAGCACCACGAAGGCCCTCGCCGCCGTGTTCCCGCTCGGCCCGCTGGTGGTTCTGAAGCTCGGATTCGCGAAGCTCGGCCTCGGCGGGGCGGCCGCCGGCGGCTCGGCAAGCGCGGGCGGAGCGGGCCTCGCTGGGGGAGCCGGCCTGGCCACGACCGGAGCGGCCGGGACCGCCGCGGGCGGCGCCCTCTCGGCCGGAGTGGGCACCGTGGTCTCGAAGGCGGCCGCCGGAATGGCAGCCGCCGTGATCGTGACCGCCGGGGCCGTCGAGGTGAAGCAGGTGGCAAAGCGCGACGCCACCTCGGGCTCCGTGGTGGCCACGGCACCGGCGCGTCCGCAGCCCGCCCCCCGTGCTGCAGCGCCACCGAAGGCGATGCTCGAGGCCATGGCCTCGAGCGCGGCGGCGGTGAGAGCGAGGGCCGAGGCGCCCGCCGCGCCGGCCCCGGCGCCCGCCGCGGCACCGGCTCCCGTGGAGCCTGCCCTCGAACCTGCGCCCGCTCCCGTGGCCGATCCCGTCGTGGCTCCCGCCCCGGTCCCGCCCGCCACGGAGGCCCCGGTCCAGGAGGAGGAGTCCATCACCGCGCTTCCTCCTCGAGAGGCAGAGCTTGGGCCGGTTCCAGCCAGGCCGATCGACAAGCCCTCCGGCGAGCCTGCGCCGGGCTCTGCGCCCGCTCCACCCGCGGGGGAGCCCGTCTCGAGCCAGCCGCCTCCGCCTCCGCCTCCGTCGAACTGATCGCGTTCGAAGAGTTCCTGCGCGTCGACATGCGCGTGGGCCGAGTGATCGCGGTGCACGACTTCCCCGAGGCGCGTAAGCCCGCGTGGAAGCTCGAGATCGATTTCGGGTCGGTGATCGGTAGGAAGCGCTCCTCGGCCCAGATCACCAACTACTCGCGCGAGCAGCTGGCCGGCCGGCTCGTAGTGGCGGTTGTGAACTTCCCACCCCGCCAGATTGGCCCCTTCATGTCCGAGGTGCTTGTGCTCGGCCTCCCCGATGCGCAGGGCAGGATCATCTTGCTGGGCCCCTCCTCCGGGGTGCCCGTGGGCGGCCGGGTCTTCTGAGGCGGACGTTTGGTGCTCACCCGGTGAATCGGTGCGGTGCTCGCCCGAACAGCGTCCGGGCTCCGCTTCCTTGCGGTCGGGGTGCGCGCCTAAGGGCCCGGTTCGGCCGAGGCTTCCACGACGACGCGCCCGCCGGTGCCCGTCATCAGGAGGCGCCGCCCCGGGCGCAGCCCGTCGAAGGTCGCAGCGTCTGACCGCCGGCCGCGGACACGCAGCGTCTTGCCGGCGGCGCTGAGCCGGTAGCGCCTGCCGTCGGCCGAGCGCAGCTCGACCCGGACGGCGATGAAGGGCGGCACCCGGATCACCCGCGGCGAGAGGCGCCCGCCCCTGCCGGTGATCATCGCCTGAGCGCGGGCCGGGATCTCGTCGCCCGCCCCTCCCGGCTGATCCTCGGGCGATCGTCGTGCCGCGCCCGCCCGGGGAGGGTCACGCGGCTCACCGGCCGGTGGGTCGGGGGGCGTGGTCGCGTTCGGCCTTGCCTCCCCGCCACGGCGGGGAGGTTTAGAGCGCTCGCCCGGCGTCTGGACGCTCTCGGGCGCCGAGGTGATCTCCTCCTTCTCGCCGCAGCCGGCGAGCGTGATGCCCGCACACGCGAGGGCCGCAATCCGGTGTCCCGGTCTCACGGCTCGATCCGCCGGCGCTTCACCACCACGATCTCACCCGAGGTTCGCGCGTAGGAACTCGACCGTGCGCTGCCAGGACCGATCCGCGGACTGCTTGTCGTAGGTGCCGAGCCGGTTGGTGTCGTTGAAGAAGGCGTGGGCCTGACCCTCGTAGAACTCGAAGTCGACCGGCTTGTCCGTGGCTTCGGAGATCTCCTTCTCCAGGGCCTTGGCGTCGTCGACCGGCACGAAGTCGTCGGCGGTGCCGAAGTGCCCGAGCACCGGCGCCTGGATCTTCGAGAAGTCGGGCTTGCCGTGAGGCATCACGTAGTAGTAGGAGACCGCGGCGCGGACCTTGGGGTTGAGCGTGGCCGCCCAGATCGCCAGTCCGCCGCCGAGGCAGAAGCCGACCGAACCGACTCCCTCGCCCTCGTAGCCGTCCTGTGCAGCAAGGTGGTCCACCGCGCCGCGCATGTCCTTCTCGGCCTGATCCATCGACATGGCCATCATCTTCTGCTCGGCCTCATCCGGCTGCTCGGTGGTCTCGCCGCGGTAGAGGTCAGGCGCCAGCGCGAAGAAGCCCTCGGCGGCGAAGCGGTCGCACACGTCCTTTATGTGGCCCTCGAGTCCCCACCACTCCTGGAGCACGATCGTGCCGGGGCCGCTGCCCGACTCGGGGGAGGCCAGGTAACCGGGTGCGGTACCGCCATTTGACTGGAACTCCACGTCGGGCATTCGCGTCTCCTATTCGGTGGGTTTCACTTCAGGCGGGCAATCTAGTTCTCGGTGGAGCTCCCAGCCAACCGCCACGCCGATGAGCATGCCCATTCGCGTCTCCTCCGCAAGCAGGGTGCGCAACGCGGCCATGCGCTCGCCCTGGTCCTCCGGGGCCGCCACCTGGCGCACCTGAGACTCGTGAGCCTCCCCGAACCAGCCGCCCGAGTTCAAAGCCTCGCCGAGGATCCGCTGGAGGCCTGGGGCCACGCGGGCCACGCGGGCCTCGGCGTCGCGGAAGCGCTCGGGGTCGCTGAGCGCCTCGACCGCGCGGTCCAGATCCTCGTCGGTGAACGCCTGCTCGCTCACCTTCGGGTCAGGGTAGGTAGCACGAGGCCAAGCAGAGCCCCCACCAGAGCGCCGGTCACCCCGGCCACCGCGTTCGCGCCCAGAACGGCCAAGGGCAGTAGGAGGAGCACACCGGCGAACACCAGCACGCCGATCAGGTCGTTGTCGCGCTGGTCGCCTGCCCGCACGGCGCGACGATCGTCGACCCACCACGCGGCCAGGAGCCCGAGAGCCGCCCCATTGGCGCCGAACACGAAGTCGTAGCCGAACGGCTCGCCGACGCTCCCCAGCGCCACCGCCGCGGCCACGCCGGCGGCGCCGGACGCCACGAACACGAGCAGCATCAGCAGAGCGCCGAAGCGCCTCTCCACCAGCGATCCGAAGATGCCCACCGCGGTGAGCGCCACGAACGCGTAGCCCAGGCTCGTGCCGTGCACGAAGGGGGCGGTGAGATAGCGCCAGGGCTGGTCGAAGATCGGGGCCGCGACGGCGCCCAGATCCTCGATGCCCAGCTCCTCGGAAGCGAACACGAGCGAGACGATCAGCGACGCGGCGATGAGAGCGATGGTGGCCGTGGGGCGAGTGTCGGGCGCGATGCCCTCGATCTCGTTTGCCCGCAGGCGCGAGAGCTTCGGGCGCCGGGCCTTCTTCGCGCGCGGCATGTCGTCCTCGGCCGAGCGCTCGAGCTTCGGGGCGCGCTTTCGCACCCGCTGCCCGCAGTACGGGCACTCGGTCACGTAGGGGCTGACCTCGGACCCGCAGTTCTTGCAGACGACGAAGAGGTCGGGCTGGCTCACAGGAAGAGGATAACCAGCGTCCTGCGCCCCTCGGTCCGCTCAGCCCGGGGCTTCGGGCACGGAAGGAACGGTTGCCTCCACGATCTCGCGAACCACTTCGCGCAGGTCATGGTTGGCCTCGTAGACCACCAGCTGCCGCGCGCCGCCGTTGCCGTTCTCGAGCAGATCGTCGAGGGCGCCCAGCGCGTCGCCAGAGCCGAGGTCCTCGGCGTGTCCTTGCAGACGGTCTATGAGGCGCCGCGCGAGATCCTTCGTTCGCACGCGGTCCTGGCTCGGCAGGTCCACGAGCTCGCCCTCAAGCCCGTGGCGTGCGGCCAGCCACTTGTTCTCATCGAGCATCTCGAAGGGGTACTCGGACAGCTCCTGGCCCGACTCGAAGTGCTCGGCGAGCTCCTTGACCATGGCCTGCACGAGAGCCGCCAGGCCGAGGGTGTGCTCGAGGCGCGTCTGGGAGTCCATGACCCGCACCTCGACGGTGCCGAAGTTGGGATGCGGGCGCACGTCGTACCAGAGGTAGGTGTAGTCGGACACGGTCTTCGAGTCCTGCATGAACGTGATGCGCCTGCTCCAGTCCTCCCAGTCTTTGTAGCTCGGGGGCACGCCCACCCGGGGGAAGGCCCGGAAGATCGGCGTGCGGGCGGAGAGCAGGCCCGTGGGCGCCGCCCGCCAGAACGGTGAGTTGGCCGAGAGCCCGAGCAGCAGCGGCAGGTGCACGCGCATGCCGTTGGCCACGTGGATGGCCTTGTCGGGGTCGTCGAGGCCCACGTGCACGTGAATGCCGAAGATCAGCTCCTGACGGGCCACGAAGCCGAGGCCCTGGATGAGGTCGCGGTAGCGGGGGCGCGCGACGATGCGCTGGTCCTCCCACATCGCGAACGGATGCGTGCCGGCCCCGCCGATCGCGAGCCCGCGCCCGGCGGCGGCGCCCTGCACCTCGCGCCTCAGCGCGCCAAGCTGACGCCCGGCGTCCTCGGTGTTCTGACACGGAGCCGTGGCGATCTCGCACACCGACTCCATCAGCTCAGGCTTGACCTCACCCTCGGTCTCCGAGTTGCCGAGATCTGAGAGCAGCACCTCGATCGAATTCACGAGGTCCAAGGTCTCGGAATCCACGATCATGAGCTCCTCCTCGATCCCGAGGGTGTAGCTCGGGCCCGTGAACCGGTGCTGCACGGCGGGGATCCTAGCCGGGGGCCTCGCGCCCCCGGACCCCCCTGCGCCACCTGCCCTATGGCGACCGCCTACCGTTTCGGCCTGGGTGGCCGGAGGTAGACTCGCCGGGCGTTTTCAACGATCAGGAGGCAGCTGACCCATGACCATCGGCTACGACGGCAAGCTCCTCGCTTCGACCACCGTGGGTCGTTCCAGAAGAAGATGTTCGGGATCGAGGGCGATCCCACGCCTGAGCAGACCGACACGATCGCCGATGCGAAGCACCTGATCTTCGAGGGAATGGTAAAGGCCACCGAGCGAGGCGTGGACAACGATCGCACCGGCACGCTGGTAGACGAGCAGTTCGGCGGCGACATCCCGAGCCAAGCCAAGGAGATAGGCCTCAAGGTGGCGATGCCCGTCGAGAAGAGCGGCCAGAACGAGTTCGACTTTCAGTACGCGACGACTTCGGCCAGCACCTCGAGAGCTTTGACCCCCACTTCGCCAAGGTGCTGGTGCGCCACAACCCCGACGGCGACACCGAGATGAACAAGCGCCAGATCGAGCGCCTCAAGCGCCTCTCGGACTGGCTGCCCGAGAACGACCGCAAGTTCCTCTTCGAGCTGCTGGTGCCCACCGAGGACGACCAGCTCGAGTCCCTGGGCGGAGACACCGATCGGTATGACTCCGAGCTTCGGGCCGAGCTGATGCGCCGGGTGATCGAGACCTATCAGGAGGCCGGCGTGGAGGCCGACGTCTGGAAGATCGAGGGCGTGGACCGTCGCGAGGACTGCGAGATGCTCGCCCGCCAGACGCGCTCCGGGGGCCGCGACGACGTGGCCTGCGTGCTGCTCGGCCGGGGAGCGAGCGACGACAAGGTCGATCACTGGCTGCGCCAGGCCGCCGGGGTCGAAGGCTTCGTGGGCTTCGCGATCGGGCGCACCATCTGGTGGGACGCCCTGAAGGCCTTCCTCGACGGAGATCTCGACCGCGACGCCGCCACCGACAAGATCGCCGACAACTACCCTGCGGTTCGTGGAGCTGTGCAACGAGGCCGAGCGCGAGCCGGCCGCTGCGGGCTAACCGCGAGAGGCGCGCAGCCCGATCGCCCCTGGGGAGGAGCGCAGCGCGATCGTTGATCGCGCGCGCACCGCACCTGGGTCTCCCCCCGTTATGAGCGCTGTTAGGCTTTCGCGCGCATGAAAATGCGCCAGTCACTTACGCAGTTCGAGACCGCCTTCCGCGAGGAGGCGGCCGAGTCCGTAGAGCGTCGCGAGCGCCTACGCAGTCAAGCCGTGCACCGCACCCGCACACGCCGCGTGGAGCGTGTCCAGAAGGCCGGCACGATGCGCTTCGTCGGGCTCTGCCTCGCGATCATGGCTACGACGGTCATCGTGACCCTGGCCATGTTCCAGGCATTAGCTTGGCTCGCGGGCTAGCCGCCTGCAAAGCCTTGCCTGGCTTTGTCATCGGCAGCCTCGTGTGCGTTAGCACACGTCGGCTACCTCTTCCTCGCCATGCTCGCTTTTCGGCGGCTCGTCCTTTGACGCCTGGCCCGGAAGCCCTTTTGCCTACTCCGAGGTCTTCAGGCGCTCTAGCGCCTCGTCCACGGCTTCGACGTCCGCGCAGTCTTCGCGGTCTGACTGGATGTCCACCCAGACCTCCTTGCGGAACACGGGCACGGATCTAGGCGCCTCGATTCCGAGACGGACCTTCTCGCCCATGATCGAGAGCACCGACACCTCGATGTCGTCGCCGATCATGATGCTCTGGTTGCCTTTACGCGTGAGTACGAGCACGGGAACCTCCACCCCTGCCGTGAGCTTGCCCGCTACCTAAGCAGGTCGAGGCCCCCGCATCAACTCGATGGCGTGTGGCAGCCTCGGTGAGCCCGTTGGTAGTGTCCCCGCCTCCTTGGCACGCCGCTCACTCAAGCCACAGCTCAACCAGATCCGCACCTGGGTGCGGCAGGGCCGCACCGACGCTTGGATCGCCCATCAGCTCGAGGTCTCGGTGAAGGACATCTCCGCGTTCAAGAGCGAGCACGAGCTTGCGCCGGGCGAGCCCACGGCCGTGGGCGAGAGCGATGGCTTCGGCTCGCGGGTCGACGAGGACGAGCCCGATTTGCGGGCTGCCGACGAGGCTCTCGTGGCCGCCGCGCTCGAGGCTGAGCAGGACGAGCCCGAGGAAGAAGCTGAGGACGAGCCGCCTGCTCCCCGCGGGCGTGGCCGTCGCAGCACGAGCGCAGACGAGTCCTCGGGCGACGAGGATGGCGGCGACGACGACAAGCCGCGCCGCCGGCGCCGGGGGCGGCGAGGCGGGCGAGGCCGCGCACGTGCGAGCAAGGCGCTCGAGGGGTCCTTCGATCATGGCGACGAGGGCTACGGCCTGTGGCTGGATCCGGGCGTGCAGGATGACCCTGTGTACGCCGAGCACTGGGCTGGACACCGGCCTGTCACGGTCACCGTCGAGCCCGATCGCATCGTGATCACCCGCGCCGGTGAAGAGGCCGCCGCGGCCGAAGACGCCCAGGGCTGACGCAGACCTAAACGCTTGGCGGCGCACGACCGCTCGCGCACGACCCTCAGCCGGCTCCTTGATGGCGCCTTCGCCCGCCGGCGAAGTCCGCGGCTACGCGGGCGTAGCGGGCAAACGCGGCGTCAACCACCGTCGCCGTGTCGGTGCCGGCCGATGAGCGCTGAGCTAGATCCTCGGCCCAGTCGATGCTCTGCGAGTACAGGTCGGCCAGCTCGCCCACGAGGAACCTGGAGCCGAGCCTCCGTCGCAGCTCGTCCTGTACCACCACCACCGCCCGTTCCAGGTCGGCGCTGTCGGGCTCGGGGGCGTCGCGCACCCGGCGTTCGCCCTCCTCCCACTGGGTCAGCGCGTTCTCGAGGGCGTAGGACACGCCCGGAAGCTAGCGGGAGGCGCGCAGTCCGGATCCGGGAGGGGCGCAGCCGGATCCGGGAGGGGCGCAGCCGGATCGGTGAT
>JBBJNU010000020.1:0-16797 GCA_037721005.1 Thermoleophilaceae bacterium | reverse complement strand
GAGGGAAAGCTCGGGCGCAAGTCGGGGGCCGGTTTCTTCGAGTACCGCTAGACGCTTTGCATGCGTCTGGGGAGCGGAAAAGTCGGAACAGCGACCTCGACGCTGCGGGTCCAGTACTCCACCGATCAGACCACCTGGACCGACCTGCCCGGCACATCGGTCAGCACCGCCTCCATCGGCCTCAAGGTGTCCACGTTCACTGCCATCCCGGCCGGCGCCAAGCAGGACGTCTTCCTTCGCGTTGTCGGCGAAGGCGGCAACGCAACCGCGAACCCGTCCTACGGTTTGATAGCCCTTCAGCTCAAGTAGCCTGCCCAGAAAGGCTGCAGTCCCGAGGATTGAACGTCGCACGGCCGCGTGGGTGGGTGCGCTGCTCGTGGTGGTGGCGGTCGTTGCCGTCGGGCTCACCCTCTGCTGGCTGGCGGGGAGGAGAAGCCCGAGAACATCAAGGCCGGTGTTCCGATCGAGGTCTTCGAGGACGAGCTTCAGTCTTTGCCGGCTCGGTCGACCAGCTCGTGTACTGGGCGGGACCGCTCCCTCAGACCAAGCTCGAGCTCACGCGCAACGCCAAGCGCGAGCACTTCGTGCGCTACCTCTCCGGGGACGCGAAGAAGGGAGACAAGCGGCCCGAGTTCACCACCGTCTCCACCTACCCATACAGCGCGCCTTTGAGAAGACCACGAAGGCCGGCAAGGGCCCAGACATGGTCAGCCGAGCCGCGCCGGGAGGTGGCCTGGCCATCTGGAGCAAAAGCGCGCGACGAGCGTGTACATGGCCTATCCCGGTTCCGACTACCTGGTCGAGGTGTTCGACCCGAGCGCGCTCGCGAGCTCGTCCTGTCGGGCGAGGTCGCTCCCATCCGCTGACGCGCGGGGTGATCAGGCGTGCGGGCGCGCGCCGGACGGCCCCGCAACCATGCCCGAGGCCAGGTCCCAAACCACGTCGGCCTCACCTATGCCCTGCGCCTCGGCGAGCTGAACCACGCTGGCCCAGGGCAGCTCGGCATCGGGTAGGTCGTCCCACCGGGCGAGCTCTAGAGAGTCGAGCACTCCCGCCATCGAGGGATCGAGCTCACCGTGCGCCTCGATCAGCGCCCTGATCGCATTGCGCTGCGAGTCACTGACCTTGACGCACCACATCGGCAAGACCTCCTGAAAACAGACGGCACTTGCCTGATCAAGGTACGGCCGGCGGCGGACGGACTCTGACCCTCAGGCGCCCTCCGACGACTCGCGCGGCTCCACCGCGGCCGGTGACGAGGCGTCGCCGCCCTCCTCGTCGTGGTGGCGTATGCGCACGGCCTCGATGCGGTTCTCGCGCACGGACTCAACGCGCAGCGAGTAGCCGTTCGAACGCACCATGTCGCCGCGCTTGGGCAGCCGCCCCAGCTCCCCGAACACAAAGCCTCCCACCGAGTTATAGGCGTCGGAGTCCACGGGCAGGTCGATCTTGTAGTCGTCGAGGTCGGTGATGGGCACGTGCCCGCGCACCCACCAGTCACCGTTGGCCAAACGCCGCACCCCGGCCACGGCGGGATCGGTCTCGTCGGCTATCTCGCCCACCACCTCCTCCACGATGTCCTCGATGGACACGATGCCCGCCGTGCGTCCGTACTCGTCCACTACCACGGCCACGGACGCCCGTTCGCGTTGAAGGTCGGCCAGGAGATCGTCGAGCGGCTTGGTCTCGGGCACGATCAGGGCGTCCTTCACGCTTGCCTCGATGGAGGCGCCGGGACCCTCGGACATCAGACGGCGAGCGAGCGAGTTGTTGTGCACGATGCCCCTGATGCGATCGGTGTTGCCGCCCTCGGTGACCACAAGACGGGTATGGCCGGAGTCCACGCAGCGGCGAAGTGCGGCCTCGGCGGTCTCCGACACGTCCACGGTGACCACGGCGGGGATCGGGGTCATCACCTGCCGCGCCTGCTGCTCGTGCAGGTGGAAGACGCCGTGGAGCATCCCCGCCTCACCGGGGTCGAGCTTTCCTCCGGTCTGACTGCGGGCGATGATCATCTTCAGGTCATCCGAGGACGAGACCTCTTCGAACTCGGCCTTGGGGTCCGTGCCGATGGCGCGAAGCATCGTGTTCGAGACGCTGTTGAGCGCCCAGATGAACGGCTTGAAGGTGACCCGAAAAGCTTCGAGCAGCCGGGCGGCCCGCCGCGCGGTGCCCTCCGCGTGGGTGATGGCGTAGATCTTCGGGACCTGCTCTCCGATGGTGATGTGCAGCGCGGTGGTGATGAAGTAGGCGACCCCGAGGGATATCGCGAGCGTGACGCCGTGCGGAAGCGAATCGCCGAGCGCCTTCTCGAGCAGGCTGGCGATCGCAGGCTCTCCCATGAAGCCGATTCCGAGGGAGGCCATCGTGATGCCGAGCTGGCACGCTGAGAGGTACTCGTCGATGCGGTCGAGCTGGTGCCCGGCCAAGGCGGCTCCCTTGACGCCTTGCTCCTCCATCTCCTGCAGCTTGCCGTCCCTGGCCCGCACGAGGGCGAACTCAGACGCCACGAAGAAGCCGTTGGCGGCCACGAGCACCAGCACACCGACCAGGAGCAGAAGCTCGATCACGGGACGCCTCCGGGCGCCGCGGCGAGGCCTACGGGAGACCTACTTCGAGGAGGATCGTCGTCGCTCACTGAGTGACAGCGCGAGGCTAGCAGGCAGAAGTGCGATCGTTGCCCCCATGCGCATCGCGTCGCTCGTCCCTTCTTCCACCGAGATGCTCTTCGCGCTCGGCCTCGGAGACTCCGTGGTCGGGGTCACCCACGAGTGCGATCACCCGCCAGAGGCGGCAGGGCTCGCGCACCTCACCCGCAGCGTGATCGAAGAGGGGCTGTCCGCGGGCGAGATCGACGCGGCCGTGCGCGAGCGCATCGCCGCGAGCGAGGCGCTCTACGAGCTCGACGAAGGGCTCCTGGCCGAGCTCGAGCCCGACCTCATCGTGACCCAGGCCGTGTGCGAGGTGTGCGCGGTGTCCTACGACGACGTGGTGGCGGCTGCCGGACGTCTGCCCTCCCCTGCTGAGGTGATGTCGCTCGATCCCACAACCCTCGGAGAGGTTCTCGGCGACATCCCGCGGCTGGCGGACAGGGCTGGAGCCCCGGAGGCGGGCGCCGCCCTGTCGGAGCAGGCGACCGAGCGTATCCAGACGGTCACTGAAGCCGTGAAGGGCGCCGATCTCCCACGAGTGGCGGCGCTGGAATGGCTCGACCCTTTGTTTGTGGGCGGTCACTGGGTGCCCGAGATGATCGAACTTGCCGGCGGAGCGGATGTGCTCGGCGCTGCCGGAAAGAAGTCACGCACCGCCGAGTGGAGCGACCTGGAGGCCGCGCGGCCCGAGGTGGTGGTGTCGATGCCCTGCGGCTATGGCACCGACCAGGCCGCGAACGAAACCCTCCTGGCCGGAGAGCGCCTCGCGGGACTCGGGGCACGGGTGGCGGCGGTGGACGCGTCCGCTTACTTCTCGCGGCCGGGCCCCCGGCTCGTTGACGGAATCGAGCTGCTCGCCCATCTCCTGCATCCGGAGCTCGTGCCGGCCCCGCCGCCCGGCCGCGCGCGATGGCTTGACTTGCCACGCAAGTCCAAGGTTTCATAGCGCCGTGGGCGCCAAACGAGCCGAGCGGCAGGTCGTGGTGCAAGGCACGCCGCAGCAGTGCTTCGATGCCCTGCTCGACTTCGAGAGCTACCCCGATTGGCAGAAGGCCGTAAAGGACTGCGAGGTGCTCACCCGCGACCCCTCCGGCCGGGGCAAGGAGGTGCACTTCGAGATCGATGCGATGGTGAGGCGCATCTCCTACACGCTCGACTACTCCTACGAGGAGCCCCATCTCATCACCTGGGACTTCCTGGAGGGCGACGTTCGCGACATCGACGGCGAGTTCGTGCTCGAGGACCAGGGCGACGGCACCACGCTCGCCACCTACGGCCTTCGGCTCGAGGCGGGCGTGTGGATGCCCGGCAAGGTCCAGTCACTTCTCTCGGACCAGGTGATGCAGCGTTCGGTGGAAGACCTCAAGACGCGCGTGGAACACAGCGCCTGAGGCGCTGTCTCACGTTGCGGGTCTTGATCGACACGAGCTACGCCGCGCGCGGGCGCTCGGGCACCGCCGTGTACCTGGAGCAGTTGCTCAAAGCTCTGCGCGACCGTGGCGAGGTCGAGGTGGTGGAGGCCCGGCAGCGGTGGCGCCTGAGGCCGGGGCAGGCGGGGGCACGGCGCAACGTGGCCCGCAGCGCCGCCAACGCCCTGCTCGACGCCGCCTGGGTCGGAGTGGGCCTGCCCCTCGCGGCGCGCCGCGCTCGCGCCGACGTGATCCACCACCCGCTTCCCGCCCGTTCGCGCAGCGGCGGTTGTGCGCAGGTCGTGACCGTGCACGACGTGGCATTCGAGCGGCATCCCGATTGGTACGACCCGGCCTGGCGGCGGATCGCCCGGCGCCAGCACCGGCGCGCCGTGCGCGGCGCGGACGCCATCGTCTGCATCTCCGGCCACACCGCGCGGGATGCCCAGACGCTGCTTGGCGCACCGGCCGACCGGATCGTGGTGGCCCTGCACGGGCCCGGACAGCGCCTCCCCCGAGTCCAGGCAATCCGACCGGCCGAGCACTTTCTCTACGTGGGCTCCAGCGAACCACGCAAGAACGTGGAGGGGCTGCTGCACGCCTACGCCGAGTACCGCGCAGCCGAGCAGGAACCCCTCGCGCTCGTGCTCTGCGGCGAGTCCGCTCGCCGTGGGGGCGCGCCCGGCGTCATTGGGGAGCCCGACGCCGGTCCCGCCCGCCTCGCGGAGCTGTTCGCCGGCGCAGCGGCGCTGGCCCACCCGGCGCCACTCGAGGGCTTCGGGCTCACCCTGCTCGAGGCCATGGCGGCCGCCACGCCCGTGCTTGGGGCGCGGAGCGCGATCGCGGAGGAGGTGTGCGGGGAGGCCGCCCTGCTCGTAGGGGCGGGGGAGCTGGCGGATGGCCTCGCCCGGCTCCACCACGACGAAGCGCTTCGCGAACGCCTCGCCCGCGCGGGTACCGAGCGCGCTGTTGCCTTCTCGTGGGAGAGCAGTGCCCAGCGCCATGAGCTCGCATACGAGCTGGCCGTCGAGCGCCGGGCCTCTACCCGCCGCCCGTGACGGCTATGCCCCGAACCGTTCTCTACCTTCACTCCTCAGCCGGCCGCTACGGAGCCGACCTGCAGCTGTTGGCCCTCGCCGGAGGCCTGGACCGCGACCGCTGGCATCCCCTCGTGGTCCTGCCGGAGCGGGGGCCGCTCACGGACCTGCTCGAGGCGGCGGACGTGGAGTACGTGATCACCCCCCTCGCCGTGTTGCGGCGGCGGCTGCTCACGCCCCGGGGGCTGACGTCGATCGGCCTACGGCTCGTAACCCAGCGTGGCGAGATCGGCGCCCTCGCACGCGAGCGCCGAGCAGCCATCGTGCATTCGAACACCTCGGTGGTGCTCGGCGGATCTGGCCTCGCGCACCGCGCCGGGGCCGCCCACGTTCTGCACGTGCGCGAGATCTACACGGGGGCCGGGCCCGTGGCCGAGTGGGCGTGGCCACTCGCTCGGCCACGACTCGAGCGAGCGGACGCGATCGTGTGCGTGTCGGGCGCAGTGGCAAACCAGTTCGGGTCGTCGGCGCCGACGCGCGTGGTGCATGACGGGCTCACCCGGTACCCGGCGCTCGCCTCTCGAGCAGACGCTCGGACCGCGCTCGGGCTGCCCCACGACAAGTTCGTGATCGCCGTACTCGGGCGGATCAGCGACTGGAAGGGCCAGGACGTGCTGGCGCGAGCGCTGGCCCTCCCGGCACTGGCCGAGATCGGCGCGCTCGGGCTCGTGGCCGGCGATCCCTATCCCGGTGAGGAGCACCACGAGCGCTCGCTCAAGGCGCTGGCCGCCGAACTGGGCGTCGGGGAGCGCTTGGAGCTCGCCGGCTACCGGGACGACGTGGAGACCGTGCTCGGGGCAGCGGACGCGGTCGCTGTGCCCTCGAAACGCCCGGATCCGCTTCCCAACGCGGCCCTCGAAGCCGCCGCTGCGGGCCTGCCCGTAGTGGCCGCCGCGCACGGGGGCCTTCCGGAAATCGTGCGCGACGGGCGCACGGGCACCTTGGTCAGACCCTCAGACCCAGCAGGCCTGGCGAACGCTCTCCGCGCGCTGGCCGACGATCCCATGCGGGCGGCCGCGCTCGGCTCCGAGGCGGCCCGCGACGTGCGCTCGCGCTTCGCGCTTCCGCGCATGCTTGAGGAGATACAGACTCTCTACGCGCAACTCGCGGAGGGAAAGACCTAGGCCGACACGGCGATCGAGCCCGCCACCGCGAGGAGCCCGAGCGAGGCCGCGAGCACGTTCACCGCGACGGCGGGGATACGAACCCGGTCGGGCAGCTCGTACATGAGCAGCGCGGCGACCGCGCCGCCCAACAGGCCCCCGATGTGCCCGCCGATCGAGATGCCGGGGATCGTGAACGTGATCAGCAGGTTCAGGCCGATCCACAACCCCAGTCCGCTCTCCATCGGGTTGATGCCGCGGTTGCGCATCACGATCACGGCAGCGCCCATCATCCCGAACACCGCACCCGAGGCCCCGACCGTGAGGGCGTCGGGCTCGAGAAGAAGCGCCCCGAAGGACCCGGCGAGAAGCGACACGAAGTAGATCACGCCGAACCGCAGGCGCCCCACCGCGGGCTCAAGCATCCCGCCCAGGACATAGAGAGCGAACATGTTGAAGAGCAGATGGAGAAATCCGGCGTGCAGGAAGCCGGCGGTGAGGATCCTCCAGTACTCGCCCTGGGAAACCCCGAAGCGCGACACCCCGCCTTCGGACAGAAGGGACGAGCCGCCGAAGCCTCCACCACCCGTTGCGCTCGCTCCGCCGAGGAGGGTGCCGAGGCCGATCAAGACGTTCAGGCCGATCAGGAAGTAGGTCAGGGTCGGCTCGGTGACCGATCCCATCGTCTTCACCTTCGTGCGCTGGCGCGCGCACTCCGGGCAGCGCATGCCCACGGACGTGGTGGTCATGCAATCCGGGCAGATCGGCCGCGCGCAACTCGAACAGGACACGCCCGTTTCTCGGCCGGGGTGGCGATAGCAATCTTCCATCTCCGCCTCTGAAGGCTAGATGGTTGCTTCTGAGTTCACGTGCCCGCGGGGGCGGCGTAGACCAAGCTGGGCGCCGCACGCGGGCGGAGCTCCTAGCAGCGCTGCCTGCGAGACCGTGGGTGGCGACCCAGCGCCGGTATACGCCGTCATCCGCGGGTGCGGGAACAAGGAATCAGCCATCTAAAGAGGCACTGTGAGTATCGAGTTCTCGCTCGGGGCCTTTGCCCCGCCGGCCTGCTCGCGGGTGACCTGCACCGCATCGGCGCCCTTGAGGTCGTCGGTCACGGCGGCTGCGCCATCGCCGTCCTCACCCACGGTGAAGAGCGACTGCGAAATGATTTCGCCCCTGCGCCTCACCCACACCTGGTACACAGAGCCCACTTCGAGGGGGCGCAGGCCGTGCACGCGCAACACGGCGCCGTTCTCGTGATCGGCGGGCAGGGCGAGGCTCCCGCTTCCGAGCGGCACCCGCGTCTTGTCGACCTTGGCAACGATCGTGCGCGACACGGCTCGGGGCTGTTTTGACTCGGTGGCGTTGTCGATGGCGTAGAGCCCCGCGGCGCCCGTGGCCACGCCGGCCAGGAGCACCACGCATGCGCCGGCCAGCGCCATGCCCGGCCTCAGGTTGCCCAAGCTCGATCCGGCGGTGCGGAGGCGATCGGCCACGCGAGCCAGCGGGCGCGGCCGGCGGGGGGAGAGGCCGGCACGCTCGCGCGCCTCCGCATCGACCGTGGCTAGAAGCGATCTCTTGAGGGCCGCGGGCGGGGCCACGGGCGTGACCGAGCGCGGCAGAGCCTGAGCGGCCGGGCGCAGGCGCTCGGCCTCGTCTGCGCAAACCGGGCACTCTTCGAGGTGAGCCTCGAAGCGGCGGAGCTCGGAGTCATCGAGGGCGCCGAGTACGTACGCACCGACGTCCTCCTGCAGCAGTTCGTGGCGCTCGACGCTCATCCGACCTTCTCCGCCAAACCCTTGCGGAGCTTCTCGAGCCCGAGCCTCATCCGCCCCTTGACCGTTCCGATGGGCATCTGAAGCATCTCCGCGATCTGGCTGTGGCTGAACCCGCCGAAGTAGGCGAGCTCGATCACGCGGGTCTGTTCCTCGGGCAGACCCGCGATCGCCTCGCGCACGTGACGAGCGTCCTCGCGGCGCGCAGCCTCGACATCGGTGCGCTCGCGCTCGGGCGCCTCGTGACGCTCCTCTATGCCCTCGGCTGAGCTGCGACGGCGCTCGTGCACCAGGTTTCGCCGCAGCGCATCGATCGCGCGGTGGTGGACGATGCCAAGCACCCAGGTGCGCACGCTGCCCCGGTCGGGCCGGTAGCGCGCCTTGCTGCGCCAGATCGAGAGGAAAGCCTCCTGCGAGACATCCTCGGCCGTGACCCGGTTCCCGACCATCCGGTAGGCCAGGGAGAACGACGCCCCACCGTGACGGTCGTAGAGAAGCTCGAACGCGCGGGGGTTGCCCTCCTGCACGAGGCGCATGACCTCCTCGTCGGCGAGGCTGTGGATGTCGTCGGCCCTGTTCAAGGTGTACTACACCTTCGCAACGCCGACGCCTAACGGATCAGTGGCCGAGGCGTTTTTGCATATCCTCGGCCACATCGCGGATGCCGCGCTCGAGCGCGCGTATCCCGGTCACCTGGCGCTTCTTGTGCTGCTGGCGCGCACGCACCAGCACGAGCGCCCCCGCGGCTGTGCCGCCTACCACCACGGCGGCAGCCGGCCGGGCCCAGTTGCGAGGATCGCGCATGGCGGAGAGCTCCCATTCGGCGAGCTCGTCAGCGGCCAGGTCAGTGAGGTCGGAAAGCCCGCGCTCCAGGCGGTCGCTCAGCCCCTCCGAGGGCTCGACGGGCACGAGCGCCGACCGCAGCAGCGCCTCCATGTCCATTACGTCAGGCATCTGTGTCCTCCGAGAGTCCCTGCTCCAGTTGCTTTATCGCCCTGTGCAATAACACCTTCGTGGCTCCTTCGGTGCGGCCGAGGGCGCGCGCGATCTCGCGGTTGTCCATGTCGAGGGCAAAACGCATGATGAGCGCCTCGCGCCGGTCGTCGGGAAGCTTCGACACTCCCGTGAGCACCTCCTTCAGCTCCTCCCTTCCCTCCGCGAGCTCCTCCGTGCCGTGAGGAGCTGAAACCACCGAGGCGTCCTCGAGCTGGGTCTGGGGGCGCCGTGAACGGTCGCGGTAGTAGTTCGCCGCCAGGTTGTGAGCAATGCGGATGAGCCAGGGCCGGAGCGGGCGCCCATCCGACTCGCGCTGGGCACGTTCGAAGTGGCGGTAGGCCTGCAGGAAGGTCTGCTCGGTCAGATCCTCTGCGTCGTGGTGGTTCCCGATCCGGTAGTACGCGTAGCTGTACACGTCGCGCAGATGGGTGCGGTAGAGCTCGGTGAAATCGCCGTCCAGCCTTCGCTTTTCCGTGGTGTGGGGAAGCACTCACGACGCACCCTACGCGAGCTGCCACCAAGTCGGCGAGGTGGCTCGAAGGGCTGTTGATATGCGGGTCTGCCATGCCTTTTCTACCCGCTTCGCTCCACCCCGTTACGCTGGTCCGGCGATGGACGTGAGGAGAAGCGTGAACGGAGCTCTGGCGGGCGGCGCCGCGGCCGCCGTGTGGGCCGCTCAACAGCCGGCCGACAAGCGTGCGTTTGCCTGCGGCTACGACGACGTCGAGCTCCTCGGGAAGTTCGTGCACCAGGGCCAGTGGTGGCCGGCCGCGGGCCTGGCGCTGCACGTGGCCAACGGTGCGGCGTTCGGCGCCGTGTACGCGCAGGCCAGGCCCTTCCTGCCCGGACCGCTGGTGGGTCGCGCGGTAACCGCTGCGATGGCCGAGCATCTGGGTCTCTGGCCGCTCGGGCAGCTGGTGGACCGTTACCACCCCGCCCGCAAGGAGCTCACCCCGCTCTGGGGCAACCGCCGCGCCTTCGCTCAAGCCACGTGGCGGCACCTCATCTTCGGGCTCGTGCTGGGCGAGCTGGAGCGGCGCCTGAACATGGAGGGCGCGGACGAGCCGCCCGATGTCCCGGTATCGTCCAACGGCCACGGAGACATCGAGATGGCCGTAGGGGCCACGCCGGCCGCCTGACGTAAGCCGAGGGTCGGATTCGAACCGACGGCCTGCCGCTTACAAGGCGGCTGCTCTGACCAACTGAGCTACCCCGGCAAGTCGATAGCGCAATGTAGAACAACCGCGACGGCCGAAGCCGCCGCGGTGCCGAGCGTAGGGGTTGGACGCTCGCGCCTAGTGGCGCGCGCTGCCGGCCCCGCCGAAGCGCCCGCCGAGGCCAAAGCCTCCGCTGGGTATCCCAGCGAGCAGGATCAGGATCGCGGCCACGATGCCGACGATCGAGGGAAGGCCCAGCGCCACCAGCAGCAGATAGGCCAGGGCGGCGACGATCAGAGTGATTATGAGTCCTACGGGATTCACTTACGCCTCCTTTTCGGGGTGAGCTAAGGGTACCCCGGGGGGAGAGAAAAGTAACAACCCCTCCCCCTTCAGGCCGGCACGGCCCGCGAATCAAGATGCGTTCCGACCTTGCGCTTGACCCTTTGTAGAGCGTTGTCGACTGTCTTCGTGTCGCATTCCAGGCGCTCCGCCACCACCTCGTAGGAGTTGCCGTCGAGGTACAGCGACAGTACGGAGCTCTCGAGCTCGGACAAGACGCTCGACAAGCAGCCGACGAGGCTGTGCAGCTCCTCGGTGGAGATCACCTGGTTCACCGGGTCGTGGGCCGTCGGTCCGGGGAGCAGCTCGTCCAGGGTGGGATCCCCATCGCCACTGGACGCCGACGGCGTCTGAGAAAAGGACACGTACTCGTTGAGCGGCGTGTGCTTGTTGCGGGTGGAGGTCTTCACCGCGGTGATGATCTGACGGGTGATGCAGAGCTCCGCGAAGTTGCGAAAGCTCGACTCGCGGTCTGTCCGGAAGTCGCGAACGGCCTTATAGAGACCCACGAGACCTTCCTGGATCAGGTCATCGGAGTCCCCCCCGATCAGGAAGTACGAGCTCGCCTTGAGCCGCACGAACCCGTGATAGCGCTTGACGATCCTGTCGTAGGCGTCGGGACGGCCCTGCTTGGCCAGAGCTATCAGATAATTGTCCTCAGGCTCAGCCTGAGCCTGAGATTTTGCGGGTACGGCCTGGGAGATCGATGCAGCCACCATTGCTCCTTCCAGGCCTCCCTCAGAGAGCCCTTGAAGCTCATGGACGCGCTACCTCCCCTGGCGCCGCGTTCATGCCGGTGGTCGAGCCTGAAGCTCGAGTCCAGCCTTATGTAATGGCGAGTATGGTCGAGGTTATGTCGCCTTGTCAAGCCCTTTCCCCCGCAAATGCAAGATTCCGTACACCACGACCGCCGCGGCGGTAGAGACGTTGAGGGAATCGAGGCGCCCGCGCTGCGGCACGGCGATCAGCTGGTCGCACGCATCGGCCACCCGGGGGCGCAGCCCACGGCCCTCCGAACCGAGCACGATGACCACCCGGCCCGAGTAGTCAGGCTGGTCATACGGCACGCTCGAGGAACCGGCAGCCGCCCCGTAAACCCAAGCGTCGCCATCCTTCGCTGCCGTGAGCCAGTCGGCCAAGTTGCGCACGCGTGCCACCGGCAGGTGCTCGACGGCGCCGGCCGACGCCTTGCACACCGCTGGCGTGACCTCGGCCGATCGCCGTTCAGGGATCACGACCCCCGCCGCACCCGCTCCTTCCGCCACCCGGCACACCGCCCCCAGATTGTGAGGGTCCTGCACCTCGTCGAGGCACACCACCAGGGCATCGTCGCCGGTCATCAACCCGTCGGCGTCGGCGTAGGGGTAGGGCGAGGCATCGGCGCAGACCCCCTGGTGCTCACGGGAGCCGCTCAGTTCCTCCAGCTCGGCGGGACGTACCTCGGCCACCGCCTGCCCGGAGAGCCATGGCTCCTCGGCGGCGCCCCCTGCCGCCCAGATCCGGCGCACCTGCCTCTGGCCCCTCAGCGCCTCCCTCACCGGGTTGCGCCCATACAGGATCACGGCGAGCGGCGCACCAGCCGCGCCCCGTCGGGGGTGTCGCGGATCTCCCACCCGAGGGCGCCGAGCTCGTCGCGAAGACGGTCGGCGGCTCCGAAGTCCCGCGCCGCGCGAGCGGCCTCGCGCTCATCGAGCAGCCGCTGAGCCTTGGCGTCGGGGCCGGTCTCCTCGGAGTCGAGCAGGCCCTCCAGGCCAAGCGCGTGGAGCATGTCGCCGAGCCCGCCGAGGCCCACAGCGGCTCCCCCGCCGAGACGACGGTTGGCCTCGGCCACCCATTCGAACAGCACGGCACGGGCCGCAGGCGTGTTGAAGTCGTCCGCCAGAGCGGCGAAGAATCGCTCCGTGTAGGCGTCGAGCCCCTCGGGCGGAGGGGCGGAAGAATCGATGCGCCGGCACAGCTCGCGTATGCGCTCGACCGAACGGCCGGCTTCCTCCAGAGCCTCGGCCGAGAAGGCGATCGGCTGGCGGTAGTGCCCGGCGGCCAGATAGGTGACTACGGCGTCGCGCCCGTGCTGGTCCAGCGCCTGGTGCAGGAGGAAGATGTTGCCCACCGACTTGGCCATCTTCTGTGTGCCCGTCCGCACCATGCCGTTGTGCATCCAGATCCTGGCCATTGGCGCGCCTCGGGCGGCCTCGGTCTGAGCGATCTCGTTCTCGTGATGTGGAAACACGAGGTCAGAGCCCCCGCCGTGAATCTCGAACCCGGTCCCGAGCACCTGCTCGGCCATGGCCGAGCACTCGATGTGCCATCCGGGCCTCCCCTCGCCCCAAGGGGCCGGCCACGCCGTGTCCTCGCCCTCCTTGCGCGCCTTCCATAGCGCGAAGTCGCGCCGGCTTTCCTTGAGTTCGGTATCGGCGTCGTCCTCGCCCTGCTCCATCTCCTCGGACGGCCGGTTCGACAGACGTCCGTAGCCCGGAAAGCTCGACACGCGGAAGTACACGTCGCCCCCGGCGGCGTAGGCATGCCCGCCCTCCATCAGCGATCCGATCAGGTCGACGATCGCACCGATGCTCTCCGTGGCCTTGGGCTCGTGGTCGGGCCGCCCGAGACCGAGGCGGTCGGTGTCCTCCACGTACCGCGCGGTCATGCCCCGCGCCAGCTCGGCGCTCGGAACCCCACCCTCCAGGGCGGCGGCGTAGATCTTGTCGTTCACGTCGGTCACGTTCTCCACCAGCGAGACCTTCAGCCCCTCGTGTTCGAGGAAGCGCTTGAGCAGGGCGAAGATCACAAAGGGGCGGGCGTTGCCCACGTGGACCCGCGCGTACACCGTGGGCCCGCAGGCATAGACGCCCACACGGCCGGGCGCGCGGGGCTCGAGTGTCTTCAGCTCCCCGCTGAGGGTGTCGTGAAGGCGTATCTCGCGCACGACGCGAAGGCTATGCCGCCAGCTGAGGGCGGCGATCTGCCCACGGGCGCTCGGCTTCCATCTGCCCGGCGAGCGAGAGGAGCGTGTCCTCGTCGTTCGGGCGGCCGATGATGTGCACGGCGAGCGGGAGCCCGTCCGACGTGAACCCGGCGGGCACCGAGGCGGCCGGCTGGCCGGTGGTGTTCCACACCGCGGTGAAGGGGTAGGCCCGGCCCATGCTGTCCAAGGTGCGCAGCGCGCTCAGGCCCTCCCACTCCCCGGAGCGCACCGGGGGCCGGGCGGTGGTCGGAGTCAGAAGCACGTCGAAGTCGTCGAAAAGCCGGTTGATCCGGGCAGCGTGGCGGGCCTCATCGCGGAGGGCGAGCTCGAGCGCCCTGGCGGGTACGGCACGACCGAGGCGAGCGAAGCCGCGGGTGCGCCGCTGCAGGCGCTGGGGTCGAGGCATGGCCCCCACCTCGTCCTCCATCCCCTTGAGGAAGCGCGGCATGAAGGCCAAACCGATCTCGTTGAGCGCCGGGTTGTGGTCGCGAACGTCATGGCCGAGAGAGCACAGCAGAGCCACCGTGCCCTCGAGCGCCCGGCTCACCTCCGGGTGCAGCCGCGAGGGCACAAGGGGCCTGCGCGACACCGCGATGCGCAACCTGGGCGGGCGTTCGCGCGCGGCATCGACGAAGGGGCGCCTGGGGGCAGGCGCAGAGTGGGCGTCTCCGGCAACGGAGCCCATCACGGCATCGAGGAAGAGGGCGCTGTCGGCCACCGTGCGGGTGACCGCGCCGGCCACGCTCAGGCCGTGCCAGTGCTTCGGGTCGGGCGCGAGTGACACGCGGCCCCGCTGGGGCTTCAGGCCGAACAGCCCGCAGCTGGCGGCGGGGATGCGGATCGATCCGGCACCGTCACTGGCCTGGCCGGCGCCGGTGAGCCCGGCGGCCGTGGCTGCCGCACTGCCCCCGCTCGATCCGCCTGGCGACCGATCGGTGTCCCACGGGTTGCGCGTGGCGCCCCAGGTGGGCGATTCGGTGTCGCCGATGATGGCCATTTCGGGCATGTTGGTCTTGCCGATCACCAGGGCACCGGCCTGCCGGAGGCGCTTCACCAGCTCGGCGTCCTCGGCGGCAGGCTGGGGGTCGTAGGCCGCCGTGCCGTGGGTGGTCACCTCGCCGGCCACGTCGACGTTGTCCTTTATGGCCACGGGCACGCCAAGTAGCGGCAGCTCCTCGCCCGCGGACCGGCGGCCGTCCGCCTCGTCGGCGTCGGCGAGCGCGCGCTCGGCCATCACGATCCGGTAGGCGTTGATCTCCGGGTCGATCCGCTCGATGCGCTCCAGCAGCACCTCCACCAGCTCACGCGACGAGACCTCACCGGCACGGATCAGCTCGGCCTGGCGAGCAGCACCGGCGTAGGCGAGGTCGGCGGCTTCCATCGCCGCAACCTACTCAGTCCGCGCGTTCCACCGTGGCCACGGCCAGCGCCGCGATGCCCTCGTCACGGCCCACGAAGCCCATCCCTTCGTTGGTGGTGAACTTCACGTTCACCTCCAGCGCCGCCAACCCCACGGCTTCGGCGAGGCGCGCCCGCATTGCGTCACGGTGCGACCCGAGCTTGGGCCCCTCACAGATCACCGTGGTGTCCACGTGGCGGACCGTCCAGCCGTGCTCGGTGAGAAAGCGCGCCACCTCGGTGAGCAGCTCGATCGAGTCGGCGTCGCGCCAGCGCTCGTCGGTGTCGGGGTAGTGCTGCCCGATGTCACCGAGCCCGGCCGCTCCCAGCAGGGCATCGATTGCGGCGTGGGTGAGCACGTCCGCGTCGGAATGCCCTGTCAGGCCGCGCTCGGCCTCGGGCACCTCGACTCCTCCGAGTACCAGCCGGCGGCCCTGTGCCAGCCGGTGCGAGTCATAACCGATGCCCGAACGCGCGCTCATCCAAGCGCCTCCAACCGGCGCTCGCGATCAACGAACACGGCAAGCTCGGTCACCCCGATCTCGCCCAGCCACTCCACGGCGCGATCGTACGCGTGGCCGAGATCCTCAGGCACGTGGGCATCACTCGACAGCGCCACCGGGCGTCCGGCCTCCAGGCACAGCTCGAGGAACGCACGAGCGGGGTAGATCTCACCGACCGGCTTCCGGAGCCCGGCGGTCGAGACCTCTATCGCCACGTCCGAGTCGGCGATGCCGTCAATGGCCAGCTCATAGAAGCGCCGCAGGTCGCCGTCGGGGGTCGGCGCGCCGCCTCCCCAGACCTTCACCAGGTCGGGATGGGCCAGCACGTCGTAGAGCCCGGAACGGGCGGCCTCGCCGAGCGTCTCGAAGTAACGCCGCCACACCTTCTCGGGGTCGCCCGAGCGCCAGATGTCCCAATCAGAGCCACGCATGTCCACGGCTTCGTCGCGCAGGAAGTGCACGGAGCCGATCACGTAGTCCCATTGGCGCTCCTCCAGGAGGTTGGCCATCCGATCCTCGCGGCCCGGAACGTAATCGGCTTCGATGCCAAGGCGCAGGTCGGTCTCCTCGCGCACGAAGGCGCAGTAGGCGTCGAGGTCGTCGTTGGCGTTCTGGCGCCACCAGGGATGGGTCCAGACCTCAAGGGCCTGAGAGAAGCGGTGTACGTGCTCGGACACTCCCAGCTCGGAGATGCCCCGCTCGCCTGCCGCTTTCCGATAGCGCTCGGCGTTGGCGGCTGTGAAGTACTCGGACGCCGGGGTGCCCTCCTCGTCCGGGCGCAGGTGCACGTGGAGGTCGGTCAGCATCGCTCGGTGAGTATCGCCTCCGCGATCCGCAGGTCGAGCTGTGTGGTCACCTTCATGTTCGAGGCGGGCGCCTCCACCACCCGCACCGCGCCCCCGGCCCGCTCGACGAGCGAGGCGTCGTCGGTCGCCCCGGCCAGGATCTCCTCATCGGCGGAGAGCGTTTGACGAAGCACGTCGGCGCGGAAGACCTGCGGGGTCTGTACGGCCCACAGGGACTCGCGGTCGAGCGATCGCACGACGCTGCCATCGGGTGAGGCCTCCTTCACCGTGTCGGTGACCCGCGCGGCGGCTATGGCCCCATCGAAGCCCTCGAGCGAAGTGATGCATTTGCGCGCAAGCGCCGCGTCGAGCAGCGGCCGGGCCGCATCGTGCACCACGGCCACCGTGGCCTCGGGAGCGGCCGCCAGGGCGTTGCGCACCGAGGATGAACGCGACGGTCCGCCGGCCACCCGGTCGGCGCCCTTTTCGTAGCCGGCCGGTACAGCCACCACCACCCGGTCACAGACCTCGCGCAGCACGTCGAGGCTCCAGTCGAGCATCGGGCGGCCGGCCAGAACGACGAACGCCTTGGGCCCGGAGGCGCCAAGGCGTTCGC
>JBBJNU010000151.1:0-4719 GCA_037721005.1 Thermoleophilaceae bacterium | reverse complement strand
CGATCACCTTGTCGCCGGTGTGCACCAGGCGCGCGGCGGCGCCGTTCACCTGCATCTCGCCCGAGCCGCGGGCGCCGGCGATCGTGTAGGTCTCGAAGCGCGCGCCGTTGTCGATGTCGAGCACATGCACCATCTCGTGCTCGCGGATGTCGGCGGCGTCGAGCAGGTCCGCGTCCACGGTGATGGAGCCCACGTAGTTCAGGTCGCTGCCGGTGAGCGTTGCGCGGTGGATCTTCGACTTGAGCATCGTGCGGTTCATTGAGATGAAGTCCCTCCCAGGACTCGGTTGTCGATCAGGCGGGCCTTGCCCACTTGGGCGGCTACCGCGAGGAGAGTCGAGCCGTTCACCTGCTCGACGGGTTGAAGGTCGGAGGCCGAGCGCAGCTCGAGGTACTCGGGCTCGATTCCGGCTTCGCTCAGCTCGGCCCGGGCGGCGCTCAGCACGGCGCTTGCCGAGCGCTCGCCGCGGGCCACGGTGGCGTCGGCGGCCTCGAGCGCCCGGTTGATCGCCGGAGCGCGATCGCGCTCATCAGCGGTCAGGTAGGCGTTGCGCGAGCTCATGGCCAGGCCGTCGGGCTCGCGCACCGTGGGGCAGACCACGACCTCGACCGGCATGTCGAGATCGCGCGCCATCCTTTCGATCGCGATCGCCTGCTGGGCGTCCTTCTGGCCGAAGTAGGCCCGATCGGGCTGGGCCATGTTGAAGAGCTTGGCCACGACCGTGGTGACCCCCGCGAAGTGATCGGATCCGCGGCGCTCGGAGTCCCCGCAGAGTACGCCGGTGACTCCGTCAACCTCGACGTTCGTGGCGAAGCCGTCGGGGTATACCTCCGTCGCGGGCGGGGCGAAGAGCACGTCGGCGCCCTCGGCCTCGGCCAGCTCGGCGTCACGGGCCTCATCGCGGGGGTAGGAGCCGAGATCCTCGGCCGGGCCGAACTGCGCCGGGTTCACGAAGAGCGAGACCACCACCACATCGCACTCCTCACGCGCGCGCCGGACCAGGGAAAGGTGGCCTTCGTGAAGCGCTCCCATCGTGGGGACCAGTCCGATCCGGGCGCCGGTCCGCCTTTCGGGAGCGAGGGCGCTGCGCAGTTCGGAGATCGTTCGTAGCGGCTTCACGCGAGTGCCTCGGAGCCCGCCAGAGCGCGGGTGCGCTCGGCAAGTGCGTCGAACAGCGCCAGCAGCTCCGGGGCCGTATCGCCGACGGCTGTGCGCTGGCGCTCCACCGTGGCGTGGTCGCCTCGAGCGATTGGGCCGGTGAGCGCCTGCTGCGGACCAACCGCAGCCCAGTTCTCGATCGTCGAGCGCACGAGTGGGGCGAGCAGGGCCCGGGCCTCGGCCGGCTCGAGCCCGGCGCCACCCGCCACTTGCTCGGCGCCCGCCTGGAGGGTCACGAGAAAATTCGACGCGATGGAGGCAGCGGCGTGGTAGGCGCCGCGCTGCGAGTCGGAGATCGCGAACGCGGTCATGCCGAGACGCTCGGCCAGAGAGGTGGCGAGGGCCAGGGCTGAGCCCGTCTCACCCGCCACCGCGCAGCCGGCGCCGAGGAAGCGTTGCGCTCCCTCGCCCCCGGCGAAGGTCTGGAGCGGGTGCAATCCAAACGCGACCGCGCCAGCCGGGGCGAGGGCGCTCAGCGGGGTGGCCCCGCTCGTGTGCCCCACCAGCGGTGCGCTTCCGGCCACGGTCGCCGCGACCGAGCCGATCTCTGCGTCCGGTACGCAGAGCAGGACTGCGTCCGTCGCGGCCGGGCGGTCGCCTGCACCGAGGGGTCCCTCGACCTCGAGGCCGGCGGACCGCAGGGCGAGGCCCAGAGCCGTGCCGAGCCGTCCAGCGCCGACCACGGCGAGGCGCGCAGGCAAAGGGTATGAGTGGGTGGGGGCCAAGGTTCCAATCCGGTTCGGTCGATACCGGTCGGTACTAGGTGTCCTTGCCGGTCCACTCCCTTGCGGGTAGCAGCCAACAGACAGAGGATACCGCTCGATCCGGTGTTTTCCGGCTGGCGGTGGATGCCGCGTGTGAGATGGCGCACATAGGCTGGCGGGGTGTTGCGCCCAGCCGCCGAACGTCGCGAGGAGTTGATCGCCCTCTTTCGCGAAGCACAAGCCTGCACCCGCTGCGCTCTGTACGAGACGAGGACCCAGGTGGTCTTCGGGTCGGGCAACGCCGACGCCGACCTCATGTTCGTCGGCGAGGCCCCGGGCTTCCACGAAGACCAGCAGGGGGTCCCGTTCGTGGGCCGGGCGGGGCAGCTGCTCGAGGAACTGCTGCTCGAGCACGGGATGAGCCGGGCCGAAGTGTTCATCACGAACGTGCTCAAGAGCCGGCCGCCCGAGAATCGCGACCCGCAGCCCGGTGAGATCGAAGCCTGCCGACCCTACCTACAGCGCCAGGTCGAGCTGATCGAGCCCCGGGTGATATGCACCCTCGGCAACTTCGCCACGAAGCTCCTGACGCGCTCGACCCGGGGCATCACGCAGGTGCACGGGCAGCCCCAGCAGCACGAGATCGGGGGCCGGGAGGTCTACCTCTACCCGCTGTTTCATCCCGCTGCGGCGCTGCGCACACCCAAGGTGAAGGAGCAACTCTCAGAAGACTTCGCCCGGCTACCGGGGCTCATAGACGCGTACGCGCCGCGTGAGGCGCTGCCCGACGCTCC
The DNA here is from genome assembly GCA_037721005.1 of Thermoleophilaceae bacterium. Lineage (GTDB taxonomy): Bacteria > Actinomycetota > Thermoleophilia > Solirubrobacterales > Thermoleophilaceae > JAAYBF01. The sequence continues at coordinate 2,063 of JBBJNU010000151.1, read as the reverse complement.
CGCGAGTTCGGTGGAGCAGCTCGGCTTCTTCGGGTAGCCCGCCACACTCCGGCGGGTGACCACCGACACCTCGAGCCCAGGTGAGACCGCGGCAGTGGGCGCCGAGCTGGCGGCCCGGCTAAGCGGCGGGGACGTGGTGCTGGTGAGCGGCGAGCTTGGGGCCGGCAAGACCACTTTCGTGCGCGGCGCGTGCCGGGCGCTCGGCGTGGAGGGCGTGGTGTCGAGCCCCACTTTCGCCATCGGCCAAGTGCTCGCCGGCCGGGTGGAAGTGGCGCACCTCGACCTCTACCGGCTCGGCTCCCTCGTCGGGGAGGAGTCCTTGCTCGAGGACTACCTCACCCCGGATCGTGTGGGCTTCGTCGAGTGGCCCGGGGTGGGGGAGGCGCTGATCGAAAGGGTGGTGGCCCGTGTGCGCCTCAAGCACGCCGGGGAGGATCGCCGCCGGATCGAGGTGAGCTCTCCGTGAACGTGCTTGGCTTCGACACCGCCACCGCCGCGAGCGCCGCCTGTGTGCTGCGCTCGGACGGGGAGGCCTTCGAGTGCGAGCCCAGCCCGGAGCTCCTGGGGGGCCCGCCGGGGCACAGCCGCGAGCTCATGCCCGCAATCGCCGCCTGCCTCGACCGGGCCGGGCTGGGGTGGAGCGAGGTCGGCGCCGTGGCCGTGGGAGTGGGCCCCGGTGGGTTCACCGGGCTGCGGATCGGAGTGGCCACGGCGCGCGGCCTCGCTGGGGCTCACGGGCTCGAGCTGCGCCCCGTGTCCTCACTCGCGGCCCTTGCGCACGGCAGCGAGGAGCCGCGCCGGCTGGCGTTGATCGACGCTCGGCGAGGAGAGGTGTACGCCGCGCTCTACGACGGAGACACGGAGGTGATCCCCCCCTTCGCGGCGCCCCCTGAAACGGCGATAGCCCGGGTCTTCTGCTCCGAGGAGAGGGATCTTCTGGCGCTGGGCGACGGCTCGTTACGCTTCAGGGAGGTGCTCGAAGCCGCCGGAATCCGGGTGGCCCCGCCCGGATCCCGGGTACACGTGGTGCGTGGGCTCTCGGTCTGCCGGCTCGCGCTGAGCGCCGCCGCGAATGCCACGAAAGCCGTGCTTCCCCACTATCTGCGGGCCCCCGACGCCACACCTTCTCCGAAGTGAACGAACCGCTCGAGATACGCCGCCTCTCCTACGCCGACCTGCCCCAGGTCGTTGCGATCGAGCGCCGGGCCTTCACCACCCCGTGGTCGCTGGCGATGTTCGTGCTGGAGCTCTCGAAGCCTTCCGGCATATGCCTCACCGCGCTGCGCAAAGGGCGCATCGTGGGCTACCTCGTGTGCTCACGCTACGACGTGGTCTGGCACGTGATGAACGTGGCCGTGGATGTCCGGCTGCGGCGCGAGGGCCTGGCCACGGCGCTGATGGAGTACCTGTTCCGGATAGCCGACCGGCCGGGCGAGCAGTACACCCTCGAGGTACGCAGCTCAAACGCGCCGGCCATCGAGCTGTACGAGCGGTTCGGGTTCAAGGCCGCTGGGCGCCGGCGGGGCTACTACCACGACAACCGCGAGGACGCGGTGATCATGTGGCGGACGGTGGAGGGCGCGGCGGATCACCGTGACGGCGCTGAGGCCCGCAGCGCCACGGCTCCGTGATCCTCGCCATCGAGACCAGCTGCGACGACACCTGCGCCGCGGTCGTGTCCGCGGCGGGGGAGATCCGCTCGAACCGCGTGGCCTCACAGGGGCTCCTGCACGCCCGTTACGGCGGGGTGGTGCCCGAGGTGGCGTCGAGGCGCCACCTGGAGGCGATCGACGCGGTGGCCGCCGACGCCCTCGAGACCGCCGGCGTCGGCTTGGTTGACATCCGGTCCGTGGCGGTCACCCACGGACCCGGATTGATCGGTGCCCTGCTCGTGGGGTTCTCGTGGGCGAAGGCCACCGCGGCCGCTCGGCGCCTCCCGCTCACGCCCGTGGACCACCTGCACGGGCACGTGGTGGCGAGCACGCTGCGAGAGGAGCGCAGTGCGATACGGGAGGAGCGCAGCCCGATCGGCGATCGGGCGAGCACCGCACCGACTCATCGGG
>JBBJNU010000150.1:0-4755 GCA_037721005.1 Thermoleophilaceae bacterium | reverse complement strand
CTGGCCTCACCGCTCATGGACTTCGTGCACCAGCGCTTCCTGCAGCACTACATCGAGCAGGACGTGGTTGGTCACATGGAGATCGAGATGGATGGCGACGCCGGCCTCGGTCGGGTGAGGGTGGCCGTCGCCTTCTGCGATCTCGCCGGGTACACCCGCTACACCGAGGAGGAGGGCGAGGAGCAGGCCGTGAACCTCGTCGAGAGCTTCGTGGAGGCGGTGGTGGAGACGCTGCCCGACGATGCGCGGGTGATCAAGACGATCGGCGACGAGGTGATGATCGTCGGCCAGGACGCCCAGGCCCTCACCGACTGGGCCGTGGGCTTCCAGCTGCTGTTCCCGGAGCGACCCGAGCCCCGTATCGGTATCCACCACGGCCTCACGCTCTACCGCGACGGGGACTACTTCGGGCGAGCTGTGAACCTGGCCTCGCGGGTGGTGGCCCGGGCCCGGGGTGGAGAGGTGCTTGTGAGCGATTCCGTGGTGGAGCGCGTGAAGGAGTCCGACCACCTCAGCTTCGAGGGTGTCGGACAGGTGAAGTTGAAGGGATTCGACGAGCCCGTGCAGCTCTTCCGCGCGACCACGCCACGGGCCGCATGACCGACGCGGCTCTGGGGGCCGCGCAACGAAGTGGGCTCGTGCTCGAGGGCGAGCCGCTCCTCGTGATGCTCTCGGGCGGGGCCGACTCGGTTTGCCTGCTCGACGCCGCCCGGCGCCTCGGGGCCTGGGCGAGCGCACTGCACGTGAACTACGGCCTGCGCGAGGAGGCTGATGGCGACGAGGAGCATTGCCGGACGTTATGCGAGCGGCTCGGTGTGCCCCTCACCGTGGAGACGGTCGCGCTGCCCTTGGAAGGCAACCTTCAAGCGCATGCGCGCGAGGCGCGCTACCGGCTGGCCGAGGGGCTCTCTTCCGGCGACTATGCGGCTGCCCACACCGCCTCGGACCAGGCGGAGACCGTGCTGATGCGCCTCGCGGTCTCGCCGGGACGGCGGGCGCTCCTGGGAATGGAGCCACGGCGCGGGCGGCTCGTGCGCCCGCTACTGCAGTCGACCGCGGAGGAGACGCGCGCATATTGCCGGGGGCGTGGGCTGGCGTGGCGCGAGGACAGCTCTAATACCGACCCCCGTTTCGCGCGCGCCCGCGTACGCGGGGGCCTGCTGCCGGCGCTGCGCTCGCTCGGGCCAGCCGCGGAACGAACCGTGGCGGAGACCGCGCTGCAGCTCCGGGACGAGGCCGAGGTGCTCGATGTCGCGGTGGCGCAGGCGCTGGCCGGCCTAGGGGGCGGGCCCGTGGTGGAGCAGGCAGGTCTGGCCTCGATGCCACGGGCTCTCGCGCGGCTGGTGCTGCGGGAGCTGGCCGAGAGCGCCGCGGGCGGGCCGCGTTCGCTGTCGCGCCCGGAGGCGGAGTCGGTGTTGCGGCTGGGGGAAGGGGGTGGTTCTCGCTCGCTCGACCTCGGCGGGGGCCTACAGGCCGTGGCCGAGTACGGGACTCTGCGCTTCAGGCTTGGCGGTGCAACGGCCGAGGAGGCCCCCGAGGCGGTCGGGCTCACGGTGCCGGGCACGGTGGCCTTTGGCGAGTGGGAGGTATCGGCGCGGCTGGGCGGGGGCGGGGAGGTCGCGGTCTCGCGGGCCGCTCTCGGAGAGCGAGCCCTGCTGGTGCGCGGTTGGCGCGACGGGGACCGCATGCGCCCTGTCGGCCTCGGTGGCACGAAGACCCTCCAGGATCTCTTCACCGATAAGAAGGTCCCGCAAGCGCTGAGGCGTTCGCTGCCCGTGGTCGAGGTGAGCGGCGAGATCGTCTGGGTGGCGGGAGTGGCTACCGACGAGCGTTTTCTGGGTGAGGGACCCCACGTGGTAGGTCTCTCCGCGCGAAGACGACTCGGATAAGGAGGTGAGTCGGCGGCACCTGAGCAGTCACCCGGATCACCGCCCGCCGGCAAGCCCGGCATGTAGCGTCCGAGCCGTGAAGGACCCCGCGATCGGTGAGATCCTCGTCCAGCAGGACGACCTTGCCCATCGCGTGCGGGCATTGGGTGAGGAGATCACCGCCGACTACGAGGGGAAGTCGCTGCTCCTGGTGGGCGTCCTCAAGGGCGCCTTCTTCTTCCTCTCAGACCTCATGCGCAAGATCGACGTGGCGTGCGAGGTGGATTTCATGGCCGTGGCGTCGTACGGCTCGTCCACCGACTCGAGTGGAGTCGTGCGCATCCTCAAGGATCTCGACGTGTCGATTGAGGGTCGGGACGTGCTCATCGTCGAGGACATCGTGGACTCGGGGCTGACCCTGTCCTACCTGCTGCGGACCCTCAGTGCGCGCGACCCCGCCTCGCTCGAGGTGTGCGCGCTGCTCACCAAGCCCGACCGCCGGAAGGTGGACCTTCCGATCCGCTACGAGGGCTTCGAGATCCCGAATCGCTTCGCGATCGGCTACGGCCTGGACCACGGCGAGCGCTTCCGCAACTTGCCTTACGTGGCGGTGCTCGCCGACGGGGTCGAGGAAAGGGGGTAAGCAGAGAAGTACCCATTGCTAGGCTCCAGGTTTCACTTTGCGGGTGGCCCCTTGTCCATGAGCAGATTCTTCAAGAGCGCGGCGTTCCCCATCCTGATCGTTGTCGTTCTTGCTTTTTTCGCTCAGAAGCTCATCTCCCCGGGCGAGGAGAAGAAGGATCCGACCTACACCCAGTTCCTCGCCCAGGTGGACGAGGGCAAGGTCGAGTCGGTCACTCTCAACACCAAGAACAACAAGATCGACGTCGAGCTCGAGGGTGGCGCCGGCCAGAAGTACGAGACCGCCTACCCGGACAACACCGAGCAGGCCCTGGTGAACGTGTTGCGCCAGGGTGGCAAGTCGGGCGATCCGATCCCGATCGACGTGAGGGCAAAGTCCGGCTCGGGTTGGGTCACGGCGCTCACCTACATCCTGCCCTTCGTGATCTTCCTGCTCTTCTGGCTGTTCATCATCAACCAGATGCAGGGCGGAGGGTCGAAGGTCATGTCCTTCGGCAAGTCGCGCGCGAAGCGGATGTCCGTGGACGCGCCGAAGATCACCTTCCGGGACGTCGCCGGGGTTGACGAGGCTGTGGAGGAGCTCCACGAGATCAAGGAGTTCCTCGAGAACCCGAAGAAGTTCCAGGCGCTGGGCGCCCGGATACCGAAGGGCGTACTGCTCTACGGCCCTCCCGGTACCGGCAAGACCCTTCTGGCGCGGGCGGTTGCCGGCGAGGCGGGCGTGCCCTTCTTCTCCATCTCCGGCTCGGACTTCGTGGAGATGTTCGTGGGCGTGGGCGCCTCGCGCGTGCGCGATCTCTTCGAGCAGGCCAAGCAGAACTCGCCGTGCATCATCTTCATGGACGAGATCGACGCCGTCGGCCGCCACCGCGGCGCCGGTATGGGCGGCGGCCACGACGAGCGCGAGCAGACGCTCAACCAGCTGCTCGTCGAGATGGACGGCTTCACGATGACCGACAACATCATCCTGATCGCCGCCACCAACCGGCCCGACATCCTCGACCCGGCGCTGCTGCGCCCCGGCCGCTTCGACCGCCAGATCGTGGTCGACCGCCCCGACCGCAAGGGCCGCGCCAAGATCCTCGAGGTCCATACCCGCGGCAAGCCTCTCGCCAGTCACATCGACCTCGACAACCTCGCTGCCCAGACCCCGGGCTTTACGGGCGCCGATCTCCAGAACCTGGTCAACGAGGCTGCGCTGCTCTCTGCCCGCCAGGGCAAGCGCGAGATCGATCACATCCAGCTCGAGGAGGGGATCATGCGCGTGATCGCCGGCCCCGAGAAGAAGACTCGAGTCATGTCCGAGAAGGAGCGCCGGATCACGGCCTACCACGAGATGGGTCACGCGATCGTCGCCCACTTCCTCGAGAACTCGGACCCCGTGCACAAGATCTCAGTGGTCTCGCGCGGGCAGGCTTTGGGCTACACGATCTCGATGCCCACCGAGGACAGGTTTCTCACGACGCGCGCGGAGCTCGAGGACACCATGGCCATGACCTTGGGCGGCCGCGCCGCCGAGGAGCTGGTGTTCGACGAGGTGACCACGGGCGCTTCGAACGACCTCGAGAAGGTGACCGCCACGGCCAAGCAGATGGTCATGCGCTTCGGCATGTCCGAGAAGCTCGGCCCTCGGGTGTTCGGCCACGAGCACGGTCAGCCGTTCCTCGGCCGCGAGTTCTCCTCTGAGCCGGACTACTCCGACGACGTGGCGCGCGAGATCGATGACGAGATTCGTCGTCTCGTCGAGGAGGCGCACCAGTCGGCGCGCAACATCCTCGACCTCCACAAGGACGACCTGGACCAGACGTCGGACGTTCTCCTGCGGCGCGAGACCATCGAGCGCGAGGAGTTCATCGGGCTGCTGGCCGGAAAGTCCGAGCTAGAGGTGTTCGGGCCCGACGAGCCGGTGCGCCCGCAAGGCACGCCTCCCGCCGAGCCCGAGGCGCCGCAGCGAAAGCCCGAGCGCAAGCCGTCGCCGCTGCCCCGTCCGGGGCTTGCCGGTGGTACGGCCGAGGCGCGTGGGCTCGAAGCGCCCGAGAAGCCGGACCTGGCGTAGCTGTTCTTCGGGCTGTGGGCCCCGGCGTGGGTGGCCGCGGGGCCTGACCGACGGCAAGGCCCTTCGTTCCGGGCGACTCCGCTCGCCGGCCCGCCTACGGCTTTGGGCCTTACTCGCTCCGCGCCCGATCCGAAGAACCTTCCCGCGGCCACCCGCGGGTGGGGCGTCTGGGTGCTCGGCCCGAACACC
>JBBJNU010000149.1:0-4814 GCA_037721005.1 Thermoleophilaceae bacterium | reverse complement strand
AGCGCTCGATGAGCTGCTCCTGCACGTAGTCGAAGAAGTAGGGCTCGCGACGCTGGGTGTAGCGCGTGCCCTTGTGCAGCTCGAGCTCCGCGCCCTTGGCCTCGACGGCCTCGGCCTCGGTGATGTAGCGGTTCTCGGCCATCTTGTCGAGCACCTCGTTGCGGCGCCGGAGGGCGGCGGAGGGGTTGCGGAAGGGGTTGTACTGCGAGGGCGCCTGCGGCAGGCCGGCCAGCATGGCGGCTTCGGCCAGCGTCAGGTTGCGGGCCTTCTTGCCGAAGAAGGTGGACGCGGCCGCCTCGATGCCGATCGACGTGCGCCCGCCAACCGTGCCGAAGGGGACGTCGTTGAGGTAGTGCTCAAGGATCCAGCGCTTCGAGCGCTTCTTCTCCAATTCCGAGGCCAGCTTGGCCTCGCGGATCTTGCGCTGGAAGTTGCGCTCCGGATCTTTGATGTAGAGGGCCCGTACGAGCTGCTGGGTGATGGTCGAGCCTCCCTGAACGTTCTTGCCGGACTCGATGTTCTTCACCCCCGCGCGCACGATGGCCGAGTAATCCACCCCTTCGTGCTCGTAGAAGCGCTCGTCCTCGATGGCCACCACCGCGCGGCGAACCTCTTGGGGCATCACCCTCCAGGGGATCGCTGTGCGGATCTCGTCCGACTGCACGTAGCCCAGGCGAGAGCCGTCGGCTGCGTAGATCACCGAGCTCTCGCCCACGGCGGTCGGCTTGAGCTCCGACAGCGCGGGCGCCGTGGCCGCGGTAGCGATCACGTAGCCGGCCACCGACAGTAGGCCGATGGCGATAACGGTCACGATCAGGCCGGCGCTGAGCGCGAAGACTCGCGCCCCGGCGTTGCCGTTGCCTCGTTTGGCCTTTCGTTGGCGGTAGGTCATCTCAGGGGTGTGCGGAGCCGGCCGGCTAGAGGATCAGGTGGCTAGGCCGCGTCGAATGAGGATAGAGAAGCCTTGCGGAGACGTTGAAGGCTTTCCTTACGCAACCGTGACGCTTCTCCTCCCCGCGCGCGCGGGTTCTCCGCCCACGTGGTCACCGCGATGCAGATGCCCTCCGCCACCACCTCCGCGACCCTCGCCTCGGTGTCCTCCTGCTCGGTCAACACCTCGAGGGCCCGGGTGGCGTCCCCGCCCGGCGGGAGCCATACCGAGATCTCCACCTGCACGCGGGGATCCACCACTGTGTGGTTCACGATCGAGCTTTGCGCGAGGCGCTCGTTGGGCACGATCAGCCGGCGCCCGTCGTCGAGGCGGATGTAGGTGTAGGTGAGGCGTATGTCCTCCACCTCGCCAGTCTCCTCCTCGAAGGTCACCAGATCGCCGATGCGGATCGGCTGGGTGATGGCCAGTAGCACTCCGGCGATCCCGTTGGCCAGCGTCTGGCGCGCGGCGAAGCCCACGACGAGGCCGAGCACCGCCGAGGACGCGAGAATGCCAGTGGCCACGCGCTTGACGGTGGGGAACTGCGCCAGGGCAAGAGAGACGCCGAACAGGATGATGGTGGCGAACACGAGCCGGCGCACGAGGCGCAGGCGTGTGTCGGCCACGGCCGAGAGCTCCCGGCCGGCCACCACTTCGCTCAGCTTGCGCGTCCGGCGCAGGAGCGCCCGGTCGAACACTTGAGCGACCAGGAACGCGAGGAGCACCGTGGCGATGGCGGTGATCGCTCTGTCGTGTTCCGTGATGAACGAGGCGAGAGTGATTGAGTCGGGGGTCGGCATGTCTTCTGAGACATCTTCTCACCGGCCGGGGGCGGCAGGCGGGGTCCACGGCGTGAGGGCTGTGCTGCTCGACGCCCTCGGCACCCTCGTGGCGCTCGAGCCACCCGCGCCTCGTCTGCGCGCGGCGCTGCGGGAGATGGGAGGCGTGGACGTGGGCGCCCAGGCCGCCGAGCGTGCCTTTCGGGCCGAGATCGACCACTACCTGGCGCACCACCTCGACGGCGGCGACGCCCCCGGCCTCGACCGTCTCCGCGACGGGTGCGCGACACTGATTCAGGAGAGTCTTGGTGAGCATGATCTCGACCACTCGGTGGTGCGCTCGGCGATGCTCGATTCGCTGCGGTTCGCCGCCTTTCACGAAGTGAAGCCGGCCCTCTGCGACCTGCGGGCACGCGGCCTGCGCCTGGTGGTGGTGAGCAACTGGGACTGCTCACTGGGCCATTGGCTCGATCGCGCGGGGCTCGGCGGGCTTCTGGACGGGGTGGTGTCGTCCGCCGTGGTGGGTCAGGCCAAGCCGGGCGGCGCACCGTTTCGCGCCGCGCTCGAGCTGGCCGGAGTGAATCCGGCCGAAGCGGTGCACGTGGGCGATTCGCTCGTGAACGACGTGGAGGGAGCCCGTGGCGCGGGGGTGCGGGCGATCCTCGTGGCTCGGGGCGGGGAGACCGCGCCCCAGGGAGTGACCACCGCGCGCTCGCTGGCCGAGATCGCCTCCCTACTCTGAGGTGCGCATGGAGCCCACCATTGTCACGCAGCTCCCGCCGGATCCGCCCGAGCTTCCCGCCGGCGCTGAGCGCGCCCCCGCGTGGCCGGCGTGGTTCGCGCTCGCGGGCTTTCTCATGGGCCTGGCCGGCACGCTGCTCCTAGGGCTCGTTCTGGGTGTGGTGGCAACGGTGTTCGGCGCGGACATCGGCGCAGGCGATGCCTCCCCGGCGATCGTGGTCGTGGGCACGGTGGCGCAGGGGCTCGCGTTTGCCGCCACCGCGGTGTTCCTGGCCAGCCGGGTTGCGCGCCCCAAGCGCTGGCACTTCGGGCTTCGGCCGACTTCGCTGTGGCCGGGGCTGGGCTGGGCAGCGCTCGGTGTCCTCACCTTCTACATCGTCTCGGCGGCCTACGCGGCGATCGTGAAGGTGGACGCCGAGCAGGACACGGTGCAGCAGCTGGGAGGCGACCGAGGCACGCTGGGGCTGATCGTGGCCGGGGTGATGGTGATCGTGGTCGCGCCGATCGTCGAGGAGTTCTTCTTTCGAGGGTTCTTCTACCGGGCGCTTCGCAACCGTTTCTCGATCGCCGTGGCGGCCATCCTCGACGGGTTGTTGTTCGGCCTGGTCCACTTCCAAGGCCTGGGCGAGGACCTGCTGATCCTGCCGCCGCTCGCCCTGCTCGGCGTCATCTTCTGTCTCGTCTTCGAGAAGACGGGCTCGATCTACCCGGTGATCGGCATGCACGCGCTCAACAACGCGCTTGCGTACGCCGTCTTGGCCGAGGACGAGGGCGGCTGGCAGGTGAGCGTGGTGGCCTTCCCGGTGATGGTGGCCGCGTGCGTGCTTGCGCCGAGGCTCTTTTCGGACGCACCGGCTAGGCGGCGTCCAGCCACGGCTTGACGCTGAGGTACTCTCTTGCCTGCATGCGGGGCTCTGCGGTCTTCTTTACCTCTCTGGCTCTGGCGGCCCTAGGCGCCCCGGCTGCCGCACAAGCTCAGAAGCCGTCTCCCTCCGCTCCGGATTCCGCACCGGCCAGCCCGGTCGCCGCGCCGGCTGCGGCCGCGGCAGGCGGCACGATGTCGCTGAGAATCAGGAACGGCCAGCCCACCCGGGGACGCCGGTACTTCACACGTGGCCAGACCGTACTGGTGACGGGGCGCGTGACCCCCGCTGGTGCCGGACAGGCCGCGGTGATCGAGTTCATCCGCGGTGGCAAGGTGATTGCCCGTAGGCGTGCCGCCATCCGGCGCGGCGGCAAGGTCAGCTACCGCTTCAAGGTGAAGCGAAGCGGCCGGTTGGCGCTGCGGGCCCGCCACCGGGCGGCGCCAGGTCAGGGCGCCGTCACCTCACGGATTGCGCGGCTGCAGGCAGGGTCCTTCCGTGCGGGCGCCGGGGCCAAGGGCGTGAAGGTGCTGCTGCTGCAGCGCTCCCTCAAGCGAATGGGCTTCGCCGTGCCGGTCACCGGCAACTACGACTCGGGCACCGCCCGGGCGGTCACCGCCTTCCGGAAGACGAACGGCCTCAGCCGTGAGGGGTACGCCTCGCCCCAGGTGTATCGAGCGGTCTTTCGCAACCGAGGCGCGTTCAAGCCGCGCTTTCCGCGGGCCGGCCGCCACCTGGAGTTCGACTGGTCGCGGCAGGTGCTGGCCCTCATCGACAAGGGCAGGGCGCACCACGTGTACCACTCCTCCTCGGGCACTGCCTCCACGCCGACCGTGTTCGGCAAGTTCAGCTTCTACCGCAAGCAGCCAGGCACCAACTCACTCGGCATGGTGCACTCCAACTACTTCATCGGCGGCTACGCCATCCACGGCTACAAGTCCGTGCCGAACTACCCCGCCAGCCACGGCTGCCTTCGGGTTCCCGTCCCGAACGCCCTGCAGATCGATCGTCAGATCGATCTCGGTCAGACGATCTACGTCTACCGCTGACGCCGGCGCCGCGCGGCGCCGCCTGGGGCGGAACGCGCCGGGGTGGATCCGGGTCCCTGGGCAACCCGAACCCACCCCAACGGCGCGATTACTCGGACGGTGCGGCCGGAGCCTCGGTCGCGGGAGGGACCTCTTCGGCTGCCGGCGGTGACTCTTCCACCGGCGTTGCCGTGACGGGGACCGCCGCGGGGACCACTGGCTCCGCCGAGGCCGGCGTCTCGGCGGCCGGCGCCACGGGGGGCTCCGCGACGGGCTCGGTCACTACGGGCTCGGCAACCGGCTCCGGAGCGGGGCCGACCGCAGTGACTGGCGCCTCGGCCTCCGGAGCGACCGCGACGGGCTCGGCTACGGGGGTCGCCTCGGCCACCGGGGCCGCCTCGGCTACCGGGGCGACCGCGACGGGCTCCGCCACCGGGGCCGCCTCGGCCACTGGGGCGACCGCGACGGGCTC
>JBBJNU010000019.1:0-17339 GCA_037721005.1 Thermoleophilaceae bacterium | reverse complement strand
AAGAGCGGGTACCCGGCGGGCCGCAGCGGGTTGCCGAAGAGCTCCGCGTTGCCCATCAGCGCACCGCCGGCACCCTGGGAGACCTCGATGTAGCTGGCGGCGTCCGGCCAGCCAAAGAAGGCCGGCCTCCACGCGAAGACGAAGAGCAGCCTTAGCAACGCTCCGACTACGAGCAGCGCTGCGAGCCCGATGACGGCGAGCCGGTCTTCACGCGACTCCGGCAGCCGCCACGCCGCGCGGCGCGCCAGGTGTAACCAGCGCCGCTGCCCCTCGGCGGGATGCTCGCCAGCTCGCGCCTCTGCGCGTGGCCCCGTGGAGACGGCCGACATAGCGCGCGAGCTTACCCGGCGCTTGGGCCGCGGCGTCTCGAAAGCCGCACGCGGTGGGACGGCGGGCGGCACAGCGTTACCGCAGGCCGGCGTGTTCTCGGGCGGAGGGAGCGGCCTCCGGGGTCGAAAGATGGACAGCATGATCGGCGACCCGAGCCCCCTGGCGGCCATCGAGGACGCGGTCAACCGTCGCGGCTTCGACGAAATCATCCTGTCTACGCTCCCAGCTCACGTCTCGCGCTGGCTGAAGTTGGACCTACCGAGCAAAGTCCAGGGGCTTGGGCTCCCAGTTACCCACGTCGAAGCGCCCCGTCGGTCCGGCTGACCGGTCGACTGGGCAGGCGGGCGGCGGGAGCCTCGGCCGAAGCCGAGGACTCCCGTCAGAGCCCACCTGAGCGGCGGCTCAGGGCTTCGCGTCTCCGAAGGGCTCGTCGCGCTCGCGCACCGCCTCGGTCCAGCCGGCCTCAGCGGCGCGTTGTTGGAAGGCGTAGCCCTCCGGGGTGTGGCGCGCGATGCCGTCGAACACCACGCCCAGGGTCTGCATCGCGTTCAGCCCCTGCGCGTAGAGCGACTGGTTCACGGCGAGCTTCATCATTACGAGCTGATTGATCGGGGTGAGCGCGATGCGTTCGAGCAGCGCCTCAAAGCGCTCGTCGAGCTCGGCGGCCGGAGGGGCGTGCAGCGCGAGGCCCCACTCGTGGGCTCGCCGGCCGTCGATCAGGTCGCCGGTGAAGAGCATCTCCTTCGCCCGGGCGGGGCCGATGCGGTGGGCCCACATCATCGACGTGGGCACTCCCCAGACCCGCGCGGGCGGGTAGCCGATGCGCGCGTCGTCGGCCATCACCAGCAGGTCGCAGCACAGTGCCATGTCCGTGCCTCCTGCCACGCAGAAGCCCTGCACCTTGCACACCGTCGGCTTGTCCGACTCGAAGAGGGACATGAAGCCGCGCAGGTTGCGGCTCATCATCTGGTAGTCGGTCACCGGGTCCCACGTGCGTGACGGGTCGTGGTTTTGGGCCTGCACAGCCGGGTCGAGCGGCGAGCCGTCCGGGGCTTCTGCCCGGCCGAGGCCCTCCATCGCGCCCTCCGCTGACTCCACGAGGTCGTAGCCGCCGCAGAAACCTTTCCCGTTGCCCGCGAGGGCGATCACGTGAACGCGGGGATCGAGATTGGCCTCCTCGACGCATGCCGCAATCTCGCCCGGCATGGTCAGCGTTATGCCGTTTCCCCGGGCGGGGCGGTTGAGGGTGATGCGCGCCACCCGGTCGTGTACCTCGTAGGTCAGCGTCACCGGCGATCGCATGCATCTCGACCCTATCCGTGTGGGCGAGTACATGCTCGAGCGAAGCGCTCGTGACCGGGAGTTCGGCGTGCCGTTGGACGACGCCTGCTCGGAGCTGGTCGACGCCTTCGTGGGCGGCGACGGCGAGACCCGCTCGGCGATCGTGCAGCCCATGAGCCTGCCTCGGGCACAGGGGCTTGCGGTGTACGGACGCATGGCCAGCCGCCGGGGTGTGCTCGGCTAGTCCCCCGCCCTTCCCTCGCGGACCCAGGCGCGTAACAGAGGGTCGACCAGCCGGTAGCCGGTGCCGGTAGCGTCGTCGGGCACGATCTCGCCGCGGTCCTCCAGCGCTGCGGTCGCCGCCTTTACGGCCCCTCCGCGCGACCCCCCGTGGCTGCGGCTCGCCGCGTAGAGCGGTTTATCGCCGTCGGCGATCGCCGCAAGGGTCCTCCGTTGACCGGCCGGCAGGCCGGACCAGACGGCCCGGAGCTCGTCCTTTGAACCTCGCATCACTTGGTCGGAGGCGTCCAGCCAGGTTTCGGTGCTGGCGGCCGATCCCGGCTCGGTGAGATCCCACAACGCGTGAGCGAGCAGCATTGTGCGCTGCGGGTGGCCGGCGGCCAAGGCGAGGAGCGGATCGAGCGCGCCGCCGACGTCCCTGCCCGTCGCCTCGAAGCGTCTCGACACATCCTCGGCCACGTCCTCCGGAGGCAGTGGGGGTAGCAACACCGGTCCCGCTTGCCCGTAGAAGGCGCGGCGCCTGTCCGAGAACAGCTCTCGCATCATGCCTACCTGCGATCCCGCGAACACATATGAGGCAGCGTCCCCGTGATGCTGGATCTCGCTGCGAAACACCGCATCGGCTCGCTGCCGCGTGGCGAGCAGATCCTGAAACTCGTCGAAGATCACCAGCGTGCGGGTGCCGTGTCGTTCGTGCAACCGGCTGGGGAGTGCGAGCCGCTCGAGCAGCGGCGGCTCGGCCTGGGGGTCAGCGCTCACCTCGATGCTTGCCGGGACGGGGCCGCCGCCCGCGCGAACGGTGGGCGTCATCATCATCCGGCGGGCACCGGCAAACCACGAACGTAACCCGCCTTCGAGCTGCTCTGTGTACGCCTGCTCGATCCGCTGGGCCACGTCGCCGAGGGTGAGGACGCCGAAGAAGTCGACGTACACGGCCGCCCACCCGTTGCTCCGTGCGTCGGCCGCCGCTCGGCGCAGGAGGGAGGTCTTGCCGTACCGCCTCGGCGCGATGAGCCGGCTGTTGTTTCCTCCTTCGGCCCTTTCGATGAGCAGGCCGGCCTCCGCCTCGCGGTCGATCATCTCCGCGGGCGGTACGGGCTCGCTGTAGCGGAAAGGATTCATGCTCTACAGCGTAGAGCACATACGCTCTAGCTATGAGAGCGGATGGCCTTGGACCGCCGGTCAGCCGGCCAACACGCGGTCGACGATGGCCGCGGAGTCCACCCCTGGCGGGAGCGTGCCGTAGGCGTGGCCGGCCCCCCCGCCAAGACGCGACGCGCAGAACGCATCGGCAACGGCGGCCGGGGCGTGGCGTACCAGCAGCGAGCCCTGGAGCGCGAGGCCCAGGTCCTCGACGAGCCTTCGCGCGAGCCACTGGGCGTCCTCGCCGAGCGAGTGCAGGGAGCTCTTGACCTTGGTGAAGTGGGAATCGAGGCGAGGGTCTTCACCCTGCGCCAGCTCGACCTCCTCGAGGAACGCCGGGAGCCCCTCGGGCTCTTTCCACATCGCCCTCAGCACGTCGAGGGCGGCCACGTTGCCCGAGCCTTCCCAGATCGAGTTGAGCGGAGAGTCGCGCAGCAGCCGTGGCATGCCCGATTCCTCGACGTAGCCGTTACCGCCGAGGCACTCGAGCGCCTCCGCCGCGTGGCCGGGAGCGCGCTTGCAGACCCAGTACTTCATCACCGCGGTGGCCAGCCGCCGGAACGGTGCCCCGTCCTCGTCGTACGCGCGGGCGATGCGCATGGCGGTGGCCGTGGCGGCTTCGGACTCGATCGCGAGGTCGGCCAGCACGTTGGTCATCGCCGGCTGGGAGATGAGCGTGGCGCCGAACGCCGCTCGGTGGCGGGCGTGATGGGTGGCCGCCACCGTGCCCCAGCGCATCCCGGCCGCCGAACCGATCAGGCAGTCCAGGCGCGTGTGGTTGACCATCCGCACGATCGTGGCCACCCCGCGCCCCTCGTCGCCCACGAGGCGGCCGCGCACCCCGAGGAACTCGACCTCCGACGAGGGCAGCGAGCGCGTGCCGAGCTTGTCCTTCAGGCGCTGGACTTGGAAGCCGGGATCGCGCCCCTCGAAGAGGAAGCAGGAGAGGCCCTCGCCCGTCTGGGCGAGGGTGAGGAACACGTCGCACGGAGGGTAGGAGCAGAACCACTTGTGCCCGGTGATCTCCCACGTGCCGTCGGTCGACGGCTCGGCCCGGGTGGTGTTGGCGCGGACGTCCGAGCCGCCCTGCTTCTCGGTCATGGCCATCCCGGCCAGCGCCCCGCTGTCGTAGTCCGGGGAGGTCAGGCGGGGCTCCCACTCGGCGGCGGCGTCAGGGTTCTCGCGCAGAGCGGGCACGATCGCATGGGTCATCGAGACCGGACACATCACGCCGGCGTTGACCTGGCCCCAGGTGTACATGAGCGCGGCGCGCACGGCGTGGGCGCCGGGCTGGGGATCGCGCCAGGGCAGGGAGTGGATCTCGCGCTCGATCGCCTCGCGCAGCAGCCAATGCCAGGAGGGGTCGAGCTCCACCTGGTCGATGCGGTTCCCGTAGCGGTCGTGCGTGTGCAGGACAGGCTCGTTGCGCTCGCAGCGCTCGGAGTGCTCGAGGGCCTCGGGTGAGCCCGCGAGCTCGCCCGTGTTGCGCAGGCGCTCGGCGCCCCAGCCGCCGCCCTCGCGCACGAGCGCCTCGCGCATCGGCAAGTCGGCCTCGAACACGTTGTAGGGCTCGAGGGGCGGTGGCTGGTTGGAGACGGCGTGGGTGGCTCCCGCTAGCGCCGGGGCGGGCTCTCTCGGTGCCGTGGCCATCGCCCGAGGCAGGTTAGGCCACCACCGACGCCAGTCGCAACCCGACACCGACTCGTTGGAAGCGCCCGACTCCTCGAAGCGCCCTGGGCCGGCGGGGCGACCGTCGTCGCTAGTTCACCTCGGTGCCGGTCACACCGGCGTGGGCGGGTCCCCGTGCGCCGGGGCCTCGCCGCACTGCGATTGCCAGAACGAGCGCGGAGCATATGAACATCAGTCCGGACAGCGCTATTGCCACCTGCTTCAGGTCCGCTCCTATCGCCAGTAGCAGAAGCACCTCGCCTCCCGAGGCGGCGCCCAGCACCCAGATGAAGCCCACGCGCCCCAGGGCCAACAGGTACTGCACGGCCAGATATGCGCACGCCAGCAGCGCCATGGCCAGGCCCAGCCAGGGAAGGGCGCCGGAGGCCTGCGTCTTGTCCTCACCGAACACTGCGCCGAGAAGCGGCTCGCCGAGTAAGGCGTAGATCAGCACCATTGGCACGCTTGCGGAAACGATCAGCGCAAGGGTGCGGGCGAGTATCGGCCGGGCGTCCACCCCGGCGCGTGCTCGCCCGGCTGCTTCGGGAACCAGGTACAAGCCGAGGCCGATCGCCACCCAGATGATCGCCTTGGCCGCCACCGCGGCTACTCCCCACGAAGCAGCCACGCCTTCTGAGGCCTCGTGCTTGATCAGGATCACGTGCATCTCCTGGAGGCTGAAGAGCGCCGTGAGCCCGAGCATCGGGGCCCAGGCGCCCAGCAGCAGGTCGCGTAGCCGAGCTCTCGCCTCTCTGCCGCTCGGGGGCGGGAGGAGCCTGAACAGCGGCACGGCGAATACGGCGGCCATGGCCGCGATCGAGCAGGCATTGCCCAGAAACGCGCCGGTCACGTCGAAGCCGACACCAACAAGCAGAGCCGCTGAGGCCAGACGCGTCAATCCTTCTCCGACCAGGCTCAAGGCCACCTGCCGGTAGCGTCCAAGGCCCTGAAGCGCACCGCGCACGACGCAGAGCACCATCCAAAGCATGCCGGTGACCGGCACCGCGGCTGCGGCCCACTCATCGTCCACGGCGATGACCGCGGCGAGTGGTGCACGGAGGGGGATGACAACCGCGGCCACGAGCACCGTGGCGAGGAGGAGGCGCCCGAGCCAGCGCCGGACCCCTGCGCCCGCGGTCGGGCTCTGGGCCGCGATGTCGCGGCTCACCTCCCGGGCCACGGCGATCTGCAGCGCCGAGCCGGGCACCATGAGGATGATGAAGGCCGAGATGAGGGCGGCGAGCGAGCCGTATCCGGCGCCCAGCAGGCGCGCGAAGATAATCGTGAAGAGCAGGGCAATCACGTTGGCGGCAATCACGGCAGAGGCCATGCCCGCCGCGCGGCCCGTGTCAGAGGTGGCGAACGTGCTCCAGGCCGGGCCCCTTGCGTCTGCCAGCGAGCGCACACGGTCGAGCCCGCCGGCGAGAAAAGCCCCTATGAGTGCAAGGGTCCGCACGCGGCGGCAGGCTATAGGGCGCCCCACTATCCTCTCCCAGGTGGATGAGCGCGCTCTCACCGAGCGCCTGATCACCTACGACACGTCAACCCTCGAGGGCATTCAGGCAGCGTCTGCCTTCGTTTACGGCTGGCTCGAGGCTCGGGACGTCGAGGTGAAGGGCGACAGGCACAACGGCTTGCCGGTGCTGGCCGCCACCGTGGGGGCGGCCGAAGGAGAGGGCCCAACGATCACCCTGCACGGCCACCTCGACGTGGTCCCCGGCCACGACGATCAGTTCGAGCCCCGGGCGGAGGGCGACCGGCTCTTCGGCCGCGGCGCCTACGACATGAAGGGCGGGCTGGCCGGCATGTTGTGCGCGGTCCGCGACCTCGCCGCCCAGGACAGGGTGCGCGTTCATTTCGTGTGCGTGTGCGACGAGGAGTCGGACGAGCAGGGAAAGCGCGGCACCGACTACGTGGTGGAGAAGGGATACGCCGGCGACTTCGCCCTCACCGGCGAGCCCACCAACCTCCGGATCGGCATCCAGGCCAAGGGCGTGCTCGCCGTCCGGCTCGAGGTGCACGGGCGCTCGGCCCACGGCGCAACGCCGTGGCTGGGCGACAACGCTGTGGTCAAGGCGGTCGACGTGTTTCGCGCGATCGAGACGCTGCCCTTCGCACGCGAGTCGTCAGAGCTTTTCGACCGTCCCTCGATATCGCTGGGGCGCATCATCGGCGGCGACGCGATCAACCGGGTGCCGGACCTCTGCGGCATGGATCTCGACATCCGCTACCTGCCCGGGCAGGACCCCGAGTCGATCCTCGACGCCATCCGCGCCCAGGCCGACACCGAGATCGCGAAGGTCTTCCACCGCGAGCCGATCGTGGTCGCGCGCGAGGACCCCTACGTGCAGGTTCTGGCCGAGGCGGTGTCGAAGGTGTGCCCTGTGGAAGAGAGCATCGCGGTCGGCCGTGACGGCACCTCTGACGTGATCTCGTTCCTCAACGCGGGCACGCCCGGCGTGGAGTTCGGCCCCGTCGGCGACGGCCACCACGGCCCCGAGGAATGGGTGTCCATCGAGTCGCTGGACAGCTACCGCCGGGCCCTCGTGGAGTTCGTAGCGATGATTCCCGAGCGCGAACGCCGCCCGGAGCTGAAGATCGCTTGAGCCCCCTCTTCGAGGACATCCCGAAGTCGGGCTTCTGGAAGCGCCTGGTCCTTGGCGCCGCCCTCGTGATCTTTGCCACCGCGGGCGCTACCTCGGTGGCCGCTTTCCGGGAGGTCGACAAGGTCGTGGACGCCCTAGAGGAGAGCGAGAGCCTCAACGTCGCCAACGAGGTGGCCGAGGCGCCGACCGGGAACCCGCAGACGATCATGCTGCTCGGCTCCGACCGTCGTCCTGACAACGCCACCGACGGCGGCGCGGGCACGGGAGCACGGTCGGACACGATCATCCTGGTGCGACTGGACCCTGACCGGGGCACCGCTCTGATGTCCCTCCCTCGCGACCTCAAGGTGCAGATCCCCGGCCACGGCACCGACAAGATAAACGCGGCTTATGACCTCGGCGGTCCGAAGCTCACGCTGCAAACCGTGAAGCGCCTGACCGGCCTGCCGGTGAACCACGTGATCAACGTGGACTTCAACGGCTTTCGCAAGGCGGTGGACGCCCTGGGCTGCATCTACGCGGACATCGACCGCCGCTACTTCAACGACTCGGCCGAGTTCGCCTACATCAACGTCTACCCGGGATATCAGAAGCTCTGCGGCGAGGAGGCCTTGGAGTACGCGCGCTTCCGCCACGAGGACACAGACATCGTGCGGTCCGCTCGCCAGCAGGAGATCCTGCGCGCCGCCAAGCAGCAGATCGGCGCCGGCAAGCTTCTGGGGGACCGCAACAAGTTGATCAGGATCTTCGGCAAGAACACGACCTCCGACGCTGCGCTCAAGAACAGGGGAGCGATTCTGCGCCTGCTCAGGCTCGCCGTCTTCTCGGTGGATCAGCCGATCCGCGAGGTGCACTTCGAGGGGCGGATCACCGACGGCGACGAGGCTCAAGGGCTTCCGAGCTACGTGACCGCGTCCGACGCCGCGGTGAAGAAGTTCGCTCAGCAGTTCCTCGGCGTGGAGGACACCCCGGGCGCTCGAGGCAAGCCCGAGCGGGGTCGCAAGGGTAAGGGGGGCGAGTCGGACGGTGGGCTGATCAAGTCACCGGAAGCGGGCAAGGACCTCGCGGTGAGGACGATCCGCCAGGGTGGAGAGAAGCGCCTACCCGTGTACTACCCGACGGTGTTTCGCAAGGGCTCGCTCTTCACCGAGGCTCCGCGGGGCTACCGGATCAAGGACTCCGCCGGAAGGGTTCAGCGCGGCTATCGCATGGTGATCCCGCGCGGGATCACCGGTGAGTACTACGGGGTTCAGGGCACGACCTGGAAGCGCCCGCCCATCCTCGAAAGCGATTTTGACGAGAAGCGCTACGGCGGGCGCACGTTCGAGATCCACCGCGGCGGCGACCGGGTGCGCCTGGTGGCCTGGCGTACATCGAAGGGCTCCTATTGGGTTTCGAACACCCTCCTACAGTCGCTGTCCGAGCGCCAGATGCTGGCCGTGGCTCGCTCGACCCGGCTCCCCTAGGAGGCTTCGGCGAGAGGCGCGTAGCCCGACGTCTTCGGGCGAGCACCGAACGAGGCGTTACCCTGCCGCGCTTGGCCGAGAAGGAACCCATCGGCGTGATCGGCGCGGGCTGGGTAGGCCTGTGCACGGCCGCCTGCTTCGCGGAGCTCGGCCACGAGGTCGTGGCGCGCGACATCGTGCCGGAGAAGGTCGAGTCGCTCTCGCGCGGCGAGATACCCATGCACGAGCCCGGACTGCCCGAGCTCGTGGCCAAGAACGGCGAGAGGCTGCGCTTCACCACCTCCATGCCCGAGGTGCTCGAGCGCGCGCAGCTGCTCTTCTGCTGCGTGGACACCCCGCCCACGTACTCGGGGGACGCGGACCTCTCGCGTGTGAACGCTGTGGTGGACGAGCTCGGCGACTCCGCCGAGCACGCGATCGTGATGAAGAGCACGGTGCCGGTCGGCACGGGCCGCGCGATCAAGCGCCGCCGCGAAGACGTGGGCTACGTGTCCAACCCGGAGTTCCTCAAGGAGGGCTCCGCGGTTGAGGACTTCATGCACCCCGACCGCGTGGTGGTGGGCGCCGACGCGGGTTCGGATGCCTTCGCTGACCGAGTAGCTGCCCTGTACGAGCCCCTCGGGGGCCCGATCGTGCGCACCGACGTGGCGAGCGCCGAGATGGTCAAGCTCGCCTCGAACGCCTTTCTGGCCACGAAGATCTCCTTCATCAACGAGATCGCCAACGTGTCCGAGGAGCTGGGGGCAGACGTGCTCGAGGTGGCGCGCGGAATGGGTCTCGACGAGCGAATTGGCAGCCAGTTTTTGCGGCCGGGGATCGGGTATGGCGGCTCGTGTCTGGCCGGAAGGGAGACGGTTCTCGCCCGTCTGAACGGGCGTACCACCCTCATGACGTTCGAGGACCTGTGGAAGCGTTTGGAGGGCGACGGCGAGGACCGCCCGGAAGAAGGTCTAATTCTGCCGTACGCTTTGGAGGTCCTGTCGTGGCTTCCTGAGCACGAGGAGCCGCTGTTCCTGCCGGTAACGTGCGTGACGAAGCGGGACTACGACGGCCCGATGATCGAGGTGCGTACGAAGATGGGTCGCCGCCTGCGCTGCACAGCCGACCATCCGCTTTTCGTGAGCGACGGCGCCGGCGCCCCAGCCGTACGAAAGCTCGCCCGTGAGGTCACGACCGACGACTGGGTCCCTATCGCAACTCGGCGCAGCCAGATCGATGACGGGGCGAGCGTGGCTTCCCTCTTCTCCGCCTGCGAGGCCGCTTCTGTCACTGCTGACCAGCTGATCGTGCGTCCCGAGCCGACAAGACTTGCTGCGTTGCTGTCGCAAGGCATCGAGGAACGGCGAGTGGCGTTCGGCGACCGCGCAGCGGCTCGGACGGGTGACGTTAAACGCACCGGCGCGCTGCGGTTGAGCGAAGCGGCGCTAGGGGGCGTCAACGTAAGAGGTTCCCGGCTCGCCACGGCTCGCAGCGGCCGAGGGGTCCCGAGCGAACTATCTCTAGACGCCCGGTTCTGGCGCGTTCTCGGCCTGTATCTAGCCGAAGGCTGCGCGTACAGCAAAGGCAGCCATCACCGCTTACATTGGTCCTTTCACCCCACCCGCGAAGAGCACCTGGTCGGCGAGCTTTCGGACTACTGGAGTAGCCAAGGGGTGCGGCCGTACGTCTACGCCGCGGCGACCTCCAAGGTCGTGCGAGTCGAGTCTCGTCTGCTCGTCGCCTGGTGGCTCGATGTCCTCGGCCTCGGTAGCAACGGCTATGGCCAGCGGCTTCCCGACCTGATCTGGGACCGCCCGGCCTCCGACAAGTGGGCACTCCTCTCGGGGTTGTTCGAAGGTGACGGCTCTTGGTCGCTGATCAACGGCGGTCCGAGTGTCATCATCGAACTCGGGACGGTCAGCGACGAACTGGCCGACGGCGTCCTCAGATTGCTTGCGGAGCTCGCGATCATGGCGTCGCGCCGAATCGGGCGGACGAAGAAATCGACAAAGGACACCCATTGGATCCGGATCGCTGGGGCCGATCAGGTCGAACAGGCGATCGAGTTGGTACCGCTGCGTGACCGTGCCGGGGTGCTCGCAAGCATCGCTCGCCAGAGCAAGCGAACCGCGCCGAACGGATACCGCGCGCTCTGCGCAGGAACTGCTTGGGTGCGGGTCTGGCGGAAGGACGAGAGCGAGGGGCATGAGCCGGTGTACTCCCTCGAGGTTCCCGGCGCGCACAGCTTCGTCTCCAGTGGAGGCTTCGCCCTTTCGAACTGCTTTCCCAAAGATGTCTCGGCCCTCAAGCAGCTCGCCGGTAACTCGGGCTATCACTTCCAGCTGCTCACGGCGGTCATCGAGGTCAACGAGCTGCAGAAGCGGCGCACCATCGGCAAGCTCCAGAAGCACCTGGGCTCGCTGGTGAACAAGGAGATCGCCCTGCTCGGTCTGGCCTTCAAGGCCGACACCGACGACGTCCGTGAAGCCACGAGCCTGGTGCTGGCCGCGCGCCTGCAGGGTGAGGGGGCCAACGTGCGTGTGTACGACCCGGTCGCCGCCGCGAACGCCAGCGAGCTGCTGGGCGGTGCTCGGGTGTGCGCGTCGGCCCTCGAGTCGCTTGACGGCGCCGACGCCGCGGTTCTCGTTACGGAATGGCCCGAGTTCGCTGAGCTCGATTGGGCCGAGGTCAAGGAGCGGATGGCCGCGCCGGTGATCGTGGACGGGCGCAACTTCCTCGACCGCGAGGCGCTGCGCGCAGCGGGCTTCACCTACGAGGGCATCGGCCGGTGACCCGCGTGCGCCCCGGCGCCGCCTGACGTGCAGGCGCTGGTTCTCGCCGGGGGCGAGGGCACGAGGCTCCGTCCGCTCACCTACACCATCCCCAAGCCCGTGATCCCCCTGGCCGGACGGCCCTTTCTCTCCTTCATGCTCGACTGGCTCGGCTCGCACGGAGTGACCGAGGTGATCCTCTCGTGCGGTTTTCGGTCCGAGTCGGTTCGCGACGTGCTGGGCGATATCCACAGCGGCATGCGCCTGCGCTACGTGGTCGAGGACGAGCCGCTCGGCACGGCCGGGCCGGTGCGGCTGGCCTTCGACGAAGGCCTCCTCGAAGAGCGGCTGCTCGTGCTCAACGGAGACGTGCTCACCGATATCGACCTGAGCGCGGAGCTGGCGCGTCACGAAGAGACGGCCGCGGCGGCCACGCTCGCCCTCATCTCCGTGGAGGACACGGCGAGCTACGGCGTCGTGCCCACCCACGACGACGGGCGCGTGGAAGCGTTCCTTGAGAAGTCGGACGGGCCGGCTCCCACGAACCGGGTCAACGCCGGGGCCTACGTGATCGAACGCGAGGTGATCGAACGCCAGGTGCCCGCCGGCCGCGCCGTCTCCTTCGAGCGTGAGGTGTTCCCGGCGCTCGTTGACAAGGGGCTCTTCGGATACCCGGCGGAGGGCTACTGGGTGGACATCGGCACCCCCGAGCGCTACCTCGAAGCCACGCACGACCTGCTCGCCGGGCGCGTGCCCTCGACCCTTCCCGCGCGCGACGAGACGGGCTCGCTCATCGGCGAGGGCTGCCTCACCGCCGGCGCTCACGTGGGCCCGCAGACGGTGCTCGGCCGGCTCTGCTCGGTGGGTAGTGACTCCAGGGTGGAGCGCTCGGTGCTCCACGACCGCGTATTGGTGGGCGCCGACTGCGTGCTCCAGGACAGCGTGCTGGCCGAGGGCGTCCGGGTTGGTGACGGCGCGCGCATCGAGCCCGGCGCGATGGTGGGCGCTGGGGCGAGGATCGGCGACGGAGAGGTGGTGCCCGCCGACTCCCGGATCGAACCAGGCGCCATGGTGGGGGAGGCGGTGGCTTGAGGGACGACGTGCTCGCTCAACCGGGCCAGGTGGCCGACGCCCTATGGCGCACGGATGCGGCCAAGGTGCCCGACAAAAAGATCCCAGGCGGGCTCATGGTCTGTGGCATGGGTGGCTCTGCGATTGGCGGGGACCTCGCCGCCGGGGCCATCGGCGCCCGTGCCACCGCACCGCTGCGCACGGTCCGCGGCTATGAGCCCGACCCCTGGCTCTCACGCGACACCCTCGTGCTCTGCGCGAGCTACTCCGGCTCCACGGAGGAGACGCTCTCCTGCTTCGAGGCGGCCGGGAGGGTGGGGGCACCACGGGTGGCGCTCACCACGGGCGGGCCGCTGGCCGAGCGGGCCCGCGAGGACGGCGTGCCGGTGATCGGTGTGCCGAGCGGCATGCAGCCGCGGGCGTCGGTGGTCTACATGACGGTGGCGGCGCTCGAGTGCGCGGCCCTGTGCGGTGCGGCCCCCTCGCTGCGCAACGAGCTGAAGGAGGCAACGCAGGTGCTCAATTCCCTTGCCGCGGATCCGGCCGAGGCGGCCTCGGTGGCTGCGACCCTGGCCGACACCCTGGTGGTGGCCCACGGCGCGGGGCTCACGGCTCCGGTGGCCCGCCGCTGGAAGACCCAGCTGAACGAGAACGCCAAGATCTCGGCGTTCGCCAGCGAACTGCCCGAGGCCAACCACAACGAGATCGAGGGCTGGGCGTGGGGCTCCGATCACGCGCCCATGTCCGCGGTGATCCTCGAGGCGCCGGGCGTTCATCCGCGGATCGCCCGCCGCTCCGAGCTCACCTGTGAGCACCTCGAGGAGGCCGGAGTGCCCGTGGCCCGCGTGAACGCTCGGGGCGACAGCCCTGTCGCCCACGTGCTCTCGCTCGTGATGCTCGGCGACCTGGTGAGCGTCGAGCTGGCCGAGCGCAGGGGGGTCGACCCGACCCCGGTGGAGTCCATCGAGGCCTTCAAGAGCCGCCTCGGCTGACCGCGATGCGGGTAGCCGAACCTTGACACGACCGTGGTAAGGTTTGTCGTCGATGGACGGCCTCACGATCCACGAGGCGGCTGAGACGACCGGCTGGTCGTCGCGGATGCTTCGCTACATCGAGCGCGAAGGGCTGATCGCCCCGCGGCGCTCGGCCTCGGGCTACCGCCTTTACGGACCGGAGGAGCTGCAGCGCCTGCGGACGTTGCGCGCGCTGATCGCCGAGCACGAGCTGAGCCTGAACGACGTGGGGTTCGCTCTGCGTATGAGCCGCGACGCCGATCTCAGCGCAGCGGTACGGGCCTGGCTCGAGGCCCGTCCCCGCCGTCCGGAGGGCGTGCCCGCCTCTGACTGGCTTCGCTTCGAGCAGGAAAAGCATGAGCGGCTGCTGGGCGCGGCCACACTCTGAAAATTCAATAGAAGGAGAATCATGGGAACCCCCACCGCCACCGACGCAAAGACAGAAGACTTCAAGGTCGCCGACCTCTCCCTCGCCCCTTGGGGCCGCAAGGAGATCGACCTGGCCGAGCACGAGATGCCGGGCTTGATGAGGACGCGCGAGGAGTTCGCCTCCGAGCAGCCGCTCAAGGGCGCGAAGATCACCGGCTCGCTTCACATGACGGTGCAGACCGCCGTGCTCATCGAGACCCTCACCGCCCTCGGCGCCGAGGTGCGCTGGGCGTCCTGCAACATCTTCTCCACCCAGGACCACGCCGCCGCGGCCATCGCCGAGGCCGGGATCCCCGTGTTCGCCTGGAAGGGCGAGACGCTCGAGGAGTACTGGTGGTGCACCGAGCAGGCGGTCACCTGGCCCGATGGCGACGGCCCCAACATGATCCTCGACGACGGTGGTGACGCCACGCTGCTCGTGCACAAGGGCGTGGAGTTCGAGAAGGCCGGTGCCGTGCCCGACCCCGACTCGGCCGACAACGACGAGTTCAAGATCATCCTCAAGACGCTCCAGCGCTCGCTGGAAGAGGACTCGCAGCGCTTCACGCGCATGGCCGAGGCCTGCAAGGGAGTCACTGAGGAGACCACCACGGGAGTGCTGCGGCTCTACCAGTTCGCCGAGACAGGCGATCTGCTCTTCCCGGCCATCAACGTGAACGACTCGGTGACCAAGTCGAAGTTCGACAACCTCTACGGCTGCCGCCATTCGCTGATCGACGGAATCAACCGCGGCACCGACGTGATGATTGGCGGCAAGGTGGCCGTGGTCTTCGGCTTCGGCGACGTGGGCAAGGGCTGCGCGGACTCGCTCCGTGGTCAGGGCGCCCGTGTTCTCGTGACCGAGATCGATCCGATCTGCGCCCTGCAGGCGGCGATGGAGGGCTACCAGGTGGTCACCCTCGACGAGGTGGTCGAGACGGCCGACATCTTCATCACCGCCACCGGCAACAAGGACGTGATCACCGCCGCCGACATGGCCCGCATGAAGCACCAGGCCATCGTGGGCAACATCGGCCACTTCGACAATGAGATCGACATGGCCGGGATCGAGCGAGACGGCTCGGTGGAGCGCATCAACATCAAGCCGCAGGTGGACGAGTGGAAGTTCTCCGACGGCCACTCGATCATCGTTCTCTCCGAGGGCCGGCTGCTCAACCTGGGCAACGCCACGGGCCATCCGAGCTTCGTGATGTCGAACTCCTTCACCAACCAGGTGATGGCGCAGATGGAGCTGTGGGGCAAGAACGACGAGTACGAGAAGAAGGTCTACGTACTCTCGAAGGAGCTCGACGAGAAGGTCGCGCGCCTGCACCTCGATGCGCTCGGAGTGCACCTGACCGAGCTGACGAACGACCAGGCCTCGTACCTCGGCGTGCCGGTCGAGGGCCCCTACAAGTCAGACCACTACCGCTACTAGCACCAGGACACGCACGGATCCGCCTGCCTTTGTCCTCGGTCGCCCGCGTGCGGAGCACAGCGGGCTCCCTGCGTCCGCGGCAGGCGGCCCCGTGCACGCCCTGGAGCTAGCAGCACGTGGCTGATCCATCCCGTACGTTGGACTCGAGCCTGGCCGCACAGGGCGAGGCCCGGATCCGCTGGGCCGCGGGCCAGATGCCGGTTCTCGGCGCGATTGCGCGGCGCTTCGCCGAGGAGCGTCCCCTCGACCAGGTCAAGGTCGCGGCTTGCCTCCACGTGACGGCCGAGACGGCCAACCTCATGCGCTGCCTCGTGGCGGGCGGCGCGCGGGTCGGGCTCTGCTCGGCCAACCCGCTGTCCACTCAGCCCGAGGTGGTGGCGGCGCTCGAGGCCGGTGAGGTGGAGGTGCACGCGGTGCGCGGCGAGGATCTGGACGCCTACGCCGCGAACGTGGGCGCGCTCGTGAAGGCCAAGCCGCAGATCACGATCGACGACGGCGCCGACCTGCTCACGGTCATGCACGCCGGTGATTCGGCCGGCGGCTTGATCGGCGGCACTGAGGAGACCACCACCGGCCTGCTGCGCCTGCGCCGCCTCGAGGCCGAGGGCGGCCTGCGCTGCCCCGTGCTGGCTGTGAACGAGTCGCGTACCGAGCGCACCTTCAACGACCGCTACGGCACCGGCCAGTCGGCCCTCGACGGAATCTTGAGGGCCACCAACCTCCTGCTCGCCGGCCACACGCTGGTGCTCTTCGGCTACGGCTCGGCCGGCAGGGGCATCGCCCAGCGCGCCCGCGGAGCCGGCGCCAACGTGATCGTTTGTGAGATCGACGCAATGCACGCCCTCGAGGCGCGCATGGAGGGCTTCGAGGTGATGCCCGCGCTGGCTGCCGCGGGGCGCGGCGATCTGTTCGTGACCGTCACCGGCAGCCGGGGCGTGCTGCGCCGGGAGCATTTCGAGCTTATGAAGGACGGCGCGGTGCTGGCCAACGCCGGGCACTTCGACGTGGAGATCGACCTGGCCGGCCTACGCGAGGCGGCCGGGGGCGAGGGCCGCGAGGTGCTGCCGCTCGTGGAGCAGTTCGAGGTCGAGGGGCGCCGCCTCAACCTCCTCGCCGGCGGGCGCGTGGTGAATCTGGCAGCGGGGGAGGGCCACCCGGCCGCGGTGATGGATATGAGCTTCGCCACCCAGGCCCTCGGTGTGGAGCACCTGGTGCGTGACGCCGCAGCGCTGGAGCCGCGGGTGCTCGCGGTGCCCGCGGCCATCGATCACGAGATCGCGCGGCTCAAGCTTTCGTCGGTAGGGGTGCAGATCGACTCGATGACCACCGAGCAGCGCTCCTACCTTCACTCATGGCGCACGTCCAGCGAATAGTCGAGCCACTCCTCCCGTACACCCCCCACACGCTCGTACACGGCTTGGGCTCGGTGGTTGTCCTTTGCCGTCTGCCAGCCGAGGGAGCTGGCTCCGTGAGCCTTGCAGCGTGCGGCGCACTCGGCGATCAGGGCCTCGGCCACGCCCGCGCCGCGGGCGTCGGGCGCCACGAAGAGGTCATTCATCACTCCTATTCGCGACGCGCCGAGGGTCGACCAGCTCCAGAAGATCGTCGCGAAGCCCACGGTGCGCCCCGTGGCGTCGCGGGCCAGGATCTGCTGGCCCTCCACCTCGGGGTCGGCGATCAGCGCTCGGCTCATGGCGAGCAGCGCATCACCGGGGGGCGCGACCCCGTAGAACTCGCAGTACGCCCGCATCAGCGCCAGCAGCTCGGGCAGGGCGGTTTCGTCAACCGTCGTGATCTCGAGATCGATGCCGGCAGCCTAGTAGCGTTCCCACGCATGAAAGCCATGGTGCTCGCAGCGGGACTGGGAACACGGCTCAAGCCGATCACCTTCGAGTTGCCGAAGCCGATGGTCCCTGTGCTCGACC
>JBBJNU010000148.1:0-4858 GCA_037721005.1 Thermoleophilaceae bacterium | reverse complement strand
TCAAGCGCGAGTACAAGCTGATGATCGGCCAGCAGACCGCCGAGGAGGTCAAGCTCGAGATCGGCTCGGCCTTCCCGCTCGACGAGGAGATGCAAGCCGAGATCCGCGGTCGCGACCTCGTGTCAGGCCTGCCGAAGACGGTGGTGCTCACGAGCGAGGAGGTGCGCCTCGCGCTCGAAGAGCCGTTGCAGGCGATCGTGGACGCGGTGAAGGAGACCCTCGATCGCACCCCGCCCGAGCTGGCCTCGGACATCATGGATCGCGGGATCATGCTTGCCGGCGGCGGTGCGCTGCTTCAGGGCCTCGACGTGCGCCTGCGAGACGAGACACAGATGCCGGCCCATCTCGCTGAGTCCCCGCTCACGTGCGTGGCGGTGGGCTCGGGTCGCAGCCTCGAGGAGTTCGAGGCCATTCACCGCGCGAACAAGAATTCCCGAACAAACCGACGCCGCTAGCCCGGCGGGCTCTCCTAGGAGCCGAGGAAGTTGTACGACTCGAAAGTGGTCCGCCGTAGAAGGGCGGCCCTCGCGATATGCGTCGCTCTCTCCGTGGTGATGCTCACGGCATACTTCGGCGAAGGCTCGGGCGGGGTCTTTCACACCCTCCAGCGCGGCGCGCAGGAGGCCTTCGCTCCCCTCGAGACGGGGGCGGGGCGTGCTTTCAAGCCCTTCCGCGACGCGGCGGGATGGTTCGGCGACACGCTGGACGCAAAGGGCGATAACGACGATCTGCGTGCTGAGAACGAGAGGCTCCGCAAGCAGCTGGGAGAGAGCGCGGTGGCCGCGGACGACGTGCGCCAGCTTCGCGGGCTGGTGAAGCTCGAGGACACCGACAGCTTCCCAAGCGCCACGAACCCGGTGGCCGCCCGCGTGATCGTGCATTCGCCCACCGTCTGGTACGAGTCGGTGAAGATCGACAAGGGATCGGATGACGGCGTGGAGGAGGACCAGCCGGTGATCGCGGCCGGCGGCTTGGCCGGAAAGGTGACCAGCGTGACCGGTGGCACCGCCGAGGTGAAGCTGATCACCGACGGCTCGAGCGCCGTGTCCGCTCAGGTGCTGCCGAGCGGGGCCAGTGGCGTGGTGCGGCCCGAGGTGGGACAACCCAACGACCTCCTGCTCGACTTCGTGGACCGCGGGCGGCGCGTGACCGAGGGCACGACGGTCGTGACCTCGGGCTTCTCGTCGGAGCGTGTGCAGTCGAGATTTCCGCGAGGCATCCCCATCGGCCGCGTGAGCCGTGTGGATCTCGACGAGGTCCAGCTCTACCAGCGCGTGCACCTCAAGCCGTTCGCCGACCTGCGCCGCATCGACATCGTGCAGGTGCTCACCTCCAAGGGCCGGGCGAGCGAGAACGCGTCGGCGGATGTGACGCCGTGAGCCTCACGCCGCAAGCCTTCGCCCGGACCGGGGGTATCGCCCTTCTCGTGGTGATCCTGCAGATCTCGGGTCTGGGAGGCGCGCACCCCTTCGGCATACATCCGGACCTCGTCCCGCTGGGAGTGGCCGCCGTGGCCATCTATGCCGGGAGCGTGGCGGGCGCGGCCACCGGCTTCGCCACTGGCTTCCTCCTCGATCTGGTGGTTGGGGGGACGATGGGCGTGTCCTCGCTCGTGCTCACCGCGGTGGGCTACGCAATCGGGCGCTACCGCGAGGTGCGCGACCCTGCGCACGGGCTCATGCCCATTCCGGTAGGCGCGGCGGCCACGCTGGGCTACCTGATCGCCTTTGCCGCGGTCTCCTTCATGCTCGATGTCGGCTCGTCCGTGAGCCCGCTGGTGGTGCGCGACGCCCTGGTCACCACACTGCTCAACGCGCTGCTCGCGCTGCCGGTCTTCCTCTTGGCTCGCAGGGTGCTGCGACCCGTGTTGCTCGTGGATCCGGTCGGCCTGCGCAGCCGCCGCCGCGGTCCTCGCGAGACCGGGCCGCTCGGCCTTCGAGGGCTGGAGGCGTGATGTACCAGGACTCTCAAAGCCGGCTCACCCCCCAGCTCGCCCTGCGCGTGGCCGTGATCGGCGGCATCGCCCTCGTTGGGTTTGGTCTCGTGTTCTTTCGTCTCTGGTATCTCCAGGTGCTCTCCGGCGACAAGTACCGCAGCGAAGCGCGGGCCAACAGCGTGCGACCGATCAAGGTGGCCGCTCCCCGCGGCGAGATCGTGGACCGAGAGGGCAGGGTGCTGGTGCGCAACCGCACCGGCCTGTCGGTGAAGGTCTCGCCGGAGAAGCTGCCCGAGGGCGAGGAGGCACGCCGCGCCGTGTATGCCAACCTCGGCAAGGTGCTCGACATCCCGGCGGGCCGCGTGGAGAAGAGCGTGGAGGACCAGTTGGTTGTCCTGCCTTCTGCGCCCGCCACGGTGAAGTCCGACGTGTCGAAGGAGCTCGTGTACTACCTGCTCGAGAACCAAGAGGACTTTCCCGGCGTGGAGCCCGAGCAGGTATCCGTGCGCCAGTACCCGCACAAGCAGACGGGGGCCCACCTCTTCGGCTACGTGAGCGAGGTGAGCGAGGAAGAGCTCAAGGACGCGCGCTACCGCGGCGTGGTGCTCGGCGACCGTGTGGGCAAGTCGGGCATTGAGTACCAGTACGACCGCTTTCTGCGCGGCGAGAACGGCGCCACCCGGGTGGAGGTGGACGCTCTCGGCAGTCTCCGGCGCACCCTGCGCAAGCGAGAGCCCACGCAGGGGCGCCAGCTGCGCCTGTCGGTGGATCTCGACGTGCAGCGGGTGGGCCAGGAGCAGTTCGGAGGCGCCGCCGGCGCCTTCGCCGTGATGAACGTACGCAACGGCGAGGTGATCGCCCTGGGCAGCTCACCTTCGTATGACCCCAACATCTTCTCGAAGCGGATCAAGCAGTCCGATCTCGACCGCCTGGGGGACGAGGAGAACGGGAAGCCGCTCTTCAACCGGGCCACCCAGGGCGACTATCCGACGGGGTCCACCTTCAAGTTGATCACCGCGACGGCGGCGCTGGCCGGCGGGCTCATCACTCCGGATACCGTGCAGTACGACGGCGGCTCGATCCAGGTCGGAGGCGTGAACTTTGAGAACGCAGGCGGCGTGGTAAACGGTCCCGTCGCGCTCCGGAGGGCGCTCTCTGTGTCGAGCGACGTGTTCTTCTACAAGCTCGGCGTGCAGGCCAACGGGACGGGCAACGGGCTGCTCATCCAGGAGTGGGCCAAGCGGCTCGGGCTCGGCCGGCCGACGGGAATCGATCTGCCCAGCGATATGCCTGGCCGGGTGCCGACGCCAAAGTGGCGCAACGATCTCTTCAAGAAGGGGCTCACCGACCGCCCCTGGAGCGTAGGCGACAACGTGAACCTCTCCGTGGGTCAGGGCGATCTCTCCGCCAACCCCCTCCAGCTCGCGGTGGCCTACGCCACCATTGCCAACGGCGGGCGCGTCGTACAACCGCGCCTCGGCCAGCGGATCGAGAACGCCTCCGGGCGCGTGTTGCAAGAGCTCGAGGCGCCGAACGCCCGCAAGCTGAAGATCGACCCCTCCCACCGCCAGGCCATCCTGGAGGGGCTGCGCAGCGCGGCGAGTGAGCCGGGCGGCACGTCGACGGACGTGTTCGCGGGCTTTCCCATCCCCATCGCGGGCAAGACTGGCACCGCGGAGAAGACGAACGGCATCGACCAGTCCTGGTACGCGGCGCTGGCGCCCTACCCCAACCCCGAGTACGTGGTGGTCACCACCTTCGAGCAGGGAGGCTTCGGGGCCGAGACCGCCGCGCCCGCCGCACGCGCGATCCTGGCCGAGCTGCTCGGCGCGAAGGCGGGCGACGTGTCGGCCGGGAGCTCCCAGGACTGATGGTCTGATGTTCTCGTTCGGTGCTCGCTCGATCCACGATCGAGCTGCGCTCCTCTCGCTGAGGTTCTCGTTCGGATGCGCTCCTCTCGCTGGGCGCACCGTTAGGGTCTTGGCCTGATGCAGGCCTCCCCATACGGTACGTCCGTCAAGGGTTTTCGCGACGGGGCGGTCCCTCGCTTCGTGCGCATGGACGTGCTGCTCCTGCTGGCGGCGGTCGCTCTGATCGCCACCAGCATCTACACGATCGCCTCGGCTACGAAGGGAGACATCCCGGGCGATCCCAACTTCTTCGTGTACCGCCAGACCGCCTACGCCGTGGTGGGGCTGGTGCTGATGCTCGTGCTCTCACGGATCGACTACTCGCGATTCCGTGACTGGAAGGCGGGTCTGTACGTAGCGATGATCGGCCTCATCCTCCTGACCTTCGCGCTGGGCAGCGTGGCGAGGGGCTCGCGGAGGGCGGTCGACCTCGGCTTCTTTCAGCTGCAGACCTCCGAACTGGGCAAGGTGTTGTTGATCCTCACGTTGTCGGCCTTCATGGTCGACCGCGTCAGGCGCCTCGGAGAGCGCGAGACCACGAGCAGGATCGTGCTGCTGGCCCTCGTGCCCGCGATGCTCGTGGTGGCCCAGCCCGATCTGGGCTCGGGACTCGTGTACCTCGCCATCGTCACGGCCGTGCTGTTCGTGGCCGGGACGAAGTGGACGCATTTTGCGGGTTTGGCGGGTCTGGGAGTGATCGCGGTGGTGGTGGTGCTCGTGGCCGCCCCGGCTCTGGGGATCGAACTGCTCAAGCCGTACCAGATGGACCGCCTAACGGCCTTTGTGAACCCCACGGAGAACCTTTCCGGCCAGGGCTACCAGCAGGCTCAATCGCTGGTGGCCATCGGCGCGGGCGGCAAGACAGGCCGCGGCGAGGCGGCCACCCAGACCAAGCTCGACTTCCTCCCCGAGCACCACACGGACTTCATCTTCTCCGTGGTCGGGGAGGAGTTCGGATTCATGGGAGCGGCGCTGGTGCTGTCGCTCTTCGCTCTACTTATCTGGAGATGCC